>JAUVBY010000141.1 GCA_030590945.1 Gammaproteobacteria bacterium | reverse complement strand
GTTCTCAGCGTGAATAACATCGAGGTGATCTACGATCACGTCATACTGGTGTTAAAAGGTGTTTCTCTGGAAGTACCTGAAGGCGGAATTGTGGCCCTACTGGGCGCCAATGGGGCGGGTAAAACCACCACCATTAAATCTATTTCAAATTTACTGAAATCCGAGCGCGGAGAGGTCACCAAAGGATCGATCGAGTTCATGGGCGATCAGGTGGAAAGCCTGAACCCGGCAGAACTGGTTAATCGCGGCGTGGTTCAGGTCATGGAAGGGCGGCATTGTTTTGAACATTTAACCGTTGAAGAAAACTTGATGACGGGCGCTTACACGCGCCGGGACGGGCGCAAAGCGATCGCAGATTCGCTGGAAAAGGTGTATGCCTATTTTCCCCGGCTGCGCGAACGGCGAAGAAGCCAGGCTGGTTATACCTCTGGAGGTGAGCAGCAAATGATCGCGGTTGGCCGGGCTTTGATGGCTAATCCTAAGGTGGTGTTACTGGATGAACCCTCAATGGGGCTTGCTCCACAATTAGTAGAAGAAATATTTCAAATTGTAAAAACATTAAATCAGCAGGAAGGCGTGACATTTTTGCTGGCTGAACAAAATACCAACGTGGCTCTGCGCTATGCAACCTACGGTTACATTCTGGAGAACGGTCGCGTGGTGATGGATGGTAAAGCGGAGGAACTGCAAAATAACGAGGATGTGAAAGAATTTTACCTCGGTCTCAGTGGCGGTGAACGCAAGAGCTTTAGAAATGTGAAGCAGTATCGGCGTAGAAAGCGCTGGTTGAATTAACCATAAACTAACCGTATTTTAGTAGTTCGTAGTTCGTAGGGTGCCAGACCATTAGTTTGGGCGTAAGCGCATCCACCAATTAATTAGAACGGTGGATGCGCTAACGCTTATCCACCCTACAAGAGCGTTTTCGGGACCAGCTTAGTGATCCAGGTACGTTCTAGAGGGCATCATGTCAGATTATTTTGACTCATTAGAAACCCGGGCGCCTGCAGAGCGCGAAACTGAGCAGTTTGCGGCGCTTAAACGGCAGGTTGATTACGCAAAACGAAATGCGCCTGCATACGCGGATAGCCTGTCGAAGATCGATCCAGAAACCCTGGGCGATGCCGGGGCATTTTCGCAACTACCCATCACCCGTAAATCAGACCTGATATCCAGGCAAAAGGCGAATCGCCCATTTGGCGGTCTGACAGCCCTTAAATCGGGAGATTTACGCTATGTATTTGCCTCACCCGGACCGATTTACGAGCCGGGTACTCAGCGCCCCGATTACTGGCGTATGGCCAGGGCTGCTTATGCAGCCGGGTTTCGAAAGAATGACCTGATACATTCGGCGTTCTCCTATCACCTGACACCTGCCGGATCGATGGTGGATACTGCTGCCCATCAAATAGGATGTACGGTTATTCCTGCAGGCGTAGGCCAAACCGATCTACAGCTACAGACCATGGCGGATCTTCAACCGGATGGGTATATCGGTACGCCGTCTTTTCTTAGAATCCTTCTGGAAAAAGCACAAGAGAAGGATATCAACGTTTCCGGCCTGAAAAAGGCGCTGGTCTCGGGTGAAGCCTTCCCTCCCAGTACGCGTGAGTATTTAGCGGGGCAGGGTGTGTTGGCCTTGCAGTGTTATGCTACGGCTGATTTGGGCCTGATTGCCTATGAATCTTCCGCCGATTCAGGCCTGATTATTGACGAAGGCGTGTATCTGGAAATCGTACGCCCGGGCAGCGGTGACCTGCTGCCGGATGGCGAAGTGGGTGAAGTGGTGGTGACTACCTTTAATCCTGATTACCCGCTGATTCGATTTGCAACAGGTGATTTGTCCGCCATAGAGCCCGGAATGAGTGACTGCGGGCGAACCAATCGCCGCATTAAGGGCTGGATGGGACGCGCCGACCAAACCGCTAAAATCCGTGGCATGTTTGTGCATCCTGAACAGGTCGCCGCGGTGGTGGGCAGCGTTCCGGAAATAAGCAAAGCGCGCCTGACCATAGACTGGATAGATGAAAAGGATCAGATGTTTCTAAAGTGCGAAGTAAGCAGCCAGTCGGATGGTTTGGCGCAGCGCATCGGTGAAGCCTTGCGCGATAAATGCAAGCTACGCGGAGAAATTGAACTGGTCACAACAGGTAGTTTGCCTAACGATGGTCTGGTTATTGAAGATATCAGGGTTTACAATTGAAAAATATTTTTTAGTAACTTAAAGTTATTCATAATAATCAGGGGAGTACAGTGAAAAACTATAATTCACAAGAGTATCTTAATTTTTAAATAGTCGCATCCATATGTTTGGTGTTGCTGTGTCTAACTGTAGCGGACATGCTCACTGTACTCCTGTTTCAGAATGAGAAAGGGTTTGATTTCAAATAGAAAACCACTTTGGCTGATTGCAGCTCCAGTAATCTTTACATTACTATGGGCTGGTGGTTATGGTGTTGCAAAGGTGGCATTACAGTATGCAGAACCCTTAACGCTCTTATCAGTTCGATTTGGTTTAGTGGTATGCATATTGCTGCCATTTTATCTATTCCTTAGGCCTAAGCTGCCCAATGGCTTGAGCCAGTGGTTCCATTTGATTGTGGTGGGCGTATTAGTTCAAGCCATCTATTTTGGATTTTGTTGGTGGGCTTTCAGGTCAGGAGTAGCCGCGGGCGTATTGGCAATATTTATGTCATTACAGCCAATATTAGTCGCTATTTCGGCACCGAAATTTGCCCGGGAAAGCGTTAGCCCAGGTCGCTGGTTAGGGTTGATATTAGGGCTAATAGGCGTGTTGACCGTAATTATCATACGTTCAGATATAGAGCCACCCACAATACCAGGCATTACATTCAGTACTTTAGGCTTATTGGGTATAACCGCTGGCGTATTGTATGAAAAGCGTTTTGGTATTCAACATCATCCTGTTGTTTCTAATATGGTCCAATACGCAGCGGGATTTATAGTTGTATTACCCGCTGCATTTTTTCTGGAAACAATGCGGATAGAATGGACAGGAACCTTATTTGCGGCTTTAGGCTACCTGGTCATTGGTAATTCAATTATTGCTATAAGTTTACTGGTAGCAATGATACGTACGGGAGACGTGTCAAAAGTATCATCCTTAATGTTTTTAGTTCCACCACTGGCTGCATTATTCGGTTGGATATTGCTAGACGAAGAAATGCCATTACTGGCATGGGGAGGGATGGCTGTAGCCGCAATGGGCGTTATTCTAGCGACACGGAAAAGTTAATTTCAGAAAGTACTTTCTTGCTGGTTTTCTTCACTAGTCTTTGTAAATACAAAATCAGTATGGTAAACAGCATTATAGATCCCTGGAATAAAATATCTGGCACGCGCAACTTATTTGTGACGTTGTGACCATGCATTCTAAATTAATTAAATAGAGCGACAATAGAACCTGATGATGCTAACTCCATGTTTGTTACGCAAGACAATAAGTAGGGTAGATAAGTGCAGCGCATCTACCAGGGGCATCCAGTTATTAATATTATCGGTAGATGCGCTATGCTTATCTGTCCTACGTCGAACTCCATGAATCTGCCGGGCCAAACCAAACTGCTGAAAGGCGTGCGTGTCCTGGACCTAAGCCAGTATATCCCCGGCCCTTATGCCAGCTTACAACTTGCTGAGCTGGGTGCAGAGGTGATCAAGGTAGAAGCACCCGGAGGCGACCCGATGCGTTCCTTCGGTGCAAAGGAGGGGCAAATATCTGCATTCTATACGCATCTGAATCGTGGCAAAAATATCGTGGAGCTAAATCTTAAACAAAAAGAAGGCAATACGACCTTTAAAGAATTGTTGTCCGATGCCAATATCCTGCTTGAAGGGTTTCGCCCGGGTACGCTAAAACGACTGGGATTTGGTGCAGAGAACCTGACGAATATCAATCCGAAATTAATCGTTTGCAGCCTGTCTGGATTTGGTCAGGATGGCCCGGATGCGTTACGAGGCGGGCATGATTTGGGATACGGTGCCAGGGCGGGTCTTTATAGCGGCGAAGGAACAAAACCAGCCTTTATCTTTCCACCCGTAGTGGACCATGTTGGTGCGCTGCAGGCTTTGAGTGGGATGCTGGCTGCCTTATATCAACAGGAAAAAACCGGGCGGGGCTGTTATCTGGACATGAGCCTGGTAGACCCGGTTCTCGCCTGGCAATACCTGCTTGATTGCGATGCGGATAGTCGTTCAATATCTGGAGATGCAGCGTACTATAATATTTATGAAACTGCGGATCATCGCTTTGTTACGCTGGCTGCAGTGGAAGCAAAATTCTGGTCAGCATTTTGTGCGGCCGTGAGTAGACCTGAATGGGTCAAACGGCAGGCGGATTCCATGCCTCAAATCAGACTGATTGGCGAACTGGAGGATCTGTTTAGTGATCAGCCACTTTGCCACTGGCAGGCTATACTCAATGACGTTGATTGTTGTTTTGAGACTGTTCCACTAATGGCTAAGGCCGGGCAGGCAGAGCAGGCACGGGCCAGAGGGCTCAAAAATCGTTTCCCGGGAAAAATCAATGCCCGTAGTACGCCGGGTCTGCCCAACTATAAGCTCTTCGCGCCCAAAGATATAAACTGGATAAACGAATGAAATACGAAGAAATAAAACTGGAACTAGATGTAAATCAGATCGCCCGGTTGACGCTCAACAGACCGGAAAAGCACAACGCAATGAGCGTGTTGATGATGACAGAAATATCCGCTGCGCTTAAAGAAATTGAACAGGATGAAAGCATCAGAGCGGTAGTGATCTGCGGTTCGGGCAAGAGTTTCTGTGCTGGCGCGGATCTAAAATGGATGGAATCGAATCTGGATAGAACACGTGAGCAGCGCATTGCTGAAAGTAAACGTTTATCCATTCTGCTCTCGTCAGTAGACCAATCTTCCAAGCTGGTCATTGCAGCTTTGAACGGATCCTCATTCGCGGGCGGTATCGGTCTTATGTGCGCCTGCGATATTGTGATTAGCGTTGATTCGGCCCGTTTTTCCCTGACTGAAACACGCCTGGGACTGGTGCCAGCTAATATTACACCTTATGTGCTGCGTAAAATCGGCCCCGCAAAAACCCGGCGAGTAGCACTAAACGCCTGTATGTTTGATGCTGATACGGCCGGGAAACTGGGTTTGCTGGATAAAGTAGTTACGGCTGATGAGCTTGAGCATGCGGTCGAGCATGAGTTAAAACAGGTCCTGAATTGTGCGCCGGGGGCCGTCGCCAGAACCAAGCAGATGTTGGCCCGGCTCGATAGAGACGATCTGGACGAGCCGCAGAGTTATTTGATAGAACAATTAGCCGATGCCTGGGATGGAGATGAAGCGCAACAGGGAATCCGTGCATTTTTTGCTAAACAGCCGCCGCCGTGGAAGGTAGAATAGCCTCGTTATCTAATTTATGGCGGATGCGCTACGCTATTATAATTTTATGGGCCACATTGCAACGGCGTCTCGAAGTAGGGTGGCATAAGCGTAGCGTACCCACCATTGCGAAGGCTACTATTTCTTAAACTTTAACCCAGGAATCCCCAATGCCCGCACTACTACCCAACGTAGACCCCGATGGTCTGCTCGAATATTCAGTGGTCTACACTGACCGCGCTCTGAACCACATGTCCCGGTCATTCCAGACGGTGATGAAGGATATCTCCTCAACCTTAAAGGATGTCTACAATGCCCGGGCCGCGATTGTCGTGCCGGGTAGCGGAACTTTTGGTATGGAATCGGTGGCGCGCCAGTTTGCGACCGGGCAAAAGTGCCTGGTAATTCGCAATGGCTGGTTTAGTTTTCGCTGGACGCAAATTTTTGAAATGGGAGATATACCGTCAGAGCACATCGTTTTGAAAGCCAGACAACTCGCGGATGAAACACAATCACCGTTCCAGCCTGCACCGATAAAAGAAGTGGTAGCGACAATCAAAGCAGAGAAACCCGCGCTGGTATTTGCTCCGCACGTCGAAACCTCATCGGGCATGATATTGCCGGAAGACTATTTACGCGCGGTTAGTGATGCCGTGCACGCGGTGGGTGGCCTGTTTGTGCTCGATTGCATCGCATCCGGAACGCTATGGGTAGATATGCAAAAATGCGGGGTTGATGTATTGATTTCAGCGCCGCAAAAAGGCTGGAGCGGGCCTCCTTGTGCCGGTCTGGTCATGCTCAGCAACGATGCATTAACAAGGCTGGAGAAAACTGAAAATACCAGTTTCGCCATGGACCTGAAAAAATGGTTCCAGATAATGCAGGCTTATGAAAGTGGCGCGCATGCGTATCATGCAACCATGCCTACCGAGGCGCTGCGTCAGTTTAGAAACGTGATGTTTGAAGCGCGCGACATCGGTTTTGACAAGCTCAAGCAACAACAGCAGGAACTGGGAGATAAAGTGCGCCGTTTACTTAAAGACAAGGGCTACAAAAGCGTAGCAGCAGAGGGTTTTGAAGCGCCGGGCGTGGTGGTTAGTTATACGGATGATACCGATATCCAAAATGGTAAGAAGTTTGCCGCCAATGGTATACAAATTGCGGCCGGTGTGCCCCTGCAATGCGATGAACGCGATGATTATCAGACCTTTCGCCTGGGCTTGTTTGGTCTGGATAAACTAAAGGACGTGGATGCTGCGGTGGCCAGACTGGAAACGGTTCTTTAAAGTGTAGACGTTGAAACCCGATCTGACAAATTTCTTGAATAGGGTTTGACGAGATCTGACGGTAGCGTCATGACTTAACGAGCGACCAAGAAAGACGCTAGACTATGAGACGCCGGCAGAACGATTTGGCCAATGTGTTGTATCCACCGGTTGAAACCGCCGCCCAAAGCCAGCATTTCGTACAATCGCCTAGCGTCTGCCTCACCTCAGGCACGCCGCTTTTGGCGTCGCTCCGGGGGCACTTGTTATGTTCTTGCATCTAAAAGCTGTATTAACAACAAAACACCCACCACATTTTAACTCATGAAGAAGTTTAAGCACTCGCTCTTAAAACAAATAAAATAATTGATTTTGGTCAACGCCTTTAAATACTTTACAGTGTATTTTTCGGTGACATGATTAACTTTACTGAGAAATTGAAATGAGCAATGATACAAATGTCACCTGGCATGAGAACAGTGTCTCACGCGAGGTGCGAGAGAGAAAAAATGGTCATAAAGGCTGCGTGGTTTGGTTTACCGGATTGAGTGGTTCGGGTAAAAGCAC
>JAUVBY010000087.1 GCA_030590945.1 Gammaproteobacteria bacterium | reverse complement strand
CCTGCTCGTGCTCCTTATCCATGTCATCATCTATGATATTTTCCCATTTTTCCTGCCCCTTTCGATATCGAAATAGCCAGCTTACCGGCCCGGACAGGGCAAAAGCAGTTGCCATTAAAAATAATACACGAGGCGGATCGAAAAATATCAACGAGAAAATCATAACCAGCCCGATCAGCACGATAAAAGGGACTTTGCTTTTCGCATCAAAATCTTTAAAGCTTCGATATTTGATGTTGCTCACCATCATTAGAGCCGCAAAAAATACAATGACAGCACTTACTATTGCTATGCTGGATCCCTGTATTTCAAACTCATGCATGCTCCAGACCCAGAACGTAACAAACGCTGCAGCTGAGGGAGATGGCAAACCGATAAAATATCGTTTTTCATCAGAATCACCTGTATTAAAACGAGCCAGTCTCAGAGCAGTAGCTGCGGTGAAAATGAACGAAATTAACCAGCCGGTTTTACCCAAATGCTGTAGCGACCAGAAATAAACGACCAGACCGGGTGCCAGACCAAAGGCCACCAGATCAACCAGGGAATCGTACTCTTTGCCAAACTCCGACGCGGTATTGGTTAATCTCGCAACCCGTCCGTCCAGAGTATCCATGATCATCGCGATTAAAATACCCACCGCCGCTTTATCATAGACCCCCTGAGAGGCAAAAATGATGGCGTAAAAGCCAAAGAATAAACCCGCCGTGGTGAACAGGCTGGGAAGGATATAAATACCTTTGCGGTTTTTGGAATCGTTCATTTTAGAAGCGCTATTGTGTCGTTTCCGGAATCGACCCATTGCCCGAGGCGGACCTTAAGTTCAATATCCTGAGGCAAATACAAATCAACGCGGGAACCAAAACGTATGAATCCATAGCGGTCACCGGTTTCCACGATGTCACCCGGTTCAACATAACACAATATCCGGCGCGCTATCAGTCCGGCCACCTGAACAAATACAACATCCTGCCCATCGTCCGTCTGTACCCATAAAGCGTTACGCTCATTATCCGTGGATGCTTTATCGGCAGCAGCATTAAAAAACTTCCCGGGTGAGTACCAGCGCTCCTTAATCGTCCCCTCGACAGGAATCAGATTGGAATGCACTGAAAACACATTCATAAATATACTGACCTTGGTGCAAGGCCGGTCAAGATAGGGATCATCAATCTGCTCGATACGGATTATTTTGCCGCTTGCGGGAGCCACAATCGCGCGTGTATCTCCAGGAATTCTGCGTGGAGGATCGCGAAAAAACTGCAGCATAAATGCAAAACCGATCCAGAACAAAATGGACCAGCCACCGATCGTAAAGCTTGCGAACAGGCAAACAATTAAACCAACCGCCAGTCTTTCCCAGCCTTCACGCGCAATAATTGGATAGGTTTTGAGACTCATTTCGATAGCTTACTATATTCGTGTATTTTAAACTGATGAAGAACTGCGGTTCGCTTAGCGAACCGCGCGTTGCTGGTCGAAAACGACTAGTTTTTAGTTTTATCGACGATTTTATCCGCTTCGATCCAGGGCATCATGCCACGCAATTTGGCGCCCACTTCCTCAATCGGGTGGGCTGCACCGCGCGCGCGCAGCTCAGGAAAAACTTTACCGCCCTGTTCATTGTCTGCAAAAAACTCTTTCACAAACTGTCCGGATTGAATTTCTTCCAGAATTTTTTTCATTTCGGCCTTGGTTTGTTCGTTCACTATGCGGGGGCCTCGAGTCAAATCACCAAACTCAGCAGTATTGGAAATTGAGTAACGCATATTGGCAATACCGCCTTCATACATCAAATCAACGATCAGCTTAAGTTCGTGCAAACATTCAAAATAGGCCATTTCAGCTGGATAACCCGCTTCAACCAGGGTTTCAAAGCCTGCCTGTACCAGAGCGGTTGTACCACCACATAAAACCGCCTGCTCACCGAATAAATCCGTTTCAGTTTCATCTTTAAACGTGGTTTCGATAATTCCCGCCCGCCCGCCACCAACTGCTGATGCATAAGCAATTGCAGTTTCAAGCGCATTGCCGGTACTGTCCTGAGCTACCGCGACCAGACAGGGAACGCCGCCGCCCTGAGTATAGGTAGAACGAACAAGATGACCGGGGCCCTTGGGGGCCGTCATAAAAACATCAATATCATCGCGCGGCTCGATATAACCAAAATGAATATTCAGACCATGTGCGAAAGCCAGCGAAGCGCCCTGCTTTAGATTGTCCCGTATTTCATTTTCATAAATTGAAGCCTGATTTTCATCGGGCAGCAATACCATAACGATGTCTGACTGCGCGACCGCGTCAGCAATGGACGCCACCGTAAGACCAGCATCTTCAGCCTTTTTGATCGAATTAGATCCTTCGCGCAAACCAACAATTACGTCCATGCCACTATCTTTCAGGTTGTTAGCGTGTGCGTGGCCCTGTGAGCCATATCCCAGAACGGCAATTTTTTTGCCCGCGAGTACGTCCAGGTTGGCGTCTTTATCGTAATAAACTTTCATGTTGTCTCCAAATATTTGAGATTAGATAATAAATTAGTTATGCGCGTAATGCAGACTTACCGCGGCTAATGCCGGTAATGCCTGAGCGCACTGTTTCAAGAATTTTTGTGTTTTTCAGTCCTTCGAGGAAGGAGGAAATCTTTGCAGAATCACCCGTCATTTCCAGGGTGTAGGTCGTCTCAGTAACATCGACAATTTTACCCTTAAATATTTCAATCAGACGCATCATTTCATCGCGTGCCTCACTGCCTTTAGCCTGTACTTTAACCAGGATGACTTCACGCTCCAGATGTGCGCCTTCTGTTATATCTACTACTTTAACAACATCTATTAACTTATTGAGTTGTTTGAGTATTTGCTCTATTACTGCGTCATTTCCCCGGGTCACCATGGTTAAACGCGACAAGGTGCTATCTTCGGTTGCGGCTACTGTCAGGCTTTCGATGTTATATCCGCGGGCGGAGAACAATCCAGCCACACGCGACAAAGCGCCCGATTCGTTTTCAAGTAAAACTGAAATAATTCGTCTCATCAGGAAAGCTCCCCCGGCTTCAGGTTTTCTTCCGGACGCAGCACCATCTCACTGTGCCCTGCGCCGGCCGGAATCATCGGAAAGACATTCTCGCCCTGATCGGTAACTATATCCATAAAAACCAGTCGGTCTTTCAGGTCAAAGGCTTCTTTTAGCGCGCCATCAACGTCCCCGGGGTTCTCGATGCGCATTCCAACGTGACCGAAGCTTTCCGACAAGGCCACGAAATCCGGCACCGAATCCATATAGGTATGTGAATATCGCTGCTCGTAAAAGAATTCCTGCCACTGGCGTACCATGCCAAGATAACGATTATTCAGGCAAATAATTTTAATGGGAAGTTTGTATTGTAAACAAGTTGCCAATTCCTGAATGCACATCAGGATACTACCATCACCAGTCACACAGGCAACCTGCGCGTCAGGGTTACCAAACTGAGCTCCCATCGCGGCAGGCAGTCCAAAACCCATGGTCCCCAGACCACCCGAATTTATCCAGCGGCGTGGCTTATCGAAATCATAATACTGGGCTGCCCACATCTGGTGCTGGCCTACGTCAGAGGTAACAATGGCATCCCCTCCGGTTATTTCACACAGACTTTTAATAACCTGCTGAGGCTTGATAAACTGCGATGTGCTATCAAATTTCAGGCAATTCTCACCGCGCCATTGTGCAATCTGTTGCCACCATTTACTGGTGCGTTCAGCCTCAGGTTTTTCCAGATTCTTTAAGGCCTCCAGGCATTGAAGCAGAACCACTTTAACATCACCGACGATCGGGACATCTGTTTTTACATTCTTGCTGATTGACGCCGGGTCGATATCGATTTGCACAAACCTGGCTCTGGGCGAGAATTTCGTTAAATCGCCGGTGACGCGGTCATCAAATCGTGCGCCGACAGCAAAAATTAGATCCGCCTCATACATGGCCATATTCGCTTCATAGGTGCCATGCATACCCAGCATGCCCAGAAACTGTTTGTCGCTTGCTGGATATGCGCCAAGCCCCATCAGGGTATTGGTTACCGGCGCGCCAATATACCTGGCAAACTCGGTTAATTCTTTGTGTGCATCCGCGAGCACAGCACCACCGCCCGTGTATATAACCGGCCGTTCAGCTGCAAGCAACATTTCCAGGCCACGCTTAATCTGCCGATCGTTACCTTTCACCCGCGGCTGGTAGGAGCGCATAGAAACGCTTTTCGGATAAACGTATTGTGTTTTCTCGGCGGTAATATCCTTGGGAATATCTACCAGCACCGGACCGGGTCGCCCGGTTTCGGCGATATGAAACGCCTTTTTGATCGCGCTGGCAATATTTTTAACATCCTTGATTAGCATATTGTGTTTCACACAAGGACGCGTGATACCGACTATATCGGCCTCCTGAAACGCATCATTGCCGATCAACTGCGTCATTACCTGCCCGGTAATGATCACCATTGGAATGGAATCCATGTGCGCGGTAGCAATGCCCGTCACCACATTGGTTGCACCGGGGCCGGAGGTTACCAGCACCACGCCGGTATTTCCGGTCGAGCGCGTATACCCGTCTGCCGCGTGAGCCGCCCCCTGTTCGTGGCGCGTTAGAATATGGTTTATGCCATCGTGCTTAAAAATAGCATCGTAAATATGTAAGGTCGCACCACCCGGATAACCAAAGACGAACTCTACGCCTTCATCAACCAGGCTTTGAACAACAATTTCTGCACCACTGAGTTCCACACCAGACCTCTTATTTAATAATCTTTCATTATGAGACCTCAGCATAACCCAGATGACGAGTAAAAATGATTAAAATCTCCCTGCTCAGCGTTGCAAATCTTGCGAATAGCTCGCTATTCGCTGCGAATTGCGCCTTGATCAGGAACCTTTTATCTCATTTTTCTTTCGCCACTGAGTTATGCTGAGGTCTCAATATAATATCCAGCTCAAGAAACGATGTTGAGCAGACCATTACAGCAGCCACACGCGAACATCCCTTCTTAACAGGACAGGAACCAGCGTTTTACCTTAAAACACGACTAACATCAATGACCATTTATGAATGGATGTATGACAACATTAGATAAACTTAATATTTATCCGTTTAGACGCACTATCAGCTACGCAAATTGTCTATAATTAAACCTTAATATATTCTAGTTACCTGGCGTTAAACCACAATGAATTTAAATCGCATAGGCTTCGTCGGTTGGCGCGGCATGGTCGGTTCTGTATTACTTGAGCGCATGCGCGCTGAGCAAGACTTTGATACAATTAACGAAGCGATTTTCTTCACCACCTCTCAGGCGGGCCAGTCGGCTCCGGATGTCGGTATTGACTGCCCCGTACTACAAGACGCGTTTGATATAAAAATGCTGGCGAGCATGGACGCTATAATAACCTGTCAGGGCGGTGACTACACCAAAGTTGTTTTTCCCAAACTCCAACAAATGGGTTGGAAAGGCTACTGGATAGATGCGGCGTCATCTCTTCGCATGGACGACGACTCGATCATTATTCTGGATCCGGTCAATCGCGATATCATCGATCAGGCGCTGGACAGTGGCTGTACCAAGCTTATTGGTGGCAATTGCACGGTCAGCTTGATGCTGATGGGTCTGGGCGGTCTTTTCCGTGAAAATGAACTCGAATGGATGAGTGCCATGACTTACCAGGCGGCTTCCGGTGCCGGCGCGCGTAGCATGCGTGAACTGATCAGCCAGATGGGCGCGATCCATACCTCGGTCGATGATCTCCTGCAGAATCCGGGCTCTTCAATACTGGAAATCGATAAAAAGGTTAGCGAAACCATTAATGGTGACGCATACCCGCTGGATAACTGGCCGGTACCGCTTGCTGGCAGTTTGATCCCCTGGATTGATGCAGATCTGGATAATGGTGTCAGCCGCGAAGAATGGAAAGCCCCCAATGAAACCAATAAAATACTTGGGCGTAGCGGCGATCAACTGATTCCGATCGATGGCTTGTGTGTTCGAGTTGGTGCCATGCGCTCACATGCACAGGCGCTGACGATCAAACTCAAACGCGATCTTCCCATCGATGAAATCGAAGCGATGTTAAGCCAGACCAGCGAATGGACAAAAGTAGTACCAAACGTGAGTGAAGCCTCACAACAAACCTTGACACCCGCCTATGCAAGCGGGACGCTGACGGTGCCGGTTGGGCGATTGCGAAAGATGCAAATGGGCAATCATTATTTAAGCGCATTCACCGTGGGCGACCAGTTACTCTGGGGTGCTGCCGAACCCCTGCGCCGGATGCTGGGCATTTTATTGGCTCGCTAAAAGCCATACACCATGTTTATTCGCCTGTTTCTCGCCCTGCTGGTACTCATGGGGGTGATGTGGTTTATGTCCTGGTATGGCAAAGCCTCCCCGGGCAGGCGCAACCAGGCGATCAAAACCGGTTTATTGTACTTTGTTGCAGGTGCCCTGCTGTTATTGGTCATAACGGGCAGAATTCCAGTTATTTTCGCTGCGATTTCAGCCGCGGTACCGATTTTGCATCGCCTGTTAGCCTATCGCGGCCTGATTGGGACAATCGGGCGCTTTGCCGGCGAAAAATTCGGCCCGACCAGTTTCACGACACTGTGGCTGATCGTTGAATACGACATGGCCCGACGTACGCTGGATGGAAACATTATTCGCGGCCAGTTTGAAGGCCGAAAGCTTTCGCAGTTAAGCGCCCCGGAACTGGACGAACTACTGCAGGAAGTGAGAGAGGATTTCCAGAGCCGGGCGGCAGTCAATGCCTTTATAATGGCGAGCAAAGGTCAAAGTTATAAGCAAAACTCACAACCTCCATCGAACGCAGATGGTAAAATGTCGGCATCACAGGCCTACGAAATACTGGATCTGCAAGCGAATGCTACCGATGATGAAGTTAAACAAGCGCACAAACGCCTAATGCAAAAATTACACCCTGATCGTGGCGGCTCCAGCTATTTGGCAGCACAAATCAATGCCGCCAAAGACACCCTGTTAAACCGTCATGCCTAGCAACTATGTTTCGATCTAAAAACGACTACGTCATGGCAACACCCAGCGCGATCACACGACGCCTGCGCAAGAAAAAACTAGTCAACCTGATCGGTATCGGACTGCTTGGCGGTGCAGTCGTGTTTGTCGCAAATCAATGGAGACCATCGCGTCATACTGACCCTGCAACATCGGCAGAAATCGCCAGCGCTAACCTTACCGCACAAGAGCCGAGCACTGAAGTCGAGCAACCTCGGCTACAGATTGATAAAGCATTTTTACGTGGCGCATTGAGTGGTCATATTAAAGAAGGAGAATTTCCTGCCCAACTGGTTTACGAACAACAAAATTTGTATATTAATTATACGCTGGATGAGGGTTTGCAAAGCTGGGCCACCGAACGCCTGAAGCGTTACAACCCGGACTATGGCGTGTTTGTCGCCATTGACCCGGACACCGGAAAGGTTCTGGCGATGGCATCCAGTCGTCGAGACAAACAACAGAGTGCTGCGCTCGCGCTCAATGCGACCTACCCGGCCGCCTCGACCTTTAAAGTGATCACCGCTGCTGCGGCAATCGAAGAAGGAATCGCGACCCCCTCCACGATGTATGCTTTTAACGGGAAATCCACCTCTTTGTACAAAAGCCAGGTTTTCAAGGTCAAGCAAAATAAATGGACGCGCCGCATGTCGTTCAAAACCGCCTTTGCAAAATCAGTCAATCCGATATTCGGACGTCTCGGCGCCAAAGAACTGGGTGATAAAAAACTTATTGAATATGCCGAGCGATTTGGCTTTAACGCGCAATTTATTTCTGATTTTGAATTTGATAACGGCAGCATCAAAATTGAACCGGGCAACCAGTGGGAGGCAGCCGAATCAGCCTCGGGTTATACCCGACGAAACACGCTTAGCCCGATGCACGGTGCCGCACTGGCGGCATCGATCATTAATGGTGGCAAATTAATCCCACCCAGCATCGTTGAGAGCGTCACCAACGCCGAAAACCGGGTGCTATACACCTCTGATGACACCACGATGATTAACGTTCTGAGCGAAGATACCGCGCGCTCAATGCAAAAATTAATGCGCGCGACCATTACTGAAGGCACGGGGCGCAGGAGTTTTCGAAAATTCACCAGCAAAAAATATCCGGGCGTGGTTACGGGCGGAAAATCAGGGCATCTATCAGGCAAAACACCGAAAGGCTCGTATGACTGGTTCATAGGGTATGGCGAACGAAACTCAAAGAAAATTGCCTACGCCATGTTATGCATCAACAAAGAAAAATGGTACGTCAAATCTTCGGTGTTTGCGCGCGAAGCCCTTGAGCACTATTTCAAAAAAGATACCACAAAAGTGACCAACCAGGCCAGTTTAACCAACCAGGCTGGAACCTCTTAAATGCAACAATATCTGGATCTCGTACAGTACGTTATTAACAATGGCACCCGAAAAACTAACCGTACCGGTGTCGATACCATTTCAAGTTTTAACTACAACTACGAAGTCGATCTCAACGCCGGTTTCCCCCTGCTCACTACCAAGGAGGTCTCGTGGAAAAACATCGTCATTGAAAACCTGTGGTTTTTATCAGGTAGCACCGACATCCGGCTGCTACAAAAACACGGCTGTAAGTTCTGGGATCCCTGGGCAGACCCTGAGACATCAAAAGTGCCCAGTGCCTACGGAAATTTCTGGCGCCACTTCCCAACCACATCGGGCAAAGCAGATGCTGCTGCTATTAGCTACAATGATCAGATTGCATGGGTAATCGACGAGATCAAGCGCAACCCGATGAGTCGCCGGCTCGTAGTCTCAGCATGGTCACCGGGCAATGCTCAACATTCTGCGTTGCCACCCTGCCACGCTTTTTGGGTACTCAATACACAATATGACGAAAACAACCAGCCGCGCCTGTGCCTGCACCTGACTCAGCGTAGCGCCGACATCGCACTCGGCATACCATACAATATTGCGGGGTACGCGTTTTTATTGCACTTAATTAGTCGCTTTAGCGGTATTGCCGTTGGTCAGTTTGGCCACACCCTTATCGACGCACATATTTACACCGGAAAACCCGATGGATCGATGGCGGAATACGATCATATTCCAAAACTGGAAACTCAGCTGACACGAACTCCGCGTAAGCTACCGCAACTGAGCATCGATAAGAGTATTCAGACACTCGCCGATATAGATGCCTTACTGGAACTTGAAACTAACGAAATATTGACCTATTTCCCGCTGGAAGGATACCAGCCATACGAAAAACTGAACTTCAGGGTCGCGGTTTAATAGCTTTAGAATGCCCAGCCAAACACGCCCCATCGGTGCGATCGCTGCGATGACCAAAGAGCGGGTGATCGGCAGAGATAACAGCATTCCCTGGCACTATTCTGAAGATTTCAAGCGTTTTAAACGGCTTACGCTGAATAGCATAATCATTATGGGCCGCAAAACCTGGGAGTCGATCGGCAGTAAAGCGCTGCCCAAACGGCGTAATATTGTCATTAGCCGCAATACGGTTAACGATGCTGAAAACTATGCATCAATCGATGCCGCACTATCCGCCTGTAAGGACAGCCCGCTGGCCATCTGGTTTATCGGTGGCGGGCAAATCTATGAGGATGCAATCCAACACTGTACTCACCTGGACATCACAACCGTACCGGACCACATTGAGCCGAACGGCGCCGTCTTATTCCCCGAAATAAACCCGCATATCTGGTCTGCGGGGAAATCTGTCCCCCTGGCTGCCGATCCCCGGCTCAGTGTACAGCGTTTTCTCAGGCAATAATCGTGGCAAAAAAACTCTATCCATTACGCAATGTGCCGGATGATGAAACGGAAGAAATGCGCGTTTTGTTGCGTGACCATGATATTGAGTTTCATGAAACGTCTTCGGGGTTTTTCGGTATCGGTACAGCCGCTATCTGGGTGAACAACCCGGCTCAATTTGATTCTGCTAAAGAATTAATCGCGCGTTACCAGAAACAGCGTTACGCGCAGGCGCATCAACACTATCTGGAACAAAAAGCCGCAGGGGACCAGACCCGATTCGGTGATTTATATCGTAGAAATCCCGGCACGGTTATAACCTATTTGCTATTCGCCTTATTTTTGATCATCCTGATGACGCTGCCATTCTGGCTCTAGCACCCTCTGTGAAAACAGGCAGCGAGATCTTTATCTCTCTACGATAGCAGTTACCAGCAGGCAGCGTTATTTTTCACCAATTGATATGCATCAGGGCGAAGACTGCATCTAACTGGTGTAATCCGACGATAGCAACACATATATATGCTCTCTCAATAACAAAATTTGCGCAAACGACTTCTATTTACCGGACATGAACATATCACCCGCTAAAACCACCAGCTCTTCTGTTAAAAGTGTCGCGCTGTTCAATCTGAGCTTCAGAATTTTCTTTCTCAGTGCGGCTATATTTTCAGTGATATCGATCTGCTTTTGGTCTGCAATTTTCCTTTTCCAGTTTCAACTGCCGATACAAGCTATAACCAGTTACGAGTGGCACGCTCACGAAATGATCTACGGTTATGCAATGGCCGTGATTGCCGGTTTTTTGTTAACCGCCGCTAAAAACTGGACGGGCATTCAGACCATTAATGGTAAACCCCTTGCATTGATGTTTCTACTGTGGGCTCTCGCGCGAATACTATTCCTCACCGGCACGGCTTTGATTGAGCTCGCCGCGATTTTTGATCTGGGTTTTTCACTCATGTTCATCGTTGCACTCACACACCCTCTCGTGAAAGCTAAACAGTGGAAGCAGCTCGCGCTGGTATCTAAAGTTATTTTCCTGGTCATTTTTAATGCTCTGTTCTACCTGGGCGCAATGGGCCTGATACCCCAGGGTGTAGACTGGGGGATATATGGTGGCCTGTTTTTAGTGATCAGCCTGATCCTGACCCTTGGCCGGCGCGTTGTGCCCTTCTTCATTGAAAAAGGCGTAGATAAACCAGTGCAATTGAGCAATTCAAAATGGATTGATCTAAGCAGCCTGCTACTATTTCTGACGTTCACGGTAATCGAGGTTTTTTTCGACAAGCCTATGCTATCAGCAAGCATAGCCCTCATGTTATTCGCAATCAACGCTCGCAGGCTAATTGGTTGGCACACTTCTGGAATCTGGCATAAAAGCTTATTGTGGAGTCTGTACCTGGCGTTCTGGTTCATCACTGCCGGTTTCGCCCTGTTTGCTGCCTCTTACTTTCTGGGGATCAACAAATATCTCGCTATTCATGCTTTTGCATTTGGTGGTATCGGCGCGATGACCCTGGCAATGATGTCCCGGGTAGCCCTCGGGCATAGCGGTCGAGGCATTCAAAATCCACCCGCAATCATGGCCTATGCGTTTGCTATCTTGCTGCTCGGTGCAGTTGTCAGAGTTATTTTTCCACTACTTAGCGAGGGGCACTATACGCTCTGGGTAGGTATTTCCCAATTAATGTGGATTATTGCGTTCACAATATTTAGCGTGGTTTATCTACCCATACTAAGCAAGCCTCGAATCGACGGGCGCCCGGGATAGTCTGACCCATCGTTCAAGCATCATTTTAAATTCCTTTATTCTATAGGGCTTACTGAGATAATCATCCAGCCCTGCTTCAATACAGGCATCACGATCACTGGTCAGCGCATTCGCAGTTATTGCGATTATAGGAATCGCCCGTTCACCATTTTCCAGTTCCAGTATTGCGCGTTCATCCGTGTACTGACATACAGAAGGAACATCGTGCCACAAGCTACCAGAATTGCATATGCATTTCCCACGCCATCCGGTTGCTGAACCAGGACGTATATCATCGGCAACACCATGACAAACAAATAAGTATAGGAGAGCTTAAGCAACGGCGATAAGGTTCCTATGCCGGCGCTTGTAATACCAGTCATTGCGACGATGGCAAGCAGCGTCGTGTTATTTAAACCGTCAAGGTATAAAACGAATGCCCAGATACCACTCCAGATACCGGCAACGAGTATGGTTAAAACTGAAAACCAGCGCACCCATGCAACCGGTGTGATTTTTACAACGTTGTACGATATTGCAATTCGTACAATGCTCAGTGTCGCTAATATAGTCAGGCAGGCTATCGTAAGGCCAGGATGCCTGTATTGATATGCAGTAGTATAAATAATAGCGAAAAATAACGCGGGATAAATAACTGAACCAGCATAAGAACTGTTGGCTAAATCATGCACTGCGCGAGGCAACAGCACGGTTTGATAGTTTTTACGAACCAATATCACTACTGTCCGGTTAAAGCGTCATTCCCGCGAAGGCGGGAATCCATAAGCCTGTTTCTGACGGTATTATAGATCCCCGCATACGCGAGGATGACGATAAAACGGGATTTAGGTTTTAAGTCTCTAAACATAAGTGTCTTCTGCAAACATTGTTGTATTGTCGTTTAACGTGATCCTACGAAAATTAAACCGGACAGT
>JAUVBY010000012.1 GCA_030590945.1 Gammaproteobacteria bacterium | reverse complement strand
TATTTATTTGCTAGATCACGGTTTCGGTACATGTCAGACGTTGCCGTAATTGCCCAGGTAGAGACAGAGGACTGTATACCCGGGTTGGCGTGTTTGATCGTATAACCTGCGCTGCTTATTTGGTGAATAGCGCGCCGAAAGACCGCGCGAATGTCATCGTTCACGGGGGCAAAACCGAGGTCTTCCGAGACGATGAACGATGATTTTTTGTCGCGTACGGCATCGGTTGTCGTGGGATGTTCGGTCGCATTGTTGGCGAGTACATTGAACATTAATTTTGCATCGGCGACCGAACGCGTCATCGGGCCGTAGGCAACCAGTGATTCCCAGGTTGGAAAGCCGGGTTTTCTCGGCACGACGCCAAAACTTGGTTTGAAGCCGGTAATTCCACAAAGGGCCGAAGGAATTCGAATGGAGCCACCTCCATCGCCGCCTAGTGACATACTTCCAATACCTGCGGCGACAATTGCCGCAGCACCACCAGACGAGCCGCCGGCTGTTTTCGACGTGTCCCAGGGATTGGATGTGCGCCCATACAGGGCCGATTCGCTCGTTCCGCTCAGGCAGTATTCCGGGCAAGTGGTTTTGGCAAAAATGACGGCACCGGCAGCCTGCAATCGTTCTATCGCTTGCGAAGTCTGGTCCGGCACAAAATCTTTCAAGCTCGCAGAGCCGTGTGTGCAAGATTCGCCTGCAAACCACTGCGAATCTTTTATGGAAATGGGCAGGCCACATAAAGGCCCGCCGTTACCGCGCGCAAGTTGCTTATCGGCGGCCAGTGCCGCTTCACGTGCCTGGGTGTATAGTTTGTGGGAAACAGGGTTTATGTAGGGTTCAACGGCTTCGAGTTGGGCGATACTCGCATTGAGCAATTCGAGTGAAGATATTTCGCCGCGCAGTAGTGCTGCGCGCTGGTCGCTTGCATTTTGATGTACCCAATACATATAGTACGGTCCTGGATGGAAAGATGATTGTCTGGATTACCTCGACCCTGCTGACATTCCTTAGCTGAGAGTAAATCCGGCGGCTAAATTAAAACGGCCCGCACCGGCACCAATGGGGCGCCCGTGCGGTGCATGGTAATTCCCGCTTAGTGTACGACAGTTTCGCTGCTTTCAGCCAGGGTGTCGGCTAGTATTGAAACATTCGCATTAGCTAGCTCGACCGTCTCTAGCGGTGCATGCAATTGTGCCAGCCGTTTCTTTGCTTCTTCTGTAGAAACATGTTCAACGCGGCTTGCCAGCGACCAACGATGCCCGAACATATCGAGCAATACCCCGTTACGATCGCCCCAATAGGTGTTGACCGGTTCGCTTATGACGGTTGCACCAGCGGCTAGTGCGCGAGCCCACAAGGCGTCAATGTCTTCTACATATAAATGTAACTGGTTGGATCCATTCGCCTGTGAAAGTGGTGAAAGCAGACCCGAAGCGAGGTTTTCAGCTTGCAGAATGATGACGGAGTTGCCAATTTTAACGCTAGCCTGAACGGCAAAACTATCGCCTGGATCATTAGCCTGTGTCAGCAGTTCGGCGCCTAATGCTTGTGTATAAAAATCGACTGCGTGATTTACATCGCTGACGATCAGGCAGGGGGTAACGGTTCGATAGCCTCTAGGGACGGGGTTAACTTTTTTTGCCATGGCATGAATCTCCAGTATGTGTTTATAAATGAAAAATGCTTGAATACAGCTACATCATGAATCATAATGTAGCTGTATTCATTTCAATTGTCAACACTATGGACCAAGATGTTTCTCTCGGCATTGTCGGGGCCGTTACGCAAGCTGATCTCGCCCCTATTCGTCAGGCCGGGCGTTTGGGCGAGTCCGCCCTGATATATCGTACTGAGCGTGTGCACCAGGGAGGGGGTTACGGCGATCAGGGCAAGCACCCTTACGCCTGGGCGGTAGCGGTGTATGTAGACGGCCAATTATGCAGGTTGTTCAACGCGCGTGGTGCCGGACGGGAATGGAATAGTCTGGACAAATTGAGCGAATGGTTATGCGACCAGGGCTTTTGGTGCTGGTGGACACGCAACGATCTTGAGCCGCTTGGGACAGCAGAAAGTGAGCGTGATAGTGAGCGAAACGCGCCGGGCGAGAAGCTAGAGGCCGTTGCGCATCCCGAAACCGTTCCTCCCGTGTTTAATAAGCCTTAATTTCACCACCTAATAAAGATCACAGCGAGTATTATTCCTATCGTCGCGTTTTTTGCGGCATATTGCCTTAGCGCAATGCTTGCAATTGTTCTCTTTATTAGTTCAAGGGCAAAACAGGCTGGAAAACATCGTTGCTCAGATTGACGAACGCGATTTCACGGCGCTGCTCTTCGAAATGCGTCATGCTGAAATGCCAGTTTTGATTCGGCCATATATAGTCAATGGTCGCCTGCCGGGGCTTGTACACGGCGGTGTACAGGGTGCCAAAGCCCCGCTGATAAGCGGTGTTATAAACGGGCGGGCGAAGAAACCCGGCCAGTAGGCCATCAGCGGTTTCGTCGGCGTTGCTCATGATCGCCTGCACCGCATTTTCGCGTTCCAGGGTAGCGGTTGCCCAGGCATGGCGCGCCCATTCTATTTTCCCCTGATGATTTGTGGCGACGGGTATTTGCCTGACCACAGGTGATTTGTCTGGCGTAACGTATACCGTGGCGAAGCGCTGTTTGGCATCGACAACGGTAATGTTATAAGACATGTGGGTTGGAATGCGTTTTAATACCGCAATCGCGGCCGGGGTGTCCCGGCAAAATTCCAGTATGTAACGCAATATGATAGGTATACCAAATCCCTTACCTACATTAACCCGCCCACCAAAAGCCAGGGATATCGCCAGGCCCGATTCATTCATGCCGTCCAGGACGCCCCACAAGCCATCGCTCATCGCTATAACACGTTGCCCGTGCCAGCTTGAATTTAATACCACGCCTTCAAAGCTGCTCAGGTTGTAGTCGTAATTACGGATTAAGACCGGCTCGCTGCCCGTCCACACAGCCTGGGTACAGCCAGACAAATAGGCCGGCGGAGAATACATCGACAAAAACCGGGCGGCCGCATCTCCACCACCGGCTAATTCACACAATTTTCGGTAAGTCGGCTCCAGTTCAGGCATGTGCCGACGGAACTGCTTAAGGCATTCACCATACGATGGTCGGGCAGCATCGCCTTCGCTCAAAAACCATTTATGATATTCCGGCCAGAAATGTTCGAACATCGCTGCCCATTTTGGACCGGGGTTATGCTCTTCGATCGATTCAAACAGCTTGCTGGTGATGCGCCGGTGTGTTTTTGTGTTCAAGATTCTACAATATTTTAAACGCGCCGTCGGTCAACGAAACGGGGGGTGGGGTGGCATTTTCCGCTTCGTCAAGTGATATGGCTTTGTAGTGCCCGATAATTCCCGCAGTCCATGCTTTAGCGCGCTCAGTGAGTTCAAAATTTTCGGTCATTAAGCGGCCGCGAGTGATGAGTATACCTAAATCCGCGCCTTTGTAGCGGTAGTCGCCGGACCCGCTAATGCGCATATAAAACGCATGGTTATCGTCTTCGACAGCGCGGCGGTGATAATCGAACCGGGTAAAGGTAACCGAATTATCATCCTGTAATCGCCAGATGCCTGATTCGGGTGCATCGGTGATGTAGTCCACGCTGTCGTCCACATGTTTGATAACCAGTTGGCTCCAGTCGTCTACATTGTCGGGGTCTGCCCAGCGTTTATTGAGTGCGGCGATGTCGATATCAAACTCAACATCCGAGAATTCAAGCAGATGGAACAAAAACAATGGTGCATCAGCGTGCGCGAAGGCTGCATGGTTCGTCATGGAGCTCGCACCGGTTACTCTGGGATTAAGCTCGCCCAGGTAAAGTTCACCGTTATCAAGATCGATTAAAAAATCAAGTTCAAAGTAGCCGCGATACCCTTCTTCCCGCAAGGCCTCGCCAAAATCCCGGGTATAGCGGCGGGCCTTCTCGCGAATTTCAGGGCTAAATGCATCAGCGAAAATCTCGTTACCACACCACCCGCCTTTATAGGGCGTAAGCTCTTTAAACCCGACTAGCTCGGTCATCAGCGGCCCGACAATTGTGCCGCATTTGGTAGTGCAAGCCTCGATGGCAGATCCACGACAGTTAACCCGCTTCATTATCTTCATTTCAGGTTCGTCAATAATTTCTGCGCTATGCTCATCCCATTCTTCTTCATTCGAAATGAAGTAAGTTGTTTTGCCCGAATCACCAAATGCCGATTGAAGGACGAGATCATTGCCCAGTGCCCTGGAAACCTCACAAAGTTCTTCATAGCTTTGAACCCGGGCGAGTATATTAGGAACACTGGGTACACCGGCCCGATCACCGATGCGAACAGTCTCAATTTTGTTATCCAGTTTTTGGCGTAGCTCAGCCGAAGGAAACCAGACATCCAGCCCCAAATCGGCGCACAGTTGTTCGGTTTTCTCGTCAAACATCAAAAAAACCGCTTTGCCTTTCGTTCCACGATATTCGATGTAATCGACTACCTCTTTGTGTTGCAGCAGGTAATTATTAATGTCTTCAATACCTTCAAACTCACGATGGGGCTGTTCAGCCGGGATTCGTACACTTGGGTGTCGACCATCAAAGCAATCGATATAGTTTATATATCGAAAATCCTTCACCCATTCAGAGATGCCGAGTAAATTAAAATTGGTCGCGCTGATAAAATAAATCGGGGTTTCATTGCGGTGAAAATATCGCCTTACATCAGAAATATTGTTCAGTTTTTTCATGCTTGGGCTCCTCGTATCTGTGGGGTAGTTATTTTCATGTTGTTTATCAGCATTGGCTGTGCCACCTTCAAGTTTTAGGCTATTGATGCTGCGCAATACCGCGCGTTTTATATTTGCATAGATGTCCAGCATAGCTGAACGCGTGATCCGGGAAACACGGTTTAGCTGGTTTCTTAATTCGTCGGGCGACGGCCCCAAGTCATGGTTCACTATGCCGGTATGCCAGCAGCGACCTGTTGCAGGGCCTCTTCGGTAAACACATGAATCCCCAGCTCCGGCTGGTAACCATGGATTTCTTTTACATCCAGCTTTTTCATAAATGAAATGATGGCGGTGCTGATGACCTGGCCTGGCACCAGAATTGGAAACCCCGGCGGGTAAGGAATCAGGAAGCTGGCGGCGACCAGTTCGTGGCCATTTTCGATGTCTTTTTCAAGTCCGGGTGTCTCGATGTCCACGTACTCACAGTTGGCTTCATCGTACGCCAGGAAAAAAGCTTTGCGTATATCGCCTTCCGGGGTGTCGCTTGCTTTACGCGATCGAAATGAATCGTGAAATCGTGAAAAATCAGGCAGAGGAGGAAGATCCATGGTCAAGGAATGAACTTTCTTTTCAAACAGCTTGCGTTCGTAACGGCCAAATTCTGCCTGTTCCAATTCGAGGTTGTCCGCTATTTTTGTTAATACGTCCATCAGGAACGAAACCGAGCTGCGTGTCGTGCCAATGTTGGTCATAAATAACACGGTATTGCGCGACGTTTTGTTTACCTGTATGCCGTATTTATCCATCAGGTATTCGTTTTTAAAGGTATCTCCGTCGATACCGGTCGCGCCAATATATAGGGTCAGACGGGTCGGATCTACGACGAAATCATCCTGCGCCCAGGCCTCCTCCATATTGTCGTTTGCCCATCCGGTTTCTGCGTCAATGTATGCCTCGATTTTAGACGGTCTATACGTCTCTGGAACCAGTTCACGTGCGACAAGAAACTTAAAGTAGCGAGTCAGCCTCGGATTGCCTGAAACCTGCTCGCGTATGGACATGGCAAGTTCAATCTGTTTTTGTACCATCTCATACCCTTCGAGCTCAGCCTGGCGACGACCAAGATCAAGTGAGGCCAGAATCTGGTAATTGGGCGATGTTGATGTATGAGTCATAAAGGCTTCATTAAATGGTTCAGCAACCTTCTGATTAAAATCCTGATCATAAATATGAATCATGGAACCCTGGCGAAGCGAGGTCAGCGATTTATGCGTAGATTGGGTAGCGTAAACCCTGACACGGACTTTATCCGGGTCGGGTAGCACATCGGGTTCGCCCGGCTTAGCCTGTTGTCGCTGTTCATACTGTTCGCGATACGCGGCGCTACGATATTTTTTAACCAGTTTCTTGGCGGTCGCCATGGCGGTTCGTTGCCGGAAGGTCGGCGTGAACGCGGCAAACGCAAACCATGCTTCGTCCCATAAAAATACCAGATCAGGTTTGATGGCCAGGCATTCTTCCATGACTTTTTCAACGTTATACACGATGCCGTCGAAGGTGCAGTTGGTCAGCAGCAACATTTTTACCTGGTCTAGTTTGCCTGCATCACGGTAAGCGAGAAGGCGCTGCTTTATCTCTCCGAGCGGTACGGCACCGTACATTGAGTATTCGTGTAAAGGATATGAGTCAAGATAAGAAGGCAGTGCGCCGCCAAGCATCATTCCATAGTGGTGAGATTTATGGCAATCCCGGTCAATCAGGACGATGTCCCGGGGTTTAACCAGCGCCTGGACGACAATTTTGTTTGCGGTTGATGTGCCATTCGTGACAAAAAAAGTGCGTCGGGCGCCAAACGCGCGAGCTGCGAGCTGCTGGGCCTTTTTTATCGGCCCGTGAGGTTGCAACAGCGAATCGAGCCCGCCTGAGGTAGCTGATGTTTCCGCGAGGAATATATTTATTCCGTAAAACTTGACCATATCCCGAATCCAGTGCGACTGGGTGACGGATTTTCCACGTGAGACAGGCATGGCGTGGAACACGCCCGTAGGTTTGCGGCTGTATTTTTTCAGTGCATTGAAAAAAGGAGTTTCGTAACGCTCGCCTACGCCACGCAAAATATTCAGGTGCAGCTCAAGGTAGTCTTCCTGCCGGTAAAATACCCGGTTAAATATCCCGCCAGACCCCGCATCTATCGATTGCACGGAAGAATCAGTGACCATATATATATCCAGCTCAGGGCGTAAGCTGGCGATAAATGCACCGAGTAGTGGGCCGTGACCGGACACAGGTAAATCATCGTAATCGATATCGGTAATGGCGTGCAAATAGCGCTGGATTATTTTTAGATGGTTTTTCGAACGCAACGGAAAATCGTAACGTATCACAACAGCCTGAATGTTGTAGTTGAGCAGTACCGCAATCAGTGCGTCTTCGAAGCTCGGTACGGCGAGAATATCGTAAACGAATTCATCTTCATCCCGGCTTAGTTTAGCCAGACCTTTTTTGATGACCGGAGTTTCTGCGCGGGCATTCTTATCGACGAATAAAACCTCGAAATATGGCTTTTCATAGTTCGAGTCGGATGAGGATTGATCACTGCGTTGAATACTCTGATCATCAGAATGCGTCTTGTCAACTTTGTCAAGGTTGATATTGCGTCGCCGGTAACTGTCATTGCACAGGGCACGAACGATTTGTTCTACGCTGCGGGTAAAGCTGGAATAATTTTTATCATCAAAATACCGCCAAAGCGTCTCCATGTCAGATATAGACGGAAATGCAGTGTATTCCTCGATGGTTTCCAGGGTGAGCAATAAGTCTTTTACCTTGCTGCGCAAGCTGGGCTGGCTGCTCGATTTGTCAGTCTTTTTTGCACCGGGCTTTTTCGAATTTATTCGTTGGGAATATTCGACTAATTTATGCCAACTATCAAATCGGACCTGAGTTGGGCTGTGATAATGATCTATGTTGGGTCGATTTCTTTTTTTCGCGTCGGTTCTGTGCGTGGCCAAGGATATTCCTTTCATAACGATAATTTGTGCTGGTATAGTAATCTATATTGTAGATGCCTCGCAAGGTCTCAGCGGTCATTCCGAATGTATCCGGACACGAGTCGCGCTTGCCGTCCAGAATATTCCTTGTGAATCTTCTCTTATAACTACTTTAGTCATTTACCATGTTGGCGATATATACTGCTAGTCAGTAGCCGTTTCGATTATCCAGTCTCGAACCGCGATCGCCTGTTCCGACAATTGTGCTTTGTTTGACCAGATAAGATAAATGCCGCTGCCGGTTTCCAGTTTCCAGCTGCCCACCCGGGTGAGTAAGCCCTGTTCCAGAAGAGGTGCAACGACGTGCTCCCATCCCATTGCAATGCCCTCACCTGCCATCGCCGCCTGAATCACCAGCGCGTAGTCGTTGAGCCGCAGCCCTTTACCCGTGTCCTTAACGTTGGCTCCCATTCTTGAGAACCATTCTTTCCAGGTTGGTCTTGGACGGTAGGGCTCCTCAAGGTGTATCAGATTTTCCGTGGCCAGCGTGTTCAAATCCCGGATGTCGGAAGGTCGGTCTACGAGATGAGGGCTGGCTACTGGAAACAGTACTTCGTGGGCGATCAACTCACAATCGTAGCCCGGCCAGGCGCCCTTGCCAAGACGAATGCCCAGGCTGACACCCTCTTCCGATAAATCAAGATCTTTGTCCGTGGTCTGCAGGCGAAGATCAATGCCCGGGTGACGGGCGTGGAGATTTGAAAGCCGCGGCAGCATCCAGTAATTCGCAAATGCGGTGGAAGTTGACAGCGTGACGTGGCGGTTTCTCTCCATGTGGCGCAAACGACGCGCGGTTTCAAGGATACGACTAAAGCCCTGCGATACATCCTGATACAGCGTATCACCCGCTTCGGTGAGCACAACCGAGCGGTGGCCGCGCGTAAACAGGCGGACGCCCAGTGCTTTTTCAAGCTGGCGAATCGCGGAGCTGACCGCTGGCTGGGAAACGCTGAGTTCGTTTGCTGCATTGGTGAACGACTGATGCCGGGCGGCGGCTTCAAAAACCATGAGATGATGCGGTGAATGAGTGATTTCTCGCAGCTCTCGCATAATATTCATTTATGTTTGCACCCTTATATTCTAATGTTTACGTCTATTTTAGCATGAGTTATAGTTAGGCTAAGAAACATATTCCCAGCACAATCAGCCGAGTTCCATATGCCACCAAGACGACGGAAACGGGCAGCACGCAGTGATACAAGTGAATCCATCGCTGTACCTGCTTACATCAAAAGAAAAATCCCCTTCTATGAATTTCTTGATGAAGAAGGTCTGGTCAAGATTGAGGAACAGGCAGACTGGTTGATGCAGGATGTGGGAATCGCGTTTAAGGATGATGAGTCTGCACTGGCTACCTGGCGGGACGCGGGAGCGGATGTTGAAGGGACCCGCGTTCGCGCGTCGGGAGAGATGATTAGGGCCCTGTGCAAAACCGCGCCTACTGAGTTTACACAATTGGCCCGAAATCCGGATCGGTCCGTACGCATCGGTGGCGCCAATCAGGTTTTTGCCCCGGTCTATGGCTCGCCATTTGTACGCCATCTGGATATGCTTTATTGCCACATGCGATATTCCGACAAGCCGCATCTGGGCGCTATTACGGAGAAAAGCCGGGCCAAGGACACGCAAACTCGTGCGTATGAACGCTGGAACACCATGCTCGAGGAGTACGAGGCACCCCCCATAGATGCCGCGACGGATGAAGCGTTACAGGATTATGTGCGGCGTCGAAAAGATGAAATCCCGGATGCCTGGTATTAGGTGGCCGAGTACAGAAATTGAGCTTTAAACAAAAATGATCAATTTATAAAGGTAATAGAATGCAGTCCGAAGCAAAAGTAGTCATTATTGGAGGGGGGGTAGTGGGGTGTTCAATTTTATACCACCTTGCAAAATTTGGCTGGAAGGATGTGATTCTTCTGGAGCGCAATGAGCTGACATCCGGCTCATCCTGGCATGCTGCCGGGCAGATTCACACACTTTCATCCGACCCGAATATATCGCGAATGCAAGGGTACACCATCAATCTTTACAAGGAGATTGAAGAAATCTCGGGGCAGTCGGTTGGCCTGCATTCCACGGGCGGGTTTTATCTCGCGTCGAACGAAGCCTGGCATGATTATCTTAAAAGGGAGCGTTCCAAGGCGCGTTATATGGGGCTGGATCAGGAATTTATTAGTGTTGAGGAAGCCGCGCGCAGACACCCCTTGATTGATCCGGATCGGTATATTGCCGCCTTGTGGGATCCGCTGGATGGTGATGTGGATCCCTCGGGTGCTACGTATGCCTACGCCAAAGCCGCGAAGGTGCTTGGCGCCAGTTATTATACGCACACCCCTGTAACGGAGATGAACCAACGCGCAGACGGTACCTGGGATGTGGTAACTGGCGAAGGCAATATTCATGCCGATATGGTAGTTAATGCCAGTGGCCTCTGGGCGCGTGAAGTGGGGCAGCTGGCCGGGATAAACCTGCCGGTGCAACCGATGGAGCACCATTATCTGATTACCGAAGAAATTCCTGAAATCGTGGAACTTGATGAACGCCTACCGGCTGGAATCGATTACGAAGGTAATATGTATTTTCGCCAGGAACGCAACGGCATGCTGCTGGGCACTTACGAGCCCACGTCGACCCCCTGGAAAGTCGAAGGTACGCCACAGGATTTTGGGCATGAGCTGTTAGCGCCCGATATTGACCGTATTGCGGACCGTCTGGAAGTGGGGTTTGAGCGGATTCCTGCGCTGGGCCGCGCGGGTATAAAGGATATGATCAATGGCCCGTTTACCTTCGGTCCGGATGGCAATCCCATGATTGGCCCGGTACCGGGAAAACAAAATTACTGGGTAGCAGTTGGCGTGATGGCGGGTTTCTGCCAGGCGGGTGGGGTGGGTTTGTGCATGGCCGAGTGGATGATACAAGGCGAGCCATCGATTGACGTATGGGCGATGGACATTGCGCGTTTTGGGGAATTTGCTACGCCGGAATGGGGAACGGTGAAGTCTTCCGAAAATTATGAACGTCGCTTTGTGATGACTTTTCCAAACGAAACCCTGCCCCGGGGGCGCAGACAAAAAACCACCGCAATTTATGACCGGCTAATGGCGAAAGGCGCGCTGATGGGGCAGGTGTTTGGGCTCGAGCACGCACTATGGTTCGCCGACGGCCCCGATGATGCCCACGAAGAACCAACCTTTCGTCGTTCGCGCTCCCACGATTACGTCGCGTGTGAGGTAAAGGCGGTGCGTGAAGCGGTGGGTTGCATCGAGATTGCCAATTTCTCCAAACACGAATTCCGGGGCCCGGGCGCGCGTGCATTTCTGGACTACGTTCTGGCCGGGCGCCTGCCGAAAGTCGGGCGTATGGCGTTGACACCGGTGTTGACACCAAAAGGCAAACTGTATGGTGATCTAACCGTCGCATGCCTGGCCGAAGACCACTTTATGCTGTTCGGTTCCGGTGCGATGCAGGAAGCACATCGCCGCTGGTTTGAGCAGTATTTGCCTGAAAGCGGAGTTAGCTATGTCAACCAGTCGGATGCTTTTCACGGAATCGGAATTTCGGGTCCAAACTCGCGCGCGTTATTGCAGGGTATTTGCCGTGAAGACGTTTCCGGCAAAGCGCTGAAATTTCTGGACGTTCGCAAGACCTTTGTAGCGGGGGTGCCGGTCATACTGGCGCGAATCTCTTTTTCAGGCGAACTGGGTTATGAGATCTATACCGCACCGCAGTATCAAATTCGACTTGCCGAAGCCATTGAGGCGGTCGGTGAAGGTCTTGGCCTGCGCTGGTATGGTGCGCGTGCTTTGATGAGTCTCCGCCTGGAAAAAAGCTGGGGGGTGTGGACATTGGATTTTCGACCCGATTTCACCGCGGTTGAAAGTGGCATGGATTTGTTTATCAACTGGAATAAAGAATTCATTGGAAAAGAAGCCACGCTACAACAACGTGCTGAGGGTGCAAAAACCAAATTGGTGACGCTGGTGATTGAAGCTGATGATATCGATGTTTCAAATGATGAAGCCATCCTTTTTGAAGGAGCAGCCGTGGGATATGTCTCTTCAGGCGGGTATGCGCATTATGTTGGAAAGTCCGTAGCACTGGGGTATGTGCCGCTTGCTCTGGCGAAGGAGGGACAGAAACTGGAGGTAGAAATTCTGGGTGAAATGTGCAAAGCTGAAGTTCAGGCGCAACCGCTATATGATCCAAAAGGCCATAGAATGCGCGCTTAAGTTTTCCGCGATGGAGTCGATGCCGTTTATGTTTGGCCTCTGGTATGGATATTATTTCACGGCCTGTCTATGAACTTTAAAGCCTGATACTTGTCCTATTGCTTAAGCGTAGTGCCAGAGTGGCCTGCGTCACAAACAAAACAGGATAATGATAAAAATGAAGAAAATACTACTACCTCTTGCGTCCGTAGCGCTCCTTGCGCTGGCCGGCTGCTCAAGCTCAATGGATAAAAAAGATGCAATGGGCTCAGATCCGATGATGATGCCGTTTAGCGGTCCCGATAGCGTCAATTATTCACAACAGTTGTGGGCCTCACTGGGTGCAGCAAAACTGGTTGGCGATGCCGGGTCAAACCCTCCTGCCTATAAAGGTGTTCATCCGCATGGCGCTGTGTTGACAACGAAAACATCGATCGTAAATGTGGATGGTCATTCCGGGAAAGCGATTGTGAAAAAGAATTTCGGCGGTGAAGGCATATCGGTGGATGCGGTTAACGCGGACCCGGCAAAATATCTTAAAGCCGTGACCGTGATGTTCAAGCGTGAAACGGGCTATGATGCGGAAAACCAGGACTGGTTCTGGGCTAAGTACAAAGCGAATGGTGAATTGCATACCAACGATAAAGGCATGCAGCTTGCAGGGCGCGTGGCAAAAGGCAAGCCCAAGGGTTGTATCGCATGCCACACGGCGGCGCCGGGCGGAGACTATATTTACACCAACTAGTTACCACTCCCGGTGCTAAGCTGAAACAGGCTGCCTCTGTATAGAGGCGGCCTTTTTTTGGGACTGAGCCTGGCCCCGGAAAAAGACTTTACATAGGGTAGATGCGTTACACTCGTTCGCCCAGTGCAGTTTGCGTTCTTTATGAAATATTCCGGAAAAGTAATTGCCTTGTTGCTGTTATTGGTGCTCGACCCGGCTCGGGCGGACGCACCTGTCTGGAAAATCAGTAACGAGAATAATACTTTGTTAATTGGTGGAACGATTCACGTACTACAGGAGCAGGACTACCCCCTGCCGCTAGAATTTGAGCGTGCCTATGCCGAAACAGAAATGCTTGTGTTTGAAGTCGATATTGCGCAGGCAAACTCACTGGTGTTTCAGCAGGAATTGATGCAAGCGGTACTTTACCGTGATGGCAGCACTCTCACCTCGCTCCTGAAACCATCTACATTCAGGAAATTAAAGGTCTTTACGCAGAAACGGGGGATTGCGCTGGAAAACCTGCTGTCGTTTAAGGTCGGGATGCTGGTGCTTATTCTTACCGTCAATGAATTGAACCGCCATGGCATACAGGCTGAAGGTGTTGATCAGTACTTCACGTCACGTGCCATACAGGATAATAAGCCAATTGGGGCGCTAGAGACAATCGAGCAACAAATTGAGTTTCTTAGCTCAATGGGTGAAGGCGATGAAGATCAACTGGTATTACAAACGATGGATGAACTGGAAGATTTCGGTGAGGAGTTTTCAATATTAAAAAAGGCCTGGCGGCAAGGTGATACACAGAAGCTGGAGGAAGTTGGCCTGGAGGGATTCAGGGAATTTCCGCGCGTGTACCAGTCGCTACTGGTAGAACGAAACCGGGCCTGGTTACCAAAAATAGAGGCTTTATTGAGTGATCAAACGGTTGAATATGTATTGGTAGGGGTGTTGCATTTAGTCGGAGATGAAAGTCTGTTGGCCATGCTCGAAGCGCGGGGTTATCAGGTCGAGAGATATTAGCTGGAACAACCTTTAAAACCGCTCGACCGAATACGCATCCGGTGCATCTGCAAATGGTTTCCATACCTCAGAACCCTTTCCCTCTGTCATCAGTGCCACCAGCATTTTTGCTGAAACAGCTGCATGGGTGACGCCCAGATGATGGTGGCCAAAGGCCATGCCTATTTGCGGGTGTTGGGGGTGTAAGTCGATGACCGGTAGTGAATCGGGAAACGTTGGGCGAACCCCCATCCAGGTCTCGACATCCGGGTCTTCGGTATCTACGTCAGCGATGAGTTTGCTCAGGTGATAACGCAGTTGCGCATAACGTTTGTTAACGGGTTTGGATGTCAGATTGGAGTATTCACCAAATCCGACTATTCTAAGGCCGCAATCCAGTGGGCTGAGTACCACGTTGCGATCAGTGGATGACAGGATATGGCTAAGCGTCCCTTTGGCCCCGGGGAGAGTCAAATGGTAGCCGCGTTCAGCCGCCAGGGGAACGGAAATGCCCATCGAGTGCAGGAGTGATTTGCTCCAGACGCCAGCGGTAATGATTACTTTATCAAACTCATGTTGCCCGCCTTGCAGTGTGAGCCGGGCGCCGGAGCCGAGCGGTCTAATGCCCTGGACGTCCTGTTGCCTGAAGCACCCGCCCTGAAGTTTAAAATGATCGAACAGGTGTTGACAGGTTTGATAGGTATTACCAAGATGCCTGGCCCCGGGATAATACAGGGCATGGCGAACCCTGTCAGCCAGCGCGGGCTCGCGTTCGAGCAGCGCATCGCCACTTAATAATTGTGGATCAAAGCCCCATTGCCGGGCGTTTTCCAGTGAGATTCTGGCTTGTGAAATGGCGTCTGGTTTTTCCCAAAGCCTCAAAAAGCCGCTCTGATGGAGATCATCCTGTGCGTTAGCAAAGCGCAAGATATCTTGCCAGGCAGCGATGGCCTGCGCGTTGAGGCGGCTTATGGCGAGCTGGTTATGCACGAGCCTGGCAGGCAAAGCTTCCCGCATAAAACGAAGGCCCCAGGGTAGAAATGCCGGAAAGTGATCGGGGGTAACCTTAAAAGCTGATTTTCGGCTGAAACTAAGCCTAATTGCAGAAAGTATATGTGCCGGGCTGGCCAGAGGTTCCAGGTACTCGACGGCCAGATACGCTGCGTTACCAAAGGAGGCTTGTAACGCAGGCTGTTCCTTGTCGAACAGCGTGACATGGTAGCCGGCGCGTATTAGTTCCAGCGCAGTGCACAGGCCAAGAACGCCTGCGCCGATGACTGCTACCGTGTTTTGTTTATCAGGAGATGTAGAGGGAGGCATTCTCAATAACCCCCCTCTTTAACAAAGAGGGGTTGGGGGAGATTTAACGAGGCGAGACAAAAGTAGAGCGTTTTCAGTAAGTAAAGCACATCAAATCCCCCGCAGTCCCCCTTTGACAAAGGGGGAGGTATTGTACTCTGAGTTTTACAATGCCTCAATCAGCTCGGGCACTACATCAAACAAATCCGCCACAATGCCGTAATCAGCGACATTAAATATCGGCGCGTCTTCGTCTTTGTTAATCGCCACGATAACCTTACTTTCTTTCATGCCCGCCAGGTGCTGAATGGCGCCGGATATTCCGACTGCAATATATAAATCCGGGGCAACGACCTTTCCGGTTTGCCCGACCTGGTAGTCGTTGGGCGCATATCCGGCATCCACCGCCGCGCGCGATGCGCCGACAGCGGCGTTGAGTTTTTCAGCGAGTTGTTCAATGAGTGCGAAATCTTCCTTGCTGCCTACGCCGCGCCCGCCTGAAATCACGATTTTGGCTGAGGCCAAATCAGGACGTTCGGATTCGGTTACATCGCGGCTGACAAACTGAATGCGGCCAAAGGCTTCGTCAACCTCTGTGTCGATGACTTCAGCAGAGCCTCCGTTATCCGGGATCTGGTCAAAGGCCGTTGTGCGTACCGTGATGAGCTTGATTGCATCACTGCTTTGCACGGTTTGCAGGGCGTTGCCCGCGTAGATTGGTCGTACGAAGGTATCATCTGCCACCACTTCGGTAATATCCGATATTTGCATCATGTCCAGCATGGCGGCAACACGCGGCATAAAGTTTTTTCCGAAATTTGATGCCGATACGAGGATATGACTGTAGTCTTTGGCAAGGCCTTTAACCAGCCAGGCAATATTCTCAGCCAGGCCATCGCCCAGTGCTTCATGGTTGGCGCTGATTACTTTACTAATTCCGTTTACTGCTTTGGCAGCATCCACCACCGCACTCGCGTCCAGGCCGGCAACCAGTAGATCAATCTCGCCACCGATTTGCGCTGCGGCGCTAATCGTATTCAGTGTGCTCGGGTTCAGCGAGGCATTATCGTGTTCTGCAACAACTAAAATAGACATTAGATGACCCCCGTTTCGTTTTTAAGTTTATCGATGAGTTCGGCTGCATTAGCCACTTTGATGCCCGGTTCGCGCGCGGGTGGCTCGGTGACGTTTAATACTGTAAGGCGGGGCGCAATATCCACTCCCATAGAGGCTGCATCGTGGGTATCGATGGGTTTTTTTCTGGCCTTCATGATGTCGGGTAATTTAGGATAGCGTGGTTCATTCAAGCGCAAGTCGGTGGTGATCACCGCCGGCAGGGTGATGGACAGTGTCTCAAGACCACTGTCGGTTTCCCGGGTCAGGCTCAGATTGTTTCCATCAAACACCGCTTTTGAGGCAAAACTGCCCTGGGGCCAATCGAGCAATGCAGCGAGCATTTGCCCGGTCTGATTGCTGTCGTCATCGATGGCCTGTTTGCCGAGAATCACCACTTCAGGTGATTCCTGCTCTACAATTTTGGTCAGTAGTTTAGCGACGCCCAGAGGTTCAACCGGGTCGGTAGATTCCAGGTGGATGGCGCGGTCCGCTCCCATGGCAAGCGCAGTGCGCAGCGTTTCCTGCGATTTTGTGCCGCCGATCGATACCGCGATAACTTCAGAGGCAATGCCCGCTTCGCGCATACGCAAGGCTTCTTCAATCGCGCTTTCATCAAACGGGTTCATCGACATTTTGACGTTGTCTATATCAACACCACTGCCGTCGGATTTGACTCGAACGCGCACGTTGAAATCAACCACGCGTTTTACTGCAACCAGAACTTTCATATTGGAATCACTCGAAGGTACGTGTAGGGTGGATAAGCGCGAGCGCATCCACCATTTTTTAATCGGTGGATGCGCTCGTGCTTATCCACCCTACATTATGGACGTAAGTTTAGGGGGAATGGGTACTATATGTCCAGAATCGATTGGTAAAGGATTCGTAAATTTTGCCTAAAATAGCCCTTCTACCAGCCCGTCTTCGTTGACAAAGATATTCTCTGCCGCCGGATGCCTTGGCAGGCCCGGCATGGTCATGATATCACCGCATATCACCACCACGAATCCAGCGCCGGCGGAAAGACGTATTTCCCGTATTGGTACCACGTGGCCGCTCGGCGCATTCTTGAGCAAGGGGTCGGTACTAAATGATAACGGCGTTTTGGCAATGCAAATGGGCAGATTCCCATGCGATTTCTGTAGTTTCTCGAACTGCGTACGTACCGCTTTGTCGGCGATAATGTCTTCTGCGCCGTATAGTTCCTGAGCGATAGTACGGGTTTTGCCCCACAGGCTAAGTTGCGTATTGTATAAAAATTCAAACTCGCAGGGTTCTTCATCGATCATTTTGATCACCGCCCGCCCGAGCGCTTCGCTGCCTTCGCTGCCCATTGCCCAGTGGTCGGATTCAACCGCGTTGATACCGCTTTTTTCGCATAGCGTAAGCAGGAGTTCGCGTTCGGCTTCGGTATCTGCGTTGAAGCGGTTCAGCGCGACCAGCACGGGCACGCCGAATTTTCGTGTATTGGTAACATGGCGTTTAAGGTTGGAAAATCCGATTTCAAGCGCTTCAAGATTTTCCTCGCCCAGTTCTTTCGTGCCCACACCGCCGTGCATTTTCAGGGCGCGTATGGTCGCGACTATGACCGCAGCATTGGGCCTTAAGCCGGATTTGCGCATTTTGATATCAAAAAATTTCTCGGCTCCGAGATCAGCGCCAAACCCCGCTTCAGTTATTACGTAGTCGGCGTGTTTCAGTGCGGATCTGGTGGCGATTACTGTATTACAGCCGTGTGCAATATTGGCGAAGGGGCCGCCATGGATAAAACACGGTGTGCCTTCCATGGTCTGAACCAGGTTGGGTTGAATCGCATCTTTAAGCAGCGTAGTCATCGCGCCATCTGCTTTCAAATCGCGCGCGTATACGGGTTTGCCCTTTCGCGTGTAGGCCACGATGATGTCGCCCAGGCGCTGTTGCAAATCTTTTAGATCGTTGGCAAGGCAAAAAATAGCCATGACCTCGGAGGCCACAGTAATGTCGTAATGGTCGGTGCGCGGGAAACCATTGACCGTGCCACCCAGGCCATTGGTGATTTGGCGCAGCGCGCGATCATTCATGTCCACTACGCGCCCCCAGCTTACTTTGCGACTATCTATTTCCAGTTCGTTGCCCCAGTAAATATGGTTGTCGACCATAGCGGATAGAAGGTTGTGCGCTGCGCTGATGGCGTGAAAATCACCGTTAAAATGCAAATTGATTTGCTCCATGGGCACCACCTGGGCGTAACCGCCACCCGCCGCGCCACCTTTCATCCCAAAACAGGGACCAAGAGAAGGTTCGCGCAGGCAGATCATGGCATTTTTCCCGATACGTGTGAGCGCATCACCCAGACCGACGGACGTGGTGGTTTTGCCTTCGCCCGCTGCCGTCGGGGTGATCCCCGCAACCAGAATGAGTTTTCCGTCGGGGCGGCCGTCCAATGATTCGAGATATTCCCGTTCAATTTTGGCGCGATGTTTGCCGTAGGGAAACACGTGCTCTTCATCGATACCGAGCTTGTCAGCAATCTCCTGAATGGGCTGCATGTCTGCCTGCCGCGCGATTTCAATGTCTGACAGGGGATTAATATGCTGTTCTGTTGGCATGACGAAAACTCCAATTGATATGGCGGTTAAATTAGATGCTGACAATACCCCTTTTATAGCAGGTAAAATGGAATAGATGCGTCAAGTTTATGCTTACCCGCGCCGTAGTATTATTCACTTGCAGCTCCGGTGGCGCGCACTTGTATAAATGCGACATCACAGTTTCCAATTTGTGGCAGGCGTGTACGATTGCGCCATGGGTAGAAATAAGACAAAACGCAACAAATTCTGGCGCCCCAAGGGCCGGCCAATTAGCCCGCAGGCCAGGCTTGAAATGGAGTCTCTGTTGAAAAACGAAACACCACAACGCGAGTTGTTGATCGAGTTTCTGCACCTGATTCAGGATCAGTATGGCTGCCTGCGCAAGGCGCATTTGCTTGCACTGGCTGAATGGATGAACCTCGCGCCAGTTGAAGTCTACGAAGTGGCCACGTTTTATCATCATTTTGATGTGCTTGAAGATGATGAGCAAAATCCTGCTACGCTCACTGTGCGCGTATGCGATTCCATTAGCTGTATGCTGGCGGGCGCCGAAAAACTGATTGAAGAATTGGAAAACAGTTCCCTGCCTGATCGCGTACGTATCCAGCGTGTGCCCTGCGTGGGGCGCTGTGATACTGCCCCGGTCGCGGTGGTGGGGCAACAACCGGTGAGCTGTGCCAGTCCGCAGCGGATTGAACAGGTGATTGAAGAGAAACAGCATAGCTGTCCTGACCTGCCTGCCGCACTGGAGACTTATATCAAGGAAGGCGGTTATGATTTTTACCGGGCTTGCCTCGCGGGAGAACATTCGACAGAAGATATTATCCAGACGCTTGCAGACGCGAATTTGCGAGGCCTGGGGGGTGCAGGCTTTCCGGTAGGGCGGAAATGGCAGATTCTTAGTCAGCAATCCAAACCCCGTTGGATCGCGGTGAATATTGATGAAGGGGAGCCCGGCACTTTTAAAGATCGCCATGAGCTGGAGCAGCAGCCTCACGCATTGCTCGAAGGTTTACTAATCGCTGCCTGGGCCATTGAAAGCACGCAATGCGTATTGTATGTGCGAGATGAATATCCAGCGATTCTGGCCTCATTGAAAACGGAAATAGAAGCCTTGCGTGAATGGGCCGAATTTCCCCTTCCAGAGCTGCAAATACGCCGCGGTGCGGGCGCGTATATCTGTGGCGAGGAATCGGCGATGCTCGAATCTATTGAAGGCAAGCGTGGCTTGCCGCGCCAGCGCCCTCCATATATTGCGGAACAGGGTTTGTATGGTTTGCCCACGCTGGAGCACAATGCAGAAACATTGATGTGGGTGCCGGAGATCCTGAGAAATGGCGTTGACTGGTATCAGAGCTATGGCGCGCACGGGCGCAGTGGTTTACGTCGATATTCCCTGAGCGGGCGGGTTAATAATCCGGGCGTTTATCTGGCACCCGCGGGCACCACCGTGCGGGAGCTAATAGAAGACTATGCAGGTGGCATGCTTGAAGGCCACGAGTTTTACGGCTATTTACCGGGCGGCGCTTCAGGTGGAATTTTGCCCGCAACATTGGGCGACGAGCCGCTGGATTTTGATACCCTGCAAAAACACGGTTGCTTTATAGGCTCGGCAGCGGTGATCGTATTTTCCCGTCATGACCGGGCGCGCGATATAGCGCTCAACGCAATGCAGTTTTTTGCGCATGAATCTTGCGGTCAGTGTACGCCATGCCGGGTTGGAACCGTACGCGCGTCTGAGATAATGCAGCAGGCAGTGTGGCCCGGGGAAGAACTTGAAACGCTTTGCTGCGTGATGGAGGATGCCTCCATTTGCGGTCTGGGCCAGGCAGCACCGAATCCGCTGCGCTGTGTGGTCAAATATTTTTCGCATGAGGTGAGTGATGCCTGATATTCACTTTGAACTAAACGGTAAATCGGTCAGTGCCGGAGCGAAAGAAAGCCTGCTGGATGTGTGTAAGCGTCTTGAAATCGATGTGCCGAATTTGTGTTACCACCCGGATCAACGCGCCGACGGAAATTGCCGCGCCTGCGTAGTAGAGATAGAGGGCGAACGTACGCTGGCGCCATCGTGCCGGCGCGCACCCACTGAAGGTATGGTGGTCAGCACCACCTCACAACGCGCCAAACGCGCGCAAAACGGGGTGCTGAATATGCTTGATTCGACCCTGAGCAGCGAAGTGTATTCCAATAAGGATGAGCTCAGGCACTGGCAAGCCAAGGCGGGTGCTGAAGGTCGTACAGGGCAAGAAACAGAAGATACAGTCAGTGATACCAGCCATCCGGCCATCGCGTTCCAGTCCGATGCCTGCATCCTGTGCACGCGTTGCGTGCGTGCCTGCCGCGAAGTACAGGTTAATAATATTATCGGCATGGCACATCGCGGTGATAAAGCACAAATCGTGTTTGATCTGAACGATGATCTGGGTGACAGCCGTTGCGTGGGGTGTGGAGAATGTGTTCAGGCGTGCCCGACTGGCGCTTTGAGCAATAAGGGGGGCGTCGATCTGCTGCAAGCCGATAGGCAGGTCGATTCAGTTTGTCCTTATTGTGGCGTAGGCTGCCTGCTGACGTTTCATGTCAAAGATGAGCGAATCATCAAGGTTGACGGCCGCGATGGCCCGGCAAACCATAACCGCTTATGTGTCAAAGGGCGTTACGGCTTTGACTATATTCATCATCCTGAACGCCTGCAGCGGCCGCTGATTCGTCACAAGGATATTCCCAAAGGCATGAATGAGTTCTTTGATCCCGCTGACCCCGGCAAAATGTTTCGCGAGGCAAGCTGGGATGAAGCGCTGGATTTCGCCGCCGATGCGCTGTTGGCATTGCGCGAGAATGAAGGGTTTGAATCTCTGGCAGGATTTGGTTCAGCCAAAGGCAGCAACGAAGAGGCCTATTTATTCCAAAAGCTGGTTCGCACGGCATTTGGCAATAACAATGTGGATCATTGCACGCGTTTGTGCCACGCCTCTAGCGTAGCGGCGCTGCTTGAAGGCGTGGGTTCGGGCGCGGTATCAAACCAGGTCGAAGATGTTCAGCACGCAGATCTAATTCTGGTGATTGGCTCTAACACTACCGGCAACCATCCTGTAGCCGCGACGTTCATCAAACAGGAACAATGTGCCGGGAAAACCCTGGTGGTGATCGACCCCAGGCGTATTGAACTGGCCAATGCGGCGGATCATTTCCTGCAATTCAAACCTGATTCTGATGTGGCGCTGCTGAATGCCATGTTGTTTACCGTCATTGAAGAGCAGTTAATTGACGAGGAATTTATTCAGCAGCGCACTTCTGATTTTGAGTTGATCAAGCAAAACGTGACAGACTATTCACCCGAGAGTATGGCGCCAGTGTGCGGCATACCCGCGCAGAAAATTCGTCAGGTGGCTCGCTTGTATGCACAGGCGGATAACGCGATCATTTTCTGGGGCATGGGCGTCTCGCAGCATATTCATGGCACAGATAACGCGCGTTGCCTGATCAGTCTATGCCTGGTGTGCGGCCAGATCGGTCGGCCCGGAACCGGCTTGCATCCCTTACGCGGGCAAAACAATGTGCAGGGAGCCTCTGATGCAGGCCTGATACCAATGATGTTGCCTGATTATCAGCGTGTGGACGATGCGGCTGCGCGCAAGAAGTTTGAAGCGGCCTGGAAGACGGTGCTGGATCCGCAGCCCGGTTTGACCGTGGTGGAAATCATGCATGCCATTCATGCTGGTACCATAAAAGGCATGTATATCATGGGCGAAAACCCCGCGATGTCTGACCCGAATCTCAACGATTCTCGGGCCGCGCTGGCCAAACTTGAACACCTCGTGGTGCAGGATATTTTCCTCACCGAGACCACAGCCTTTGCCGATGTGGTTTTACCGGCCACCGCCTGGCCGGAGAAAAACGGGAGTGTGACGAATACCGACCGGCGTGTGCAAAAAGGACGTCAGGCTGTGAAGCCGCCCGGAGATGCACGCCCGGATAGCTGGATCATCCAGCAAATCGCGATTCGCATGGGGCATCGTGCCTTTGATCAAAGCCTGAGCGAAGTGTATGAAGAAATGCGCAGCCTGATGCCGAGCATTGCAGGTATATCCTGGGAGCGGCTCGAACAGCAGGATTCGGTAACCTACCCGTGTAGCGATGAATCTGATCCAGGTCAGGGCGTGGTTTTCACGGAGGATTTCCCAACCGGGAACGGCAGGGCGAGGCTGGTACCGGCGCGCCTGATCCCCGCCGATGAGCAGCCCGATTTTGAATACCCCTTTGTGCTGATTACCGGTCGCCGACTGGAACACTGGCATACCGGCGCGATGACCCGGCGTGCGAGCGTGCTGGATGAAATTGAGCCCTATCCGGTGGTGGATGTGCATCCGGAAGATATACATCAACTGGAGCTTGAGCCTGGTCAGATGATCAGCCTTGAATCGAGACGCGGAAAGCTGAAGGTACACGTCAGAGCGGCCCCGGCAATGCAAAGGGGTGAAGTGTTTCTGCCCTTTTGCTATGTTGAGGCGGCTGCAAATCTGCTGACCAATGAGGCACTGGATCCCTATGGGAAAATCCCCGAGTTTAAGTACTGTGCGGTAAAGCTGGGACCTACTAGCAAATCATCGTAGTAGACTGGAGAAACTCCAGCCCAAAAAAAACCCAGCCAGGGGAAGGCCGGGTTTGGTTCGAGGAGTTTACTAACATTTGGAGTGTTATCTTCTCAGGGCTGAAGATTAGCCTTTTTATGCTGTACCTAAAATGAATACTGCCTCTGAATAGGGTTTTATCTGGGGATGTCCGTAATCTATAGATCGTATTTTGATAGCAACAGACTGTTTTACGCTTTCCTTGTTTTCATATGGTTTGAGCGTCGTTATTACGATCTCCAGGCTAAGAGCCAAATATTGAATTTTAGCCAGTGCCATTATTTACAAAACGGTAGTAGCACCGCCGCCAGAATACGCACTATATAGCGGTATTATTTGAATTGAGCAAAGTTCAGCTTAAACCAGCGGTCTGAATTCATTGGAAGACTAAATGCACTTTATAAAAGAAATGCCCAAATATAATTTCGTTCGATCGAGTGTGATACTGCTATTGCTCGTGGTTCTGGCTGGCTGTGCAAGCGTGCCGCTTGACTACCCCAGGGTGTCTACGGTGGCGCTTACGGACACCGGCGGCACCCATCTGGCTAAAGAAAGTGCGGTATGGCGTGATGGCCGACTTCAGGAAAACGGGTTTTATCCACTTACTGAAGGTGAGGATGCATTTGGTGCGCGCCTTGCATTGATGGGTCAGGCCGAGGTCGGTATTGATGCACAGTATTTTCTCATGAAGCCGGACAATGCAGGCCTGGTATTCACGGATAAATTACTCGAAGCGGCCGATCGTGGGGTGCGCGTCAGATTGCTACTAGACGATGTTTTTACCACGGTGGATGATGTCTATTTTTCATTCATGAACGCACATCCGAACGTAGAGGTGCGTATTTTCAATCCCATCTCACGTAAGGGCCTGTATGTTTTTAACTATATCGGACACTTTAGCCTGGCCAACCGTCGCATGCACAATAAGTCGTTTATTGTCGATAATCAGGCCGCGATTGTGGGTGGGCGCAACATCGCGGCCGAATATTTTCAGCTGGAAACGTCAGGTGAGTTCATTGATTTTGACATGCTCGTGACCGGGCCGGTGGTGAGTGAGGTTTCTGTCGAGTTCGATACTTACTGGAACAACGAGCTCGCGATACCCATTGAGGCGATCGATAAAACGCCTGACCCGGCAACTGTTCAAAAGGATTGGGAGCGGTTGAGGGCAGAAATGGCGAAGGCCGGTGATACGATTTATGCAGAAGCGGTCAATTCACCCCTGATGCATCAGTTCTTGAAGGGCGAACTGGACCCGTATATCGCTGAAGCACGAGTGATTGTTGATGACCCGCGCAAACTCAGGGTAGCGATTTCTGCGGCAGAGCAGATCGTAATAACGGAAATTGCTAAGGAGTTGAATAAGGCCAAACAGGAGATCATTATATTTACGCCATACTTTATCCCGGGCAAAAGCGGTATCGAGTTTTTGAAGAAGATTCGGGCAAAAGGAGTAAAAATTGTATTGATCACCAACTCGTTAGCAAGCAACAACCACACCTCGGTCCACTCGGCGTATTCATCGTATCGACATGATCTACTCGACATGGGGGTTGAATTATGGGAGGCGCGTGCCGATGCCGCCAGGATCACCGTCGAGGCGAGCGACACAACACTTAGCGAACCGCTTACCCTGCACACCAAAGGTATTCTGGTCGACCGCAGGCAAATATTTGTGGGTTCGCTGAATCTTGATCCGCGCTCGATTGACATTAATACCGAGATGGGTATTTTGATCGACTCGGAGGAGTTGGGCGCCAGAATGGCTAATGATGCACTGGCCATAATCCCTGCTATAGCCTACCGCCTAAGCCTGGATGAAAAGCGCAAAATCAGCTGGCACGCGACAATAGACGGCCGGGAAGTAGTGGAAACCCGCGAGCCTCTAACCAGCGCCTGGCGGCGCTTTACGGCCTGGTTTCTGAGAATTGTACCGGAGCAGCAGTTGTGAGAGTAGAATGCCTGCAACGCCAATTAAAAAAACTACAGCACAGGAGACTATCATGATGGTTATTTCACATAGCTTGAAAATTAAAATTGTATCGCTTTGCTTTGCCTCGTTAGGCGGGGTGTATTCCACCACTGTTCTTGCACAGGAAGTGACGACCGAGAAGGTCACGGAATCTATTTATGTCATAAAGGGCAAAGGCGGGAACATCGGCGTGTTTATCGGCGACGATGGTACGTTCATGATTGACGACAAGTTCGCCCCCATGAGTGGCAATATTATGAAGGCGCTCAAATCCGTGGGGGCAAGCGAGCCAAAATATTTACTTAACACTCATTTCCACGGAGACCATACTGGCGGTAACGAAGATTTTGGCGATGCCGGCGCGACCATCATAGCCCACCATAACGTGTATCAACGCCTTGCCGACGGATCAAGCATTGCCGCTTTTGCTATGGAGACGCCACCGGCGCCGGATACCGCGTTGCCCGTTCTGACCTTTGATTCTGAACTGGTGTTTAATATCAACGGCGAACGAGTGCGAACCTTTCATGTGCCGAGTGCGCATACCGATGGTGATGCGATGGTTCATTTTGAGGATTCAAACGTGATCCATACCGGTGATATATTTTTCAACGGCTTTTATCCCTTCATCGATGTCTCAAACGGGGGCAGCGTCCAGGGCGTGATTGATGCGGCTAACCAGGCGTTGGCGCTGGCCAATGCCGACACTAAAATCATTCCCGGGCATGGCCCAATGGCCGATAAGGCTCAATTGCTCGAATACCGTGACATGCTGGTTACGGTTGAACAGCGGTTATCAAAAATGAAAGCAGACGGTAAAATGGTAGATCAGGTGATTGCCGAGTTCCCACTTATGGACCTGGAAGAGCTGTGGGGCAATGGTATGTTTAACGGCGACAAATGGATCGGCCTGATTTACGACGGAATTTAGGAGTTCACGCTATGTCGAATGACGTAAAAACTAAAAAACTAGAAATTGTTTGCAAAGAAAATGGACCCTATATTGTTCACAAATTAGGGCGCATGACGAACATCCGTGGCGAAGTTGAGACCACGAAAGCAGTGATGGCGTTGTGCCGCTGTGGTCAGCCGGATTTAAAGACGCCTGGTGATAATCGTCTTCCGCTCTTCTAGCAAGACAATATCTGTATGACAGACTGGGATGACGCCTATGACAATGTGGGGCACGTACCCGGGGCATTGGCTTATTTTGATGCCTGGCCTGCGCGCGCGCAGGTATTTCGTGATAGCGGTGTTAAAGCTGAACTCAATCTGGCTTACGGGATATCAGAACGCGAAAAGATCGATTTGTTTTTCCCTGAAAATGAGGGCGGGAGTAAGGCAAAAGGCCTGGTAATTTTTGTTCACGGCGGCTACTGGCTCAGGCTGGACCGTTCCTTCTTCTCGGATTTGGCTCGCGGCCCGCTGGATAACGGCTGGGCGGTGGCCATGCCCTCGTATACACTGGCGCCTGACGCGCGTATCAGTGAAATTACCCGACAGATAGTGCGCTCCATAGAGTTTGCCGCCACAAAAATCAGCGGCCCTATCTGCCTTGCCGGACATTCTGCGGGAGGGCATCTGGTTAGCCGGATGCTTTGTCAGGACAGCGCGCTAAGCGCAGAAACGCAAGCGCGCATTCAGAACACGATGTCAATAAGCGGTGTTCACGATCTTCGAAATCTGCGCAAAACAAAATTGAACCAGACCCTTCAGCTTACCGAAACAGAGGCCAGGGCTGAAAGCACCTGCCTTTGCCAGTCGCTGGCGGGTGCAAAAATCACCTGCTGGGTAGGGGGTGATGAGCGCCCTGAATTTATTCATCAAAGCAGGTCGCTACATCAGGCCTGGAAAGAACACGGCACAAATATCAGCCTTGAAATCGAGGCCGGAAAACATCATTTCAATGTGTGCGATGGCTTAAAAGAACGCAACTCACGGATGACACAAATGTTGTTAAATTATAAAATATAGCTGCTTACGGGCAGCGCACAATTTTCGTCTTTTTATGTCGCCAGTCGGCGAATGCGGTACACTCAGTGGTCTGTATATTTCGGTCTGTTTAAACGATTCACGTCATACTCGATAAACCGGTGTTAGTACCGGGTTTACGGGCGACGTACACAAAAATCTAAACGGCCTTCTAGTTAAAACGTTCCCGGAGGAGGAAACACCATGCGTAAGAAAATTAAATTCAGTTCAATATTGCTCTCAGGCGTGATACTCAGTGCCGCCCTGTCTACTGCCGTGCTAGCCGCGGGTAAAGTCAAGGTAGGCATGATCACAACCTTATCCGGTGGTGGCGCGGGCCTGGGGATCGGGGTGCGGGATGGCTTCATGCTGGCGATTAAATTATCAGGCAATGACAATATTGAAGTGGTGATCGAAGATGATCAGCGTAAACCGGATATTGCCGTACAACTGGCGGACAAAATGATCCAGTCGGATAAAGTGGATGTATTGACCGGCATTATCTGGTCCAACCTTGCGATGGCAGTGGTGCCTTCCGCAACCGCACAGGGTAAATTTTATCTTTCGCCCAACGCCGGGCCGTCTGCGCTGGCAGGCAAAGGTTGCCATAAAAACTATTTTAACGTTTCCTGGCAGAACGATAACCTGTCGGAAGCGGCCGGTTCCTACGCGAATGACGCAGGCTTTAGCAACAGCTTTATGATGGCGCCGAATTATCCGGCGGGTAAAGATATGCTTGCCGGGTACAAGCGTTATTACAAAGGCACTGCGGCGGGTGAGCTGTATACCAAGCTTGGCCAAAAAGACTATGCGGCTGAAATTGCGCAAATTCGTGCATCGGGTGCCGATAGCGTATTCTTCTTTTTGCCGGGTGGTATGGGCATCTCGTTTCTCAAGCAATATGCAGGCAGTGGTGTCGATATTCCTTTAATTGGCCCGGCGTTTAGTTTTGACCAGGGAATATTGCAGGCTGTGGGCGAGGCGGCGATGGGGGTTAAGAATACGACACAGTGGAATAAAGACATCGATAATCCTGCGAATGCCACTTTCGTAAAAGCGTTTCAGGAAGAGTACGGGCGGTTGCCTTCGCTTTATGCATCCCAGGGTTACGACACCGCAAACCTGATACTCAGCGCGATGGCCAAAGCGGACGTCACAGACGCGGATGCGTTTAGATCTGCCCTGGAAGCCGCAGATTTTGATTCGGTACGCGGTAAATTTGCGTTTAGCTCTAACCATCATCCGATCCAGGATCTTTACGTGCGTGAGGTCATCAAAGAAGGTGACGTGTATACCAACAAGCTGATTGGCACGAGCCTCAAGGATCACTCGAATGCCTACATTGATCAATGCTCTATGTAGCGTATTCGGCTTGAGTGCGAGCGGTTAACGTACTTTTAACCCGGATATTTTATGCAATGCCCCGGGCCATACTATTGGTGGTATAGCTAACGTGTCAGCAATTCTACTGATAGAGCAATTGCTCAATGGGCTCCAGTTCGGGGTAATGCTGTTCTTGATGGCGGCGGGACTCACCCTGATATTCGGCGTGATGGGGCTGATCAATCTCGCGCACGGCTCGTTTTATATGATTGGGGGCTTTGCAGCGGCGACGGTAGCCAATGCAACAGGTTCCTTTATTTTGGCCCTATTGGCTAGTATTGTGGCGGCTGCTGCGGTGGGCGCATTGGTCGAATGGATTGTAATTCGGCGGCTGTACAAGCGTGATCATCTGGACCAGGTGTTGGCAACCTTCGCCCTGATCCTGATATTCTCAGAAGGCACGCGCTGGCTGTTTGGTTCCTTTCCGCTGTATCTGGATGTGCCCAAAATGTTATCGGGACCCATTACTTTGCCCGGTGGAATCGAGTATCCCGTGTATCGACTGGCGATCATCGTGGCGGGCTTTACGGTGGCGATCGGCCTGTTTTATATGATTTCGCGCACCCGCATCGGCGTTCGTATACGCGCGGGTGAAAATGACCGGGAAATTATTGCCGCCCTCGGGGTTGATATCTCCAAACTGTATACCCTGGTTTTCGCATTGGGCGCCGCACTTGCCGGGGTAGCGGGCGCATTAGTTGGTGCGATCCAGTCAGTGCAGGTTGGCATGGGCGAGCCGGTACTGATTCTGGCCTTTGTGGTGATCGTGATTGGTGGAATCGGATCCATCAAAGGGGCCTTTATTGGCGCGATCCTGGTGGGCATGACGGATACGCTGGGTCGGTTTTTACTGCCCGAATTTTTCAGTGCTTTCATGGATCAATCTACGGCGACCACCATCGGTTCATCCCTGGCCTCGATGTCGATTTATATCTTGATGGCGGCAGTGCTGCTGATTAAACCCACCGGTCTTTTTGGGGATACCAGTGCAACGTGAAAAAGTAATAAACGCCCTCATTACGCTGCTACTGGTGGTTATGCCGCTGTGGGCGTGGTGGGCGGATGAGCCGTTTATCCTCACGCTTTTAACCAAAGTCGCCATTTTTGCATTAGCCGGGGTGGGGCTGAATATCGCCTTAGGACTGGGTGGCCTGGTCAGCTTCGGGCACGCCGTATTTTTCGGGGTCGGCGGGTATGCAATGGGTATTCTTGCCAGCCATGCCCAAAGCTACAGCCCAATTATGGAAATCCCTTTTTTGATTGAAGGCACCAAGTCCATGCCAGTCATCTGGCTGGTGGCCATCATTAGCAGTGCCCTGGCAGCTCTTTTAGTCGGCGCTCTATCGCTTAGAACCTCCGGGGTGTATTTCATCATGATTACCCTGGCATTCGGGCAGATGTTCTTTTATTTTACGATTAGCTGGCCGGCGTACGGGGGAGAGGACGGTCTATTGATTTATACGCGTAATCACTTTCCAGGGATGAATACGCTCGATCCGATTCAATTTTTGATTATCTGTTATGCCATCTTAGGGGTGGTTTTGTACTTCAGCGCGCGCCTGGCTAAATCGGCGTTTGGGCTCGCTCTTAACGGGGCTCGACAAAATACCGAGCGCGTTTTGACCGTGGGCATCGACACCTTTCGGCTGCGCCTGGTGGCCTTTATTATATCCGGTGCGATTACCGGCCTCGCCGGCGCATTGTTCGCCGATTTGAATCGTTTTGTCAGCCCGTCGATGTTTACCTGGCAGACCAGTGGCGAGATTATGGTGTTTATTATTCTGGGCGGGGTAGCGCGTTTATATGGGCCGGTTGCCGGCGCGGCACTGTTCGTATTTCTGGAGTACGTGCTGGGAGATTTATCCGATTATTGGCACATATACCTGGGCCTTTTGTTGCTGCTGGTGGTTTTATTTGCCCGCGGGGGGCTGATTGGCCTCCTGGCAGGTCGGGAAGTGGCGCATGACTGAGCCGGTTCTGGAAGTCAAAAAACTGTGTAAATCGTTTGGCGCACTGGTGGCCAATAAGGACGTAAGTTTTGATTTACGTGAAGGTGAAATTCATGCCTTGATCGGGCCAAATGGTGCGGGCAAATCCACCCTGATTAAACAAATTGCGGGCGGGATGACACCGGATAGTGGTCAGGTGTTTTTTTTGGGGCAGGATGTGACAAATGTCCGTACCGCCCAGCGAGCGCGCATGGGCCTGGCGCGCACCTTCCAGGTTTCTGCACTGGCAATGGAATATACGGTGTTGCAGAATGTGGTGTTAGGAGCATTGGGCGCAAGAGGGGACGTGTTCCGTTTTTTAAAGCCCGCTCTGAAGGATAAGGAATTGCTTGGAATCGCGTATGAAGCCCTCGAGCGCGTTGGGCTTGAGGATTCGGCGGCAAAAATCACCGCTGAAATTTCGCACGGGCAGCGCAGAGAGCTGGAAGTAGCGGTGGCATTGACACTGCGCCCGAAAGCATTTTTGATGGATGAGCCCATGGCGGGGTTGGGTACTAGCAGCTCCAAAGGCCTGACGCGTTTTCTTGATAATCTCAGAGCACAGGCCCCTATCCTGCTGGTGGAGCATGACATGGATGCGGTTTTTTCACTGGCCGACCGAATCAGTGTACTGGTTTATGGAGAGCTCATTATTACCGGCACAGCCGACGAGATTCGCGCGGACCGCGAGGTGCGTCATGCGTATCTTGGCGAGGAGGAAGAGACATGAGTCTTCTGATGCTGGAAGAGGTCACCGCATTTTACGACTCAGCGCAGGCATTGTTTGGCGTTAGCCTGGAAGTGGCCGAAGGGGAAGTCGTTGCGCTGCTGGGTCGCAATGGCATGGGTAAGAGCACTACCATCAAGGCGATATGTCGCATACTGCATCATCATGACGGGAGAATTTACTTTGATGGTACGGATCTGGGTAACTTCGCTTCGCATCGAGCTGCGCGCCTGGGCCTGGGCCTGGTGCCTGAGGGCCGGCGTTGTTTTTCGAACCTGAGCGTGATGGAAAATTTGACCGCTGCCGCTCGCAAAGGCGAGTGGGATTTTCAGAGAGTCGTGCAATTATTCCCCCAGTTAAAAGAACGGCGTGATCAACTGGCCGCCTCTTTATCAGGGGGGGAGCAACAAATGCTGGCCATAGGCCGCGCGCTGATGACCAACCCCCGGCTTTTACTTCTAGACGAAGCAACCGAGGGGCTGGCGCCAGTGATTCGACAGGAAATATGGGCCGCGATCTCACAATTGAAAAACGAAAGCGGCATGGCCATCCTGGTCGTGGATAAATCACTGAAAGAACTCGCCACCGTGGCGGATCGCGCGGTGATCCTGGAAAAAGGCAGCTCGGTATGGGAAGGATCGTTTGAGGCCTTAACTTACGATGTTACAAACCGCCATCTGGAGGTTTAGCGAAGTCGTTTAATTGGTATTGATATGACGTCTCAGGGATAGGTTTCGACATCATCCACCGGTTGAAACCGCCGTTGATTTCAGCCGCTCAACTCTCAACCGACAAGGCTCGCTTTGGGTTGCGGACGTTGAGCGACCCATGTACTTGACCTTGAAATAAAAGGCCAGCATTCCGCAAATCGATACCCCTTGAACTCGAAAACGAATGCGTTTATGCTTGCTGTGCTCGTATAACATTAATAAATTAAGAGCTTTTCAATGAAAAGGAAAGTTAAAACCTGTTTTTAACGGTATACGGAATTATTTTTAATAAAAATCGTTACTTGATGTAACAATAACTCTTAGGGAGATGGACGAAGTGAAATTTCATAAAACTTTATTTTTGGGTGTATCACTCATGCTGGCTGCGGCATACAGTTCCACTGTATCAGCTATTGTTTTTTTTGGTGCTAATGAAGCTGATTGTGGCTCTATTAATGGAAGCTGGGATGGGCCTAATCTTACCTGCAGGCTGACAGCAGATTATGAAGGAGATATTTTTTTAACAAGCGGTGCCTCTGGGATGACACTAGATGGTGCAGGATACGAAGTTAAACTTGGTCCAACCGGAGGACAGATACAAATACTGGGCAGTAACATTACCTTTAAGGATTTACGTATTGTTAGTAGCCAACCTGATACCGGTTTTGGGATCTACATTAATGGAAATTCTGGAGGAGGAGATAACAATACAATATCTAATGTTACAATTTCTGGTACATGGAAAGGTATAGTTGCCGGAAATGGAGCTGATGATAATATTATTTCTAACAATATTATCAGCGGACAGAATGGAATAGAAATAAATAATGGATCAAGTAAAAACCAGGTGACAGGTAATATAGTCTCAACCAACTATCCCAATGGTAACGGTATAACTATTGGAACATCTGGTGCAGCATCCAGAGAAAATATCGTTTCAGAAAATACAATTTCTAATTTCATTTACGGTGTAAATGATGGCCAATTTTCAGAAAATAGTGATGTGTTTAATAATAATTTCTTTGGTAACAATATTTCAATTGCTCCGCTCAATCATATACGTGGAAATGGTAGCAGTTTATATCATGCTAACCACTATGATGTTTTTGATACTGTTGCCGAAGGCTGTAGTGATAACAATCTAGACGGTATTTGTGATTCAGCATACACACTTATTTTTGGGCGGGCTAGCGCTGACCCTGTACCGTGGGTTACTCTAGATGGATGGCTAAATAACACATCAGATGCATCGGGTATTGTTACTGCCAGTACTGGTGGCACCGTTGCAACTGATGATGGTGGCGTTGTGATTGATGTTGCAGCAAACTCTGTTGGTTTTGATACTACTATTACAGTTGATCTGGTAGCGGTAACAGAGCCTGACGTAGTCGTAGGGCCGTCAGCTAGTACTGCAACAGCCCTGGCTATTTATGATTTTGGCCCTGATGGTACAACTTTCGATCCGGCTGCATTGATTACATTAATTATTGATGTTACTGATCTTAGTTCAGCTGAGCGCAGTTTAATAAGTATCTACCGCCACGAAGATACTAATTCTGATGGTGTAATTAATTCTGATGACGCTTTTGTAGAAGTTCCTGGGGCTGAGTGTGAAATAAGTACTGGATCTTATAGCAGCACCATCATAGCTACTTGTACTGCCCCTGTAGTACATTTTTCAACCTACGCCATAATATTGCCAGATGATACTGATGGCGATGGTGTGGCGGATGATCATGAGCTTTGTCCCGGTACAGTATTTGGTGAATTGGCCGATCGCAACGGCTGTTCTGATTCTCAAGTAGATAGTGACCACGACCAAATATGTGATTCCAGTGCACCGAGTAATGGCCCGTCAATGTGTTCTGGCGCTGATAACTGTCCGCTTGTAGCCAACCTGGATCAGACCGATTTTGATGGCGATGGTCAGGGTGATGCCTGTGATTCAGATGACGATAATGACGGAGTAATGGACAGCTCGGATATCTGTGCCAGCACCCCACTGGGTATATTGGTCAGCCCGGCTACCGGTTGCTCCATCGAGCAGTTGTGCCCATGCGAAGGGCTACAGGGTTCCACTGAAAAGTGGCGCAATCACGGCAAGTACACTTCCTGTACGGCCAGGGCGTCGGAAGCCTTCGTCGCGCTAGGTCTGATTAGCGACTGGGAGAAAGATGCGATCGTGTCTGAGGCTGCTCAATCAAGCTGCGGAGTGAAGAAGAAATAGCTTGTAGGCTCAGAGCAATCGAACTAGAGGCCCGCCTTGTGTGGGTCTCATTTTTATGTTTTTTGCGGCTATTTAGTATGTTTAAGCAATGCTTTGACGGGCGTTAATAAAAGTTGGATTCTGATGCCAGTAAAAACCCCACATCATGGGAGCGTAGGTATTGTCCCCAGAACTACCCAATATTAGTTAGCAGCACCGGGAGACTTGGCGGCAAGCATAACAGGGTGTTAAAGTCCCGTCCTCTTCCGACGAATCACTGAGAAATATCCGAATGACAATTATCAGGGATGCGATATTTCTAAGTGCAGCGGAACTGTTTCCCCATCAGCAGGCAGCCTGGGAGAAACAAAAAAACTATGTTAAGCAACATTCCGCTTTTTATAAAGTACTTTGGGACGGAAAAACACCACCATCGGACCTGCGAGACCTTCCAGAACTCCCTCTATCTGAAAAAGCTCAGATAAGGATATCCCAGGATCAGTACCCGCCCTTTGGGAGCTATCTTGCGTCAGAACATAAAACGGTTAGTCGTCTTCATCGCACCTCGGGCACCTCCGGACAGGCGATGAATCTGGGGCTTTCACGTCGTGATAGCGAAATCACTGAAATAGTCGGCGGGCGTTGTCAAACTGCCGCCGGATTAGGCCCGGGGCATACCGTTGTTCATT
>JAUVBY010000132.1 GCA_030590945.1 Gammaproteobacteria bacterium | reverse complement strand
GATGCGGATGTGCTGATGCACGCTATTTGTGATGCGCTGTTAGGTGCGGCGAACCTGGGCGATATCGGTGTGCATTTCCCACCGGACGATGCGCAGTATAAAGATAATAACAGCGCGAAATTTTTACACGGCGCGGCACAACTGTTAGCCGAAGCCGGTTTTGAAATCATCAATATCGATTCCACTATCATCGCCGAAGCCCCGAAAATGCGCCCGCATATTGCCGAGATGCAAAACAATATCGCGCAGGCTTTGTCGATTGATTTTGACCGAGTCAGTGTTAAGGCTACTACCACAGAAAAGCTTGGCTTTATCGGACGAGGCGAAGGTATCGCTGCTGACGCAATTGCATTGATTTGTGGTATTGATTGAGACTTGGCCTAAGATGCCCTTAGGCTGACGGGTTTAACTTAGAGAGCGTACTTTGTTCAATAGGATTATAGATTCCCGCCTTCGCGGGAATGACGGTAAGGAGAGCTGGAGTGTGTGAACAATATGAAACGGGTATACCATTCTCTCGTCATTCCCGCGAAGGTGGGAATCCATACGCGGCATGGCACATGAAGCAACCTGTCGTTTATGTATTGGCCAGCAAACAAAATGAAATGATAACACTCAACAGAAAATTAGCATTTTACCCCTTCGTCATTCCCGCGCAGGCGGGAATCCATACATGGTATGGGCCATGAAACAACCGGCTGTTTATATATTGACTAGCAAACAGTATGGAACATTATATATCGGTGTTACCAGCGATTTGCAAAAACGGGTCTGGGAGCACCGGGAGAACATTGTCGAGGGATTTACCAAAAGGTACTCGGTGCATCGACTGGTCTATTTTGAACTTCATGACGATATGGTTTCAGCTATCGAACGCGAAAAACAACTGAAAACATGGAATCGAGCATGGAAAATAAACCTGTTTCAGGAAATTAACCCAATGTGGAAGGATCTATATGAGTCTTTGTTCTAACCAGTATAGATTCCCGTCTCCACGGGAATGACGAAGGGGCTTCAGGAAAATAACAGAAAATCACTAAGACAAATATAGTATAAAGCGATACAAAAAATAACTCTGTGTCCTCAGTGTTGAAAATAAACCCGAATTAAATAAACAAAACTCTTGAACACCCTTAACCCCCCCCAACGTGCCGCAAGCCGGCATACAGGTTCGCCTTTGCTGGTTTTAGCCGGTGCCGGCAGTGGTAAAACGCGTGTAATTACGCAAAAAGTTGCCTGGCTGATTGAAAAACGGTCGGTGTCGCCTGAGGCGATTGTGGCGGTGACATTTACCAATAAGGCAGCGCGGGAGATGAAGCACCGCGTGGGCGAGTTGATGAAGGATTCAGGCCGGATTCGAGGTTTGACGATTTCTACGTTTCACTCCCTGGGGCTGAAAATTCTGCGCCGCGAGGCTGAGCAGGCGGGGCTGCGCGAAGGCTTTAGTATTATTGATCCTAAGGATGCGGTGGGGGTGATTTCTGAATTGCTGCGCGGCGAGAAGGCAACGCAAATGGATTTATACGAAAAAATTCACTGGCAGATTTCAGCCTGGAAAAATGCCGGCATTCAACCCGATGCCTTGCACGTTGATGGCACTAGTCCGATTATCAACGCAGCGATATCGGTATATCCTGCTTACAACCGTTATTTGCGCGCCTGCAATACGGTGGATCTGGATGACCTGATCTCGCTGCCCAGCGCCTTGTTGCTGGAAAATGGGCGGGCAAAGGCGTATTGGTGTGCCCGGTTTCGTTATATTCTGGTTGATGAGTACCAGGATACCAATGGCGCGCAGTATGCTTTTATCCGGCGCCTTGCGGGGCAGGGCAATGGTCTAACCCTGGTAGGTGATGACGATCAATCGATTTATGGCTGGCGCGGTGCCTTGCCGGATAATATTGCCACGCTGGGCGATGACTTTAGCAACCTTGAAATTGTAAAACTGGAGCAAAACTACCGTTCCGCCGGGCGTATTCTAAAAATCGCTAATCAGCTGATACAGAATAACCCGCGCTTGTACGAGAAAACACTATGGAGTGAGTTTGGCTTTGGCGACAAGGTGCCGGTTTTGGCCTGTAACGATGAAGTGCACGAAGCCGAACGCGTAGTGGCGCAGATTTTACGGCAGCAGTTTGAGTACAAAGCGACTTATAAAGAGTTTGCTATTTTGTATCGGGGTAATCATCAGGCGCGGATACTTGAGCAAAAATTGCGCGAAATGCGTATTCCTTATCATGTTAGCGGTGGTCTATCATTTTTTGATCGCGCCGAAATTCGCGATATGCTGGCCTATCTTCGTCTGCTGACTAATCCGGCGGATGATCGCGCGTTTTTACGTATTATTAATACGCCCCGGCGCGGAATTGGTGCCAATACGCTGGAAAAACTGGCGCAGTTTTCGGCTGCGCGCTCGCTTAGCCTGTTCGATGGGGTGTTCGAAAATGAATTGCGCGATGTACTCAAACCTAAAGCGTTTGATACGCTGCGCCATTTTTGCCAGCGCCTGGTGGAACTGGGGGAGGATGCCGAGCGAGGTGACCCGGTTGAGGTGTTCAAGAAACTGCTGGAGGAACTGGCCTACCAGGATTGGCTGTTTGACAACAATGATGAGGCGCCGGCTGAGCGCAAATGGGAAAACATCGAAGAGCTGCTAGGCTGGATGGAATCAATCGCTGATGACTTGCCCGAACAGGGGGGGGAGGCTGAAAAGGGCCGCCTGAGCCAAATCGTGAGTCAGATAGTCTTGCGCGATATTCTGGATCGCCAGGCGAACGATAAAGAGCAGGATCAGGTAAGCCTGATGACCTTGCATGCCGCCAAAGGGCTGGAGTTTAACTACGTATCGATCGTAGGGCTGGAAGAAGGAATATTGCCGCATAGGGTATCGATCGATGAGCAGGGCATTGAAGAAGAGCGTCGTCTGTTTTATGTGGGCATTACACGCGCGATGAAAAACCTGACTTTGTCACTGGCGGCGAAACGCCGGCGCTACGGCGAAACCGTGCAGTGCGAGCCCAGCCGATTTCTGCAGGAACTGCCCCAGGAAGAATTGATTTGGGAAGGCAAGGGTAGTGAGATGTCGGCGGATAAGCAAAGGACTAATAAACAGGCGCATCTGGCGAATATGCGGAATATGCTGGGGGGTTGACACGTCTTGCCTTATTCTCGTGTAGATGCACGGCTGTCCGGAATAATTTCCTCGGGGTTACTTTAAACGGCTATACAACAAGGCTTTCAGAATATAGATATTAATAGATTTGAAAACCAAACCGCAGCTGTCCGTCATACCCGCGAAGGCGGGTATCCATAATGCCATTAGAGACAGAGTTATAGATTCCCGCCTTCACGGGAATGACATTTATTCCGGACAGTAGTGTGCCGTCGCAGGGATGACACGAGAGCATGATAGCTTATGTTCAGTTTGGGTCGCTGTGTTAGAATCTAAAGTCGATAAAGACACAAGGATGTGAAATGACCACCTACGCAAACCCGCACGCTGGCCATCGGCAACGTATACGCAATCGTTTTGTGCGCGAGGGCCTGGAAAGTTTTGATGATCATCAGATACTGGAACTGATCCTGTTTTACGCGATTCCGAGGGGTGATACCAATGTGATCGGGCATCGGCTTATCAAACACTTCGGTCGCCTGTCAGCAGTGTTTGATGCGAGGATTTGTGATTTGCGCCGGGTTCCGGGCGTGGGTGAGCGTGCGGCGGTGCTGATTCATGCCCTGCCAGCGTTAATGCGGCGTTATCACTGCGACCGAATTGTGCGCGATGCACCGATTCTCAATTCTGCGGCGATGGTCAGTGCGTATATTAAGCCGCTGATGGCTGGTCGTAGCCGCGAAGTATTTTATGTACTATGCCTGGATAGCCGATTGCGCGTAAAATTTCCGGCGCAGATTGCACAGGGTACGGTTAAAGATGCCTATGTGCATCCCCGGGAAGTAGTTGAAGCAGCGCTGGCACATCATTCCAGCGCGGTCGTATTGGCGCACAATCATCCCAGCGGGCATTTGTCTCCGTCTCAGGCGGATCATAATCTGACAAAGCAATTGGTGAACGCGCTGGGAATTCTGGATATCAACGTGCTTGATCACGTGATTATTGCCGATGATGAGAGTTATAGCTTTGCGGAGATGGGGGTGTTGCCGAAGCCGGATTAGTCCGGGAGGGGGCAGGTGTCAAGCCTGCACCGGAAAACTAAGCTTAATCAGCGCCCCGCCGAGCCCGCTGGTACCGGTTTCCAGTTCACCGTCATAGCTGCGAACGATGCTTTGTACCACGGCGAGGCCAATGCCCTGTCCGGGGACCTGCTCATCGGCGCGTACGCCGCGCTGGGTGATTTTTTGTTCTGAGGCCGGCGAGAAGCCCGGGCCGTCATCTTCAATGGTAATCGTGAGTGTGTTTGGGTTCTCGTCCGTCGCGAGCCTGCAATCTACGACGACCTGCGTTTTTGCCCATTTGTAGGCATTGTCACATGCATTGCCGATAATTTCGTATATATCATCCTGGTCCCCGGGGAACGCCAGAACTGTATCGCAGTATATTTGATGTTCAATATGCTTATCCGCGTAGACTTTTTGCAGCGAAGCCAGGGTTTTATGCAGAATAGGCCACAGTGGGACCATGTTGGTGCCCAGAGTGGCGGGTCCGGCGCTCGCCGCGCGTTTGAGCTGATAGTCGATGATATCCGTCATGCGCGAGATTTGTTCTTCGAGTTGCAGCGATTGCACCCGGCCGGACAAATCTTTCTGCTGCAATCCGCGTATTACTGCAAGCGGAGTTTTGAGGCTGTGCGCCAGATCATCAAGCCCGTGCCGGTAGCGTACCAGTTGTTCGCGTTCATTACGGATGAACTGGTTGATGCGCCGTGTCAGCAGCGCCAGTTCCTCAGGGTACTCGCCTCGTATATGATCACTGATACCCTTCTCCATGTCATCAATCTCCTGAACCACGCGCTTGAGCGGGCGCAATTCGCGTAGCAGTAGAATGAAGTGAACCAGTAAAATTAGCAGCGAGCCGCCGCCGAGCCATTGTACGATGGTTTCACGAAAGTTTTTAATTTGAGTTAGATAGGCACCCTTGCTTTCCAGAACGATAAAGGTGAACAGGCGATCCTGGCCCTGAGCATTGCTCCAGACCGTGCCAAAACGATAAATAAACGGCAGGTGTTGCTGGCCCTTGTTTGTTTCAAATTCGGTGACGCCCGGGGCTGATGGTGAGAACAGGGGCAGGTTTTCGCCCAGGGAAGAGGGTGATCGCCACTCGATCGCTCCGCTCTGATTGACCACCAGCGCGGTGAGTCCTGATTTAGGTACTTTTGCAGCGTTGGGTAGCAGGTGCAGCGGAATCGACAGATGGCCATTAGCATCCAGTATCGCAGAGGTTAACAGGGTAAAGGTGAGGTTTTGCAGTTGTACCTTGACGTTGTGCCGTATCACGCGCTGGAAGGCATTATCCAGCGCAACCCCCGCCAGGATCAGAAAAAACAGAATCGTGGCGAAGGTGGCAACCAGTATCCGGCGTCTAAGCGAATTGGCGACGAGAAATTTACCCACTATTTAACCCCGGCGAATTATTCCGTTACGTAACGATATCCACGGCCGCGCAAGGTTTCGATGGGCTCGAGGGTGCCGTCCGGATCGAGTTTTTTACGCAGGCGCCGGATGAATACCTCGATCACGTTGCTATCCCGGTCGGTATCCTCTTCGTATAAGTGATCAGTTAGTTCCATTTTGGAAATTACCTTGCCCGCATTGAGCATCAGGTAGTGCAACAGGCGATATTCATAGGCGGTCAGGTCTAGCGATACACCGTGGTGGCTCACGTCCTGCGTGACACTATTCAGGCTCACATCGCCTACGGAAATGGTTGGGTCCGCCTGTCCGGCTGCGCGGCGTATCAAGGCTTTAACCCGGGCCGCGAGTTCTTCGTAGTGAAAAGGTTTGGCGAGATAATCGTCTGCGCCCGATTCCAGGCCTTCGACTTTATCCTGCCATTTATTGCGCGCGGTGAGTATGAGTACGGGCACATCTTTTCCCTGCTGTCGCAGGCGTTGTATCAGCTCGATGCCGGATAATTTGGGCAGGCCCAAATCCACAATGGCGAGGTCAATCGGGTATTCGCCCGCATAAAACAAGCCTTCTTCGCCATCCTCCGCCGTATCGACGGCATAACCATCCTGACGCAGTCGGTTGGCGAGCTGGTCGCGTAAAACGGGTTCGTCTTCAACAAGTAACAGGCGCATAATTAGTCGGTTTCGTTTGTATTGATATTAAACTGTTCGAGTTCCGGTTGCTCCGGGTCGATCACGATGATTTCAACGCGCCCATGGTTTTCATTGAGCACTTTGAAGCGGTACATGACTTTCTGATCTTCAACCATGGGTTCGGCGGCGAGAATTCGCCACTGTGGCTGCTGATTGATTTTGCGTGCGATTTCATCGACGCTGGCCTGCGAACGTAAATTTTCCTGCAGCGGCGGGGCGCCATCTGGATCCAGTGCCAGACTTTGCCCGGACAGAGTTGCACCTAACAGCAGAATAAATCGCGCAAATCGCAGCGTATTATTGAAAGGGTTCAGGGCAGGCATTCGATAATCGTGTAAGGGCTTGAATCTAAGCCCATAATGTAATCGAAATTGTCTGAACCTGCCTTGAATGATTTGCGCATAATCTGGTTTAAGAGTCACCTACTTCAACGAGTACCTCAATTGTGTATTCATCGTGTCGGGTGGAAATCACCCGATGCCCGTTTATTCTACACCAGGCGGGGATATCATTCAGCGCTCCGGGGTCGCTGCAGATCACATTCAGGCGCTGTCCGGGATGCAGGGTTTTGATTCTATCCTGCGCGCGAATGACGGGCAGAGGGCACATCAGGTTGCGCGCGTCGAGCTCGATAATATCTTCGCTTTGTGATTTCATACCAGCCAGGTGGGTTGAATCTCGTCAGCGGGCAGGGGCTTGATGCTAAACGTAAGGGCCTCTTTTTGTGATTCACCGTATTCAAATTCCACCTCGTCGGCATCGCGGCCCTGGCCATAACGAGCCGCAATGGCGGCGGCCAACTGGATGTCCTGTTCGCTTAGCTCGTCGCCTTCAAGCAGGGTAAGCGGCCCGGAGTGCGAACGCATAATCAGGTGTTTGAACTGTTTTTTATAACCCCCGAGATAACGTGTTTCGCCGGCATCGCGCGCCACGATGAGCTTAAAATTCTCGCGCGGGCGAATATGCCGGCCAACTTTTAGCAGGATAATGTCGTCCAGCGTGTAGTCGCGGGAAGGGCGGTGGTTCCACATATCCTGCAGCTTTGACGAGTAATTTGCGTCGGTCAAAAAGCAACAGCCTCCCGCAGGCTGGGCGTAATCGTCGATGCCGAAATCTTTGGCCAGCGCCATTTGCGGCTTGCGGTTACGGCCGTGGAAGTCTTTCAGTTTTTCGCGATCGACCCAGCCTTCGCGTTCGGGCAGGGTTTCGGGTAGATTATGTGCGCACAGCGGGCGCAGTAGCAGATCATGAATCCCCGATTCTTTTTGCACGATAGGCATCGTCTCCTTGCGCTGAGATTTGGGTCGCTGGCCGACCACTTCGCCGGTAATAATGAAATCAAAGTCATTTTCCAGCATCCATTTGTGCGCCTCCCTGACCATAAAGATCTTACAATCCAGGCAGGGGTTCAGGTTAGCGCCGTAGCCGTGTTTAGGGTTTAGCACCACATCTTTATAAGGCTCGATAATATCGATAATGTGCAGCTTGATCCCCAGCTGTTCGGCTGTCCACAGCGCATTGTTGCGTTTTTTTTCTTTCTTTTCCTGGTCCTTGTTACGGATCGCGTGCGTATGGCCTTCTACACAAAAGCCGGTGAAAAAATTAATGCCTTCGACGTGAATGCCCTGTTCCAGCATTACTTTGGCTGCCAGCATCGAATCCAGGCCGCCGGAAATCAGGGCAACGGCTTTACG
>JAUVBY010000100.1 GCA_030590945.1 Gammaproteobacteria bacterium | reverse complement strand
TTTAGAGACTTAAAACCCAAATCCCGTTTTATCGTCATCCTCGCGTATGCGGGGATCCATAATACCGTCAGAAACAGGCTTATGGATTCCCGCCTTCGCGGGAATGACGCTTTAACCGGACAGTAGTGTCCTCACATAATAAACTCATTTTATTCAATCTCGTGATTTTTGCTCCAGAACAGCCAAACCCGACAGACTCCTAGCAGGGAACCCAGGATAATGCCCCAGAACAACAATCGACTTGCTTCCGCGCTCACGCTTTGCCTGTTCTTCGTCGTTCTACTCACGCTTTTTTATGCCTGGTGCGGCCAACAACTACCTGATTATACCGCCCCGGATGAAGGAGCTACCGCAAGCGCAACTAAATTTTATCTGCAACACAAACGTCTGGCGGTATTGCCGGACGATACAGATATAGTCCCCTGGTCGGGCTACGGCGGCACGCGTGTGGCCCGTCAGCCATTTAATTACATCTTCGCTGCATTCGTCGCGAACCTGAACCCGCAAATTGAGGTTTTAAAAAGCTTTCGCTTTGCGTCAGCGATAAACATCGCGCTGGCAATGGGCCTGATCTTTCTCGCCTGTTACCTGTTCACTCAGAGACTTGCTGTGTCCTTGGCCGCCACCGCGAGCTTCGCCTTCCTACCGCAAATGATTTACCTGGCATCCTATCATAACGATGATGCGGGGGCGATTCTAGCAGGGGCGCTTACATTGCTGTGCTTTGTGATAGCTTATCGCTTCAAACTCAGCCGCGGTTTATTGCTTTTATTTGCCTTTACGATTGGCTTCATCTCCTTCAATAAACCGACGATTTATGCCGCGATTCCAGCGCTGGGGCTTTATCTGCTCTACCTGATGATTTCTCAACGTTTTCGTTTACGCGCGCCGGATGTCATGCTGGGTATTATTGTTTTCCTGATTGCGGGAGGTTGGTGGTTACTCAATAACGTTATCGTCTATGGTTTTGATGATCCTTTCCAGCGCAAGATTATGCTTGAGTCGATTGCGCAGCACGCCACGGTCGTCAATTCAAACCAGAATGGCACCTTCCATAAATACGGAATCGGTATCTGGGGGTTTATTAACAACACGGATTATTGGGATGCGACCATAAATAATTCTATTGCCAACTTTGGCCAACTTGAATTAAGCACCTACCCCTTTGTGTACAAATTTTTCTGGATACCGCTGCTCGGCGGCCTGCTGTCGCTGATATATGCCAGCATTAAAAGCGTCATTTTTCGCGACCTTCCGTTAGCCGTACTAATCCTTGTATTATCATCCTGGCTCGCATTAAGTTACCTGTTTTATGCTTATTTCGTGGCGTATGTAGACATACAGTTCCAGGGGAAATACGTGCTCGCGGCAGGCGGGGTGTTTGTACTAATGCTGGCGTACGGCTTAACAGGCATACAGCTACGCTTGACCGAAACACAGCAATGGCATTTTCGATACCTGGTTTTAGTGGTCTTTGCGCTGGGTAGCGCAACAGTTTCCGGTTTTGTGATAATGACCACGGTGAAAAACTATTATCTGCCCGATGAGCTGCGCATCTATCAAAAGAAGACAATCGTGATCGACCTGGATTCGATTAAACTGGAGGATGTACGCAATATGGAGCTGGAGCGAGGTGATACGGGGCTTGCAATCACCGCCACCGGTTCCGACCCGATGCTGTTTCTAAGCGCGGACGTCTGCAAGCGCATTTCGCGTAACGCAGCCATTGAAATCGATTTTACGGCTGAAGAAAAAGGTGTATTACGGGTTTTTTACGATCTAGGAAACGGCTTTAAGTTCAATCATGAAAAACACCTGCGCTACGCAAAGGGCCGGCACGATGTCAGGCTGGACATGGACTTTGATGGAAAATCCTGTCGATTTATTCGCATTGACCCGCTCGAGACACTGAACAAACTCACCATTCATGAGATTCGCGTCACCCCCTACCAGTTTAGAATCAGGTACTAGCCTGCGCGCTACATAGTCTGGGGTTTTTGCAACTGCTTGTAAAAGAGGGGTTGGGGGAGATTTAAGGTGGTAAAACGAGGATGAATTATAAGCACACCATGAATATTTCAAATCCCCCTCAGTCCCCCTTTGTAAAAGTGGGAAGCATAAAGGGTCGTAGAGTCCCGCAAGGGCCAGCTGTAGCACTACTTCGCATTGCTGAGCAACACCCTGAAGTATTTGTGGAATTGCACTGATTTCTATATCGGAATTTGGGAATTCTAAATTTTGTGTATAGTCTTTAGAGTTGTGCTGTCCACCAGAGCCCGCTGGAAGATGTAAATGGGCTGGCGAAAATCAGCAAAACTCCCCTCTTTGTAAAAGAGGGGTTGGGGGAGATTTAAAGCGATAAAACGGGAATGAATGATAAGGGCGCCATGACTATTTCAAATCCCTCTCAGTCTCCCTTTGTTAAAGGGAGAAGCATAAAGCGATTTTTCATTGTCATCGGACGATTCCATGACGGGATCACCCGCATCTCTAATCAGCTAAACTCCCCTCTTTGTAAAAGAGGGGTTGGGGGAGATTTAAAACGGCAAAATGGGAATGAATCATAAGGGCGCCATGACTATTTCAAACCCCTCTCAGTCTCCCTTTGCTAAAGGGAGAAGCATAAAGCAGTTTTTTTTATTGCTGCTTGTGCTCCTGTTAAATGCCTGTGCGGTCCACCAGAGCCCGCTGGAAGATGTAGATGACCAGAGAAGCGCAGAAATTCAGGCACGCTGGGAGGCGCATCGCGATTCGGTGTTAGCCATCTCAGGCTGGAAAGTTAAGGGAAAAATAGCGGTCAAAGCCGGTAACAAGGGTGGGCATGCGAGTTTGCGTTGGGACAGGGAGGAGCAGACTCAGCATATTGAACTCTATGGCCCGCTTGGTGGTGGTCGCGTGGTTATTGATGAGGATGCAAACGGCGCGCGCCTGAAAGATACCAAAGGCGGTGATAGTCGTGGCGATTCGGTGGCAACGTTGATAGAGCAACGCCTGGGTTGGCCGCTACCGTTTGATCAGTTGCCCGCATGGCTGCGTGGCTTACCTGCGAAACCCGGGGCGAAAATGGAGTGGGATGACGAGGGCCGAGTGTTGCGCATGAACGATTCGGGCTGGCAGGTGAGTTATCCGGCCTATCAGATGGTTTCCGTTGCGGATGGCCGGCAAGCGCAGGTTCCGAGTGAGATTGAGCTTAACGCTTTGCCCGGGACGTTACGTGTTTACAATAAAAAGGGTGAGTATCTGGGCGAAGATTTTTTTATTCGTTTAATCATTAAGTCCTGGCTTCCATAGTGACTAACGAAAATTTGGTACCCGAGACCTGGTCGGCGCCGGCCAAGCTGAACCTTTTTTTACATGTCACAGGGCGCCGTGAAGACGGCTACCACATGCTGCAAACAGCCTTCGTATTTCTGGATTTTGCTGACACGCTGCAGTTTGAACCCAATAAGAGTGGTGAAATTACGCGAGTTGATACTCCTGCGAAAAGCGGTGATTACAGGGTGGTCGATTTACCCGAAGAAGACCTTTGCGTTAAAGCGGCGAAATTACTCCAGACTCATTGCAAACTTTCTCTGGGTGCAAGAATTTACTTGAGCAAAAAACTCCCGACGGGTGCCGGCCTGGGGGGCGGTAGTTCAGATGCAGCGACTACTTTGGTAGCATTGAATCGGATTTGGGAAACCAATTTGTCGCGCGAGACCTTGATGGGCCTGGGGCGCCAATTAGGCGCCGATGTTCCGGTTTTTATACACGGTAAAACTACGCTTGCCGAGGGTGTAGGCGATAAGTTTTTTCCGCTTGAAGTGCCAAAACAGGTCTATTGCGTGCTTATACCCCAAATACATGTCTCCACAGCGCAAATTTTTTCCGATTCCTCATTGACACGCGACACCCCAATAAAGACAATACGCGGTTCTTTACCGCCGGTGCTTTTAAATGATCTGGAAGCGGTAACGTGTCGTCTGTATCCAGAGGTAGATCAGGCGCTGAAATGGCTCCGAAATTTTGGAGATGCACGAATGAGCGGCACAGGCGCGAGTGTGTTTCTCGCCTGTGATAAACTCGAAGCGGCTAAGAGAATATTACATCAACGGCCTGAAGGCGTTGATGGTTTTGTGGCGCATAGCCTGCTATGCCACCCACATTATTGATATAAACAATTGGGGTATCGCCAAGCGGTAAGGCACTGGATTTTGATTCCAGCATTCCCAGGTTCGAATCCTGGTACCCCAGCCATATTTTTATCGGGTGCAGTGTGTTGTATCAGGTAGCGGTGCGGTGTTAACCCTCAACCGGCAGAATGATGATTGGCGACATAAGAAACGGCGATGAACTGGAAGATATTATTATATTTTCCGGCAATGCTAACCCTGATTTAAGTCGGGATGTCGTGTCACGCTTAGGTTTACCAATTGGTAAAGCCCAGGTGTCAACTTTCAGCGATGGCGAGATCAGTGTTGAATTGATGGAAAACGTGCGCATGCGCGATGTTTTTGTCATTCAACCAACCTGCGCGCCGAGCAACGACAACTTGATGGAGTTGCTGATTATGATTGATGCGCTAAAACGCGCATCGGCCAATCGCATTATTGCGGTGATGCCGTACATGGGCTATGCCCGTCAGGATCGGCGCCCGCGTACGGCGCGGGTCGCGATCACCGCGAAACTGGTTGCCAAGATGTTGGGCTCGGCGGGTGCAACGCACGTGCTGACCATGGATTTACATGCGGATCAGATCCAGGGGTTTTTCTCCATCCCGGCCGATAATATTTACGGCGGGCCGGTGCTGATCAGCGATTTATATCGCCAGCAGATTACAAATCTGATGGTGGTGTCCCCGGATGTGGGCGGTGTGGTGCGCGCGCGCGCTATGGCCAAGCAACTGGAGACCGATTTGGCAATTATCGATAAACGCCGACCCAAGGCCAATGTGGCCAAGGTGATGCACATTATCGGTAACGTGGAAGGGCGTACCTGCGTATTGATGGATGATATGGTCGATACGGCGAATACGCTCTGTGAAGCGGCGAGTGCACTGAAAGCGCACGGCGCGGTCAGGGTTCTGGCCTGTTGTACGCATCCGGTATTGTCCGGGCCGGCGATCCAGCGAATCACGGATTCGCAACTGGATGAATTGTTGGTGACGAACACCATACCGTTGAGTCGTGAAGCGTTGGCCTGTGGTAAAATCCGCCAGCTGAGCATCGCAGAGATTTTGGCTGAGGCCATTAGAAGAATCGCATTGGGCGATTCGATAAGTAACTTGTTTGTTGAATAGCCCGGTCGGCCGCTCGACAGACTTAATCTATATTGAAGAGATAGACCAATGAGTAATATTGTAATTGATGCGGAAAGCCGCGTAAGAAGTAGTACCTCTGCTGTGCGTCGCATGCGTCGCGAAGGCCTGGTGCCGGGTATTGTATATGGCGGTGAAGATACCAACGTCAACATCAAGATGGATCACAACAAGATTCTGCACAGCCTGGAAGAAGAAGCCTTTCACAGCTCGATTCTGGAACTGAAAATTGATGGCACATCTGAAAAAGTCATTCTGCGTGATTACGATGTACATCCAGCATCGGACGTAAAAATCATGCACGTTGATTTTCAGCGCGTAAGTCGTAAAGAAAAACTCAGCATGACCGTACCGCTTCACTTTACCGGTGAAGAAGAATGTGAAGGCCTGAGTATTGATGGTGGTATTATCTCGCGCATCATGAATGATCTCGACATCGTCTGTTTGCCGGCTGATCTGCCTGAATATATCGCAATCGATATCAGCACTATGCGCCTGGGTGATTCGATCAGCCTTGGCGAGATTGTATTGCCTGAAGGCGTAGAGAGTCAGATTCTGAACTCAGACGGTGATGCAGAGCAAATGGTGGTACATATTGCTGCGCCGCAAGCTGAAGCTGAACCTGTGGAAGAAGATGCTGTTGAAGGTGTTGAGGGTGAAGAGGGTGCTGCTGAAGACGGTGCCTCTGAAGAAGATAGCGACGGCAAAGAGGAGTAATCCTCCGGCGCTTATCTGGCTTAACACCGCTTAAATCAGGCAGGTGCCTTACATTGATTAAGCTTATCTGTGCGCTGGGCAACCCCGGCGATCAGTATGCTCAAACCCGGCATAATGCCGGGTTTTGGTTTTTAGGCAAGTTGAGCGCTGCCGAGAATGTGGGTTTAAGCTTGAATAGCCGTTTTAAATCACTGGTAGGCGATTTTCGTCACAATGGGCAGCTGGTACGCGTAATCGCACCACAAACCTATATGAATAAAAGTGGCGAGGCTCTGGTGCCATTTGCCAAGTTTTATCAGATAGCGCCGGAAGAGATCCTGGTGGTGCACGATGAAATTGATTTATTGCCCGGCACCACGAAATTTAAAACAGGCGGCGGTCACGGTGGCCACAATGGCCTGCGTGACATCCTTAGATTGCTGAGTAGCAAAGATTTCCATCGCCTGCGCGTGGGCGTAGGGCATCCGGGTGACAAATCAAAAGTGGTTTCCTACGTGTTGAATAGACCCGGTCCGGCAGAAGCACAATTGATCGATGCCAGCCTGGATAAAGCGTTAGCGGTTTTGCCGCAGATTCTTGATGGTGATTTCAGTAAAGCCATGAATGAATTGCATACGGTTTAGCGTGGTCTGCTTAATCTGTAGGGGGGATAAGCCCGCGGGCGCATCCACCTTTATTAACTCGAACGTCATCCTCGCGAATGCGGGGATCCGTAATACCGTCAGAAACAGGGTTATGGATTCCCGCCTACGCGGGAATGGCATTTTTTCTGGATAGTAGTACGCGCTAGCGGGCATGACGTTTCAATCAAGAAACAGTGATAAAAGGTAAAAAAAATGGGTTTCAAATGTGGAATTGTCGGCTTACCAAATGTGGGTAAATCCACTTTGTTCAACGCCCTGACGAAATCAACTTCAGCGCAGGCAGCTAACTACGCATTTTGTACCATTGATCCAAATGTTGGCATGGTGGACGTACCGGACACGCGCATGGATGCCATCGCGAAATTCGTTAATCCACAACGTATTTTGCCGACTACCATCGAGTTCGTAGATATTGCCGGCCTGGTCGAAGGTGCTTCCAAAGGCGAAGGTCTGGGCAATCGATTTTTGTCGCATATTCGTGAAACCGATGCGATTGCGCACGTAGTCCGCGCCTTTGAAGACAGTAATATTACCCACGTTGCCAACAAAATTGACCCGATTTCCGATATCGACACCATCAATACAGAACTGGTGCTCGCAGATATGGAAAGCGTGGAAAAATCTCTGCAGAAAGCGCAAAAAGCAGCTAAATCCGGCGACAAGGAGCAAATAAAGCTCGCTGCATTTCTGGAATCTGTTCAAGCACACTTGAATGAAGGTAAGCTCGTGCGCACCATGGATCTGGGTGACGATCAGCAGGCTCTGCTAAAGCATACATTTTTTATTACCTCCAAGCCCACTTTGTACGTGGCGAACGTCGATGAACAGGGATTTGAAAACAATCCGCACCTGGATGCGATTATCGAACACGCAAAAAGCGAGAATGCCGAAGTAGTGGCGATCTGTGCCGAGATTGAACAGGAACTCTCCACGCTGGATGACGAAGAGCAGGTGATGTTCCTGGAAGAAATGGGTCTCGAAGAACCGGGTCTGAATCGAATGATTTTTGCCGGTTATAAGCTACTGGACCTGATTACTTACTTCACCGCCGGTGTCAAGGAAGTACGCGCCTGGACGGTTCGAAAAAATGCCACTGCTCCCCAGGCGGCGGGTGTAATTCACACTGATTTTGAGCGTGGCTTTATTCGTGCAGAGACCATCGCCTATGATGATTTCATTCAGTATGAGGGCGAGCAGGGTGCCAAGGAAGCCGGTAAATTACGCCTGGAAGGCAAAGATTACATCGTGAAGGACGGCGATGTACTGCATTTTCGCTTTAACGTATAAGCCATAAAAGGACACGGAAATTCAGAAGGTGGATGCGCTCCGCTTATCACACCCTACATTCGAGGCCTGCAGTAGGGTGTGATAAGCGGAGCGCATCCACCAATAAACCTAAAATGGTAATTTAACCGCTGGATCAACTTTCAGCAACACCGCCCGAAACTGTTCCTGAATATCCTTCAGCGTTGCTTCATCATCCGCTTCAAAACGCATAATCAGCATGGGTGTGGTGTTAGATGCACGCACCAGCCCAAATCCTTTCTCAAAATCAACGCGCAGACCATCCATGGTGTGTACGGTGCCCGTATTAAATTTAGCCAGTGCCTGTAATTTCTCGATGAATTTATAGTGCTCGCCTTCTTCAAATTCCAGGCGAAGTTCAGGTGTGTTGATGGTATCGGGCAAAGCCGCAAAGATCTCACTCGGTGTTTTCTCCATGCGCGATAGCAACTCACACAATCGAACGCCCGCGTACACGCCATCGTCAAAGCCGTACCAGCGTTCATTGAAAAAGATGTGCCCGCTCATTTCACCCGCCATGGCAGCGCCGGTTTCCTTGAGTTTGGCTTTGATAAAAGAATGCCCGGTTTTCCACATGGTGGCTTTGCCACCGGCCGCTTCAATGGCAGCGGGCAAGGTGCGCGTGCATTTCACGTCAAAAATAATTTCTGCTCCGGGGTTGCGGCTAAGCACATCACGCGCAAACAGGATCATTTGCCGATCCGGCCAGATGATATCGCCCTCTTTGCTTACGATGCCGAGGCGATCGCCATCACCGTCAAAGGCCATGCCAAATTCGCTGTCTGTGTCACGCACTGCATTGATCAGGTCAACCAGGTTCTCGGCCTGGCTGGGGTCCGGGTGATGATTGGGAAAGGTGCCATCGACTTCACAGAATAATTCGGTGACTTCACAGCCGATGCCTCTAAAAATATCCGTGGCCACCGCGCCGGCCACGCCATTACCGCAATCAATAACCACTTTCATGGGTCGTGCAAGTTTGATATCGGAGATGATACGCTTTTGATATCTATCCAGCATTTCCACGCGGGTCAGCGTACCCTGGCCGGTTTTAAAATCCGCGTCCAGAATGCGTTGCTTGACGGCCTGTATCTGCTCGCCAGACAGCGTGACGCCATCGACCATCATCTTCAAACCATTGTATTCAGGCGGGTTGTGGCTACCGGTAATCTCAACCCCTGAGCCAGTGCCAAGCTCGTAGGTCGCAAAATATAATGCCGGTGTGGGCACGCAGCCGATGTCGATTACATCGATACCGCTGGAGAGCATGCCTTCAGCAAGCGCTTCAGAAAATTTAGGACCCGACAACCGTCCGTCGCGCCCGATCACCATGCTGCTTACACCGGCTTCCTGCGCAATGCTGCCCAGCGCGCGGCCGATCAGGGTAACGGTTTCAATGGTTAAGGACTGATCCACGATACCGCGGATGTCATAGGCTTTAAAGATTTCTTCAGCTAAGGGCATATTAATTTCCAAATTTATACATAAACCTCCCCCTTTAACAAAGGGGGATAGAGGGGGATTTGCAGTGTATTTAAATCCCCCCAGCCCCCTTTTTCAAAGGGGGAGTAAAATAACAATATTAGTTCAATCCGCCCGTTCTACATAAAGCCCGGTCTCGGTATTTACTTTAATCCGCTCATCCACATTCACAAACTGCGGAACCGTGACTTTCAGGCCGGTTTCCAGCACGGCCGGCTTGCCGCTGCTGGTTGCAGTCTGGCCTTTTATTGCCACTTCGGTTTCGACTATTTGCAGAACCACATTATTGGGCAAATCCACACCAATGGGTTCGTCATTATTAAAGTTCACCTGCACATCGGTATTCGGCAGCAAATACAGGGTCTGGTCGCCCAGGTCTTCGGCCAGGATGGTGGTCTGCTCGTAGTTTTCCAGGTCCATAAAAATGTAGCCATCACCTTCCTGATACAAAAACTGCATTTTACGTGGTTCTACGTGCGCTTTTTCAACCTTATCATCAGAGCGAAATCGTTCGTTCAATTTGGTACCATCTAAGGACTTCATCTCAAGCTGGACAAACGCACCACCCTTACCGGGTTTTACGTGGCTTTTCTTGAGCACGCGCCATAGTTTATTTTTATATTCAATCAAATGACCAATTCGAACTTCAAAAGCAGATATTTTCATAATACAGGCGCCTTCGTGCGCAAAAAATTAACGGAGGGAGTTTAATGACTCAGGAGCAGATCATCAATAGGCGCTCGAACCGCTTTGACATTGAGTGCCGCAAATGTGAGCGTCTGGCGAACTTCCTGGATGCGGTAAAAGCCGAGTTCCCGGACTACTATTGTAAACCCGTGCCACCTTTTGGTGATCCGGATGCTGAAATGTTACTCATTGGCCTGGCGCCAGGCAAGCATGGCGCGAATGCCAGTGGTCGCCCGTTTACCGGTGATCACGCGGGTTTATTGTTATATCAGACGCTGCATAAATTTGGACTTGCCTCACAGCCCACCGGCGCTCATGCGGATGATGGCCTGTTGCTCAATAATATTCGCATCATTAATGCGGTTAAGTGCCTGCCGCCCGAAAATAAACCCACCACGCAGGAGACCGACACCTGTCGCGAGTACCTTAAAAACGAATTCACGGACAAGAAAGTGAAAACCCTGATCGCGCTTGGCGGTATTGCGCATCGCGCCGTCCTCAAAACCCAGGGCCTGGTATTGTCAAAGTATCCCTTTGCACACCTGTCGGATTATACCTTGCCCTCGGGCCTGCGTCTGATTTCCAGCTATCATTGTAGCCGTTACAATACCCAGACCAAACGTCTTACGCCTGAGATGTTTGAAGCGGTGTTTGAGCTGGCGCTTAAATAAGTTAATGCCTATAAGACTCAAAGTAGGGGGGATAAGCGCAGCGCATCCACCAATAAGGCATCAAATAAAGGTGGATGCGCTGCGCTTATCCCCCCTACAAAGCTAT
>JAUVBY010000068.1 GCA_030590945.1 Gammaproteobacteria bacterium | reverse complement strand
TGATTCAGCACAACCTCAGAAGGTTCGCCGCGACGCAACTCGATCACCATGCGCATTCCATCTTTATCAGATTCATCGCGAATCGCGGTAATGCCGTCGAGGTTTTTGTTTTTGACCAGATCCGCAATTTTTTCCATCAGGCGCGCTTTATTGACCTGATAAGGCAGCTCCGTAACTACAATTGATTCGCGCCCGGCTTTATCTCTTTCCTCTATATGCGTGCGAGAACGAACATAGGCCCGGCCCCTGCCCGTTTGATAGGCTTCTTTGATGCCGGCGGTGCCAACGATAATTCCGCTGGTGGGAAAATCCGGCCCGGGAATATGCTGCATCAAAACATCAATACCAGTATCAGGTTCATCGATTAATAACAAACAGGCATCAATAACCTCATTCAGGTTATGCGGTGGAATATTGGTTGCCATGCCCACAGCAATACCCGTCGAACCATTAACCAGCAAGCCGGGAATACGCGTAGGTAACACCAGCGGCTGGGTTTCAGTTTCGTCATAGTTGGGACCAAAATCTACCGTTTCTTTGCCAAGATCCGCCAGCAGTTCGTGCGCCAGTTTAGACAGGCGAATTTCGGTATATCGCATTGCGGCCGGCGCATCACCATCCACTGAGCCAAAGTTACCCTGGCCATCAATCAGCGGATAGCGCATCGAAAACCCCTGCGCCATGCGTACGATTGTGTCGTACACAGCGGTATCACCATGCGGATGATATTTACCAATCACATCGCCGACTACACGCGCGGATTTTTTATACGGCTTATTCCAGGCATTGCCCAGTTCTTCCATCGCGTAAAGTACGCGCCGATGTACTGGTTTCAAACCATCGCGCACATCCGGCAGCGCACGCCCTACAATGACGCTCATCGCATAATCAAGGTACGACTGGCGCATTTCCTGCTCTATATTTGCGGAAAATATCTCTTTGGCGATTATTTGGTCTGTCATATATTAAAGCAACAAAATGGGTTGTGGATGCGTCTGGCCTGTAAGCCAATGCGCAGGTAAGTAGCGGCGCCGTATTCAGGCAAATAAACGCATAATAGTATGGCGTGAAGTTTAACATAGCGCGCCCGCCAAACACAGCCACGGTCAGGCTCAAATTGCGTATAATTGCGCCTGTTTTTCACTCAGCAACCCGGCCTCATTTATACCGTGCAAACCCGCGAAACAAACCTCAAAAAACAACTCAGGATTTTATTCTTCGCTGCCAGCCTGTGTAGCTTTACGCCTATTGCCCGGGCTGAATCTGGTTACGAGCTGGGTGTACAGGCGTATCAGAATCAGAACTTTGAACAGGCCCGCCGCTACTGGGAAGAAAGCGCGGCCGGCGGCAACATCAGTGCCAGCTTTAACCTTGCTTTGTTGCTATCTAAAGGCATAGGCGGCCCGTCCGACCCCGCCCGTGCGGTTGATTTATTCAGACACGCAGCCGACGCCGGGCTGGCAATCGGGCAACATAAGCTCGCATTGGCCTACTATAGTGGCAGAGGTGTTGCAAAAGACGAGGAACAGGCGCGCATCTGGTGGGAGCGCGCGGCGCGCCAGGGGCACGCTCAGGCTCAGTATAATCTTGGCGCCCTGTTGTGGAGTGAAGATGGCGCGTACCAGGACACCGATGCAGCGATAAAATGGTTTAGAAAATCCAGCGATGCCGGTAATACTCAAGCTAGCGACTTTCTGGAGACAATCCTCCCGCAGCAGAACGCAATGCAATCCGCCCGGCCACTCGAAACCCCAAATACAGATCCGGACCCGTTGATAAATAATCTGCTGGAACGCGCAGCCAGCGCATACCAACTGCAGGAATATGAAAACGCCTATTCTCACTGGAAAAAAGCAGCTGATCTGGGCAATGCCATCGCACAATACCAGCTATCACGCCTGTATCGAGAAGGCCGGGGCGTCGATCAGGACTTTACTCGCGCATATCATTTTACTCAACTAAGCGCCAAACAAAAGCTTTCCCATGCCCAATACCAGCTCGCTTTATATTACATCGAAGGCGAACAGACCGGCAAAAACGAAACCCTGGCCCTATACTGGATGCAACTGGCGGCTGACCAGGACCACCTTAAAGCAAAAGACCACCTCGAGCGCTTACGCTAGACATCAGCCAATTAATTAACCACCACTTCAACTCCTATGCTTTCTGAAACCAGCTACTCTCAGTACAAAATAAACAGCCTGATCAATATTCTAGGCATTGCGGCGGGGTTCGTTCTAGTTCTGCTACGGGGTAGCTTGCCAGGCCTGGTGGTAGAAATCGCATTGTTTACCCTCAGCCTGATTCTCCTGGTACGCGCCGCAGATGTGTTTACCGATATGGCGGTAATCGTCGGAGAACGCCTGGGCTTGAGCAAACTTAATACAGGTATTCTGATTATTGCCATCGGCACCTCTGCACCAGAATTATTTTCGTCTATCAGTGCCGCGATGCAAAACCAGCCCGAAATGGTGGTCGGCAATGTAATTGGCACCGTTATTGCAAATTGCCTTCTAGGTATAGGCATCGCCGCCATAGTCGCCAAACAACCACTGGAAGTGCACCGGGAAGTTCTGTCTACGCAGATGAGCGTTTTTCTCGCTGCGGTACTCATCACAAGTTTTGGTTTTTTTGATGGCGTGCTAGGCCGGCTTGAAGGAGGCATTTTGCTTGTCGTGCTGGGCTTTTACCTGCGCTATAACATTGTATATGCGAATGATGCCACGATTGAGTTACCGGATGAAATGCACGAGCCCGTTAATAACAAACAACCTATGGCGTTAATGACGGGGCTGCTTGTGATCAATCTGGTGTGTCTGTTTTTATCCGGCGATTTTGTCGTGTCCTCGCTATCAAATGGCGCTGATTTATTGGGGCTATCCAGCGCTAAACTCGCCACCAGCCTGCTCGCAATCGGCACCTCGATACCGGAAATTGCCACCGCGATTATGCTGGTTCGAAAAAACAATACCGACAGCCTGTTTGGTGAAATTATTGGTTCTAACATATTCGACTACCTGGGCATTTTTGGTGTGATTGCCCTGTTTAAACCAATCGAAATGAGCGGCGCTCTACTCAACTATCTATTGATCTTCGCGGTCGCAAGTTATGCGCTGCTATACGTTGTTATGAACGATCGTAAAATCCAGAGCCTGGAAGGCGTTGCGCTGCTCGCCTTGTTCGCAGGCTTTTTAATTCAGCTCACCAATCTATAGGCGCTCCGCAGGTCTGGCAGCACAACACAGGATAAGCGTCCTGGCGTATTACACAAGCAAATGAAGCCGCCGCATAGCTAATCAGTTTGAAAACTGATATGCTAGCCCGCCATAACCAGTTCGACCTATATGTTAATTCATCGCTCCATCTTATTGAGTTTGCTTGGTTTTGCGCTTGTTAGTAATGTAGGTGCACAAACAGTGTTCGTCTATAAGGATCAGAATGGTTCCAGCGTTATTACCAACGTTAAAAGCACTGACCCTGGTCTGAAGCTTGTCAAATCATACACCCCAACCAGTCAGATAGAGATTTTAGGCCCGGCGCATTACAAGCTGACAAAGCGAAAACTGAACACCCGTGAGACCGAGTTTGACCAGACGATATTTGACCTGGCGGATGCTTTTAAGCTTGACCGTGCTCTGATTAAGGCAATCGTCCACATCGAATCCAGCTTTAATCCACAGGCGGTTTCACCAAAAGGCGCGCAGGGCTTGATGCAGTTAATGCCTGCCACAGCCAGTTCATACAATGTGAATAACCCGTTCAATGCCTACGATAATCTGCGCGGGGGCATCGCTTTTTTCGCTGACCTGATGCATCGGTATCAGAATGATGTACGCCTGGCTCTGGCTGCTTATAATGCCGGAGAAACGGCCGTCTCAAAATATCAGGGCATTCCCCCTTTTCCAGAGACACAGGCCTATGTTAAACACGTACTGCAGTTACATAAAAATTACCAGCGCCAGGCTCATACCTATGGTTAGGGGCAACTGCTCATCTACCAGCGCGTAATTAAACTCAACCACAAGAATAAAAACTTATTTTCATGCCAAAAGAATCGACGCATAAAAAAGACAAGCACTTCCATATCACGGTAAGTGATAAGCGGGATACGCGACACTTTAAAATCCCCAAGTTCATCAGTCCGTTATTGCTCGGCATTAGTCTGGTAATGACACTAGTACTGGTTGGCAGCAGTATTTACATATTAAGTCAACATGACAGACTCATCGGCATTAAGTATCAAACCGACTCTCTGGAAGATGCCTTCGTCAAGTTGAGCTCGAAAAACTCCAGGCTGCATCAATCACTAACAGTTGAACGCGTCAACAAAGAAGTCATCAGCGTCGTACTAACGAAAATTGAAGAGATAAGCGGTGTAAGCTCAAGCATCGATAGCAATATCCTGGATCGCCTGGCAACCATTTCCGACCATCTCTCTACCAAAGAGCTGGACCTGGAAGAACTCTACGGGCGAGTAGATAGCCTGGAAGAAAGCATTGGGCTGGAAACCCGCCAGAATAGCGGCGAGAATACTGCACTGATGGAGCGCATTGAATTGGCAAAGCTTAGCGTAAATCAGCAGAAAATTTTGCACGACAGCATTCCCAATGGTTTCCCGACAGAAAACTCCGGTGTGACCAGCGCCTTCGGAAAACGTAAACACCCGACAACCAATCAATCCAGTTTTCACAACGGCATTGATTTGAAAGCCACGCTAGGAACCAATGTTTTCGCCACCGCAGACGGTATTGTAAAAACGGCAGACTCGAGTAAACTGAGCGGCAATCGTATCGTTTTATCTCATAACTTTGGATTTGAAACGCGTTTTGCGCATCTCTCAGAAATAAACGTAAAACCCGGAGAAGTGGTACAAAAAGGCGATTTAATTGGTCTGTCCGGCAACACCGGGCGTTCAAATGGGCCACATTTACACTACGAGATTCGATACCTGGATAAACCACACAACCCGACTGATTTTATCATCTGGGAGTTCGGCAACCAGGAAATATTTACCAACGTAAGAGGCATACAATGGCAATCTTTAATAAACCTGATCAGCAAACAAATATCCAGACCAACTCTACAAATATCTCAAGTAGCACTGTAGTCGAAGGCATTATACGCTCAAAATGTACCGTTCAGATCGACGGCAAACATAAAGGCATAATTGAAGCAGACGGCATCGTCATCGTGGGCAAAACGGGCTCCATCGATGGTGATCTTAAAGCAGACAGACTAACGGTTAACGGAAAGTTTAAAGGTACCGCTGATTGCGAAAACGTAGAAATCCGGGCGGGTGGCATGCTCAGAGGAAAAGTAATCTCTAATAACCTGACGATTGATCAAAACTGTACTTTTGAAGGCGAAAGCGTTAAAAAAACTCAGGCTGACACCACGAAGAAACCTCAAAGTCAAAAACCTGCCCTGAATCTGCCAACGAATCTGAACGCATCTTAAGATCATCGTTAGCCTCATTTAACATCGTAATAGCAAACCTCAGGTGTGAAATATTCATCGCTATGAGAAAAAATATTGCAAGACGCCTTTCATTACAAAACTGAAAAATCCTGCACCGAGCGCAATAAACAGGATCATCATGCCATAGCGCCCTGCCCCGGAATCTTTACCTACGTTATAGATAATCCATAGCATATAGCCTATCAGCCCTGTTAGACAAACTTTAAGGGCGATAGCGGAAAACTCGGCTTCGCTCATTTAGTTATATACCGATCAAACAGACGCACGCGGTTTGTTCGAATCGCGGCGATTGTAGTTAAATTTGGGTGGCGGTGCCTGAAAAATCAGGCCGCTTCTGATCTCCCCTGTATCGTAGACATATTGAAGGGATTGAGCTCCGAAAAGTTGATTAATTTCATCAAATAGTTCGTCGCATGCTCGAGCCATCCACTCATCGCCAAGCTGAATGACACCCTGCACCCCGTTTTCACGCTGGTAGATCATTTCGATCATCAAGTTGCCACCCTGCGTATATTGAGCCAGAGTTTGTTTAAAAGATGCCAGGTTTTCTGGATTCAGCATGAATGATTTTACTGAAATGCGAATAGCCCGGAGTTTTTCCCGGCGTAGAGCTTCAACATCCGAGGCACTCTGAGCGATGATTTCAAACTCTTTACCACCTTCTTTACGTTTTAATTCGCCGGTTATAATGAGTATCTTGTCCTTAGCAAGCAATGAATGGCACAAACCGTACAGTTCCGAGAAGAAGCTGACTTCAACCCTCGAAATCCCGTCATCGAGACTAACAAATGCCATTTTATCGCCACGACGGGTATTGATAACCCTTAAATCAACGATCATCCCCGCGATCACAGCATTAGGTAGCTGTTTTTCAACCTTATGGCAGCGCTGCATATCAGATATCGTTTCTAACTCCCGGCGATAGTAATCAAAGGGGTGCCCGCTCAAGTATAATCCCAGTGCTTCGCGTTCCTCACTCAAACGACGTAATTCATTCCAGGCATTAATGCTGCGCTTTTTGGGCACGACGCTGGCCACGCTCAGCCCAAACAAATCGCTCTGCCCTGCACTCGTATTCTGATTATTCTGATCTGCAATTTCCATCGCCCGGGGAAGGTCCGCCATGAGCTGGGCCCGATTAGCGTCAATCGCATCAAATCCTCCAGCCCGGATAATTGCCTCCACTGCGCGTTTGTTTACTTTACGTGAAACCACACGAGAACAAAAATCGTATATATCCTGATATACACCCTTTTCGTCGCGCTCGAGTAAAATCAGCTCAATGGCTGATTCACCCAGTCCTTTTATGGCACCAAGGCCGTACATCACGGTTTCCTCATCGACGGGTTCAAATTTATAAAAACTTTGGTTTATATCGGGAAACTGGATCGATAAGCCCATTGCTCTTGAATCCGCGATCAGGCCTACAATCTTGTCCGTGTGATCCATGTCAGCTGACATGGTTGCCGCCATATACGCTGCAGGATGATGAGCCTTTAACCAGGCAGTCTGAAATGACAATAACGCGTAAGCAGCGGAATGTGATTTATTAAAACCATAACCCGCAAAGGTCTCCATCATATCAAAGATGTATTCCGCAGTTTTGGTTTCAATGCTATTCTTCTCGGCACCTTCAACAAAAATGGTCCGCTGCTTAGCCATTTCTTCAGGCTTTTTCTTGCCCATTGCACGCCGTAGTAAATCTGCCGCGCCCAGAGAATAGCCCGCCAGAACCTGTGCGATTTGCATCACCTGCTCCTGGTACAGAATGACACCATTGGTTTCACCCAGTATAGCGGCGGTATCAGGATGTGGAAACTCCACTTTCTCCCGGCCATGCTTACGGCTCACGTAGGAGTCGACCATGCCTGAATCCAATGGCCCGGGTCTATATAGTGCCACCAGTGCAATCAAGTCTTCAAAACAATCCGGTTGCAAACGCAATATCAGATCGCGCATTCCGCTGGATTCCAGTTGAAAAACTGCAATCGTCCGTCCTTTCTTAATCAGTTCAAATGTTTTGTGATCGTAAAATGCCTGCTGAGGCAGGCTGATTTCTTCCAGCCCATCTTTGCGATTCAACTTATTGACCAACGCAACCGCCCAGTCAATTACCGTCAGGGTGCGTAATCCTAGAAAGTCAAACTTTACCAGGCCGATACTTTCAAGATCGTCTTTATCGAGCTGCGTTACCGCTTGTGCTTCAGCTGAATCAGCGTACAGCGCGGTGAAATTGGTCAAATCTGATGGCGCGATCACCACTCCGCCGGCATGTTTCCCTACATTTCGGGATAGTCCTTCAAGTTGCTTTGCCATATCCAGAAGTTCTGCGGCTTCTTCATCTTCATCATAGCGCGCCTGCAACTCCTTTTCCTGCTTAAAGGCTTTTTCCAGGGTTATACCCACCTCAAACGGAATCAGCTTAGCGATACTGTCTACATAACCGTAGCCGTGGCCTAATACACGACCCACATCCCGAATAACTGCCTTAGCAGCCATGGTGCCAAAGGTGATAATTTGTGCGACCTGGTTTCGCCCATAGCATTCTGCGACATATTCGATCACCCGATCCCGGCCCTCCATGCAAAAATCAATATCAAAATCCGGCATGGAGACGCGCTCCGGATTTAGAAAACGCTCAAACAGCAAACCATACTGCAAAGGGTCTATGTCTGTGATTTTTAGCGCCCAGGCCACCACCGATCCCGCACCAGAACCCCGGCCAGGGCCGACTGGAATTTTATGTTCCCGGGACCATTGGATAAAATCCGCAACGATCAGAAAATACCCGGGAAAACCCATCTGGTTAATAACATCCAGTTCCAGCTTTAGTCTCGCTTTATAATCAGGCGGTGTAAACTCTGCATCATCCGCTAACACCTCCAATCGTTCTCCCAGGCCTGCCCGGGCGTATTCCTCCAGCACATGTTCCGCACTCTTCTCACCAGACCCCGGGAAATTTGGCAGATAATCCGTTCCAAATTTAAAAAACACGTTACAGCGGCGCGCTATATGCAACGTATTTTCAATTGCTTCAGGTAAATCTACGAACAATTCTCGCATTTGCGCCTGCGATTTAAAATATTGCTCTACCGTAAATTTTTTATGCCTACGTGGATCACCCAGTTGGCGCCCATCATGAATACACACGCGAACCTCGTGCGCAGCGTAATCTTCTGCTTCGGTGTATTGAACGCGATTTACCGCTACCAGTGGCACAGACAAACTCATTGCCAGATCAATTAATACCGCTTCGCTGGCAGTTTCAGCCGGCAAACCCACGCGCGATATTTCAAAATACAGACGGTCGCCAAATAATTTCGCATAGCTTTCTAAAACTGAACCTGCGGCCGTGAGCTCGCCCTGGTGGATGAGTTTCGCCAGCTCGCCTTCGCTGCTATGCAGCAAAGCAATCAGATCCGCGTTTACTTTCACCAGATTCGCCTGGCTTACAATGGGTTTACCCAGGTGTTGATTGCGCAGTATCGATTCAGTCAAAATCTGACTAATCTGAATATATCCCTGATTATTCTGTGCCAATAACACCAGTTTGTCATACAAACCGGGTTCCAATGGATTTTCGACCCAGACTTCAGTCCCGATCACTGGTTTTATACCCGCGTTCAGGCAAGCCTTATAAAATTTGACGACCCCGTATACGTTATTTAAATCCGTAATCGCCAGAGCGGGCATCCCATCTTTAACCGCTTTATCGATCAACCTGGAAATCCGTACTGTACTGTCACTCAGGGAATACTCTGTGTGAATATGCAGGTGCGAGAAACCGCTCATCGTTCAAGCGCCTCTCTCACAGGCTTAAAACTGCGCCGATGCGCCGGACAGGCACCATATTCAATGAGTGCCTGTCGATGTAGTGCAGTTGGATAGGCTTTATGGCGGGCAAAGCCGTATTGTGGGTACAATATATCCAGCGCCATCATCATTCTGTCTCTGGACTGTTTTGCCAAAATGGAAGCTGCTGAAATACAGGGTTCCGTCAGATCTCCCTTAACAATACATTCGACTTCTTGCGGTATATCCGGACAGCGATTTCCATCGACCAATACCTTTTGCGGAGCAACTTTAAGCCCGGCAACCGCACGTCGCATAGCCAGCATGGTGGCGTGTAAAATATTAAGTTCATCAATTTCTTCGATGCTCGCCTCCGCAACTGACCAGGCCAGCGCCTTTTCCTTTATGAGTATTTCCAGACTCTGGCGCTTTCGGTCTGACAGGCGTTTTGAATCAGTTAGTCCGGGCAAGATAATTAGAGATGGTAATACCACCGCCGCTGCAACTACCGGGCCGGCCAGCGGCCCACGCCCCGCCTCGTCAACACCGGCCACTAAACTTATAACGTCGGCCATCAGGCGATGACTTCCAGGATGGTCCTTGCGGCCAACACATCGGTTTCTTTGTACAAGGTCTGTGCAACACGTTCAAACTGGGCTTGTAAATTACGCATGAGATCAGGTCTTTCCAGAAACCTGCTCACTTCTTCAACAATATTCTCCGCAGTAACCTCTTCCTGTTGCAACTCCGGAATAAGCGGTTCATCCAGTAAATGGTTGGGAAGAGAAAAGTGATCCACGTGTTTAAAGTAGTTATACAGGGTAGAGCTAATCCATCCCATTTTATACACCACCACCATCACAGAACCATACATCATCGCCTCAAGAGCGGCGGTACCTGAAGCCAGAATACTCAGTTTTGAGCAAGCCATCGCCTGCGCAGAGTTTCCAAGCATCACTTGAACCGGCAAACCAGTATCAATCACACTTTTGTGGTAATGCTCATACAATTTTTCGTTCGCGAACGGAAGCATAAAGCGAGTATCAGGGTAACGCTGAACAATCAGTTTTGCCGCATCCAGCATAACCGGCAGCAAGCTTTTGACCTCTGCTGATCGGCTTCCCGGCAACAAAGCTATCGTATGTTCGCGTTCACTAATATCAAGCCCGGGACGTATGCTTAAGGCTTTATCTGCGCTCGGGTGCCCAACAAATGTGGCGGGAATCTGATGCTGATCGTAGTACTGTTTTTCGAACGGGAATAACGTCAGCATGTGGTCAACCGCACGCTTAATTTTCTTGATTCGGTAGCCGCGCCACGCCCAAACCGACGGGCTTACATAGTGAATAACCTTGATCCCGGTCGAACGAATCCGTTTTTCCAGTGACAGATTAAAGTCTGGTACGTCCACTCCAATGAAACAATCGGGTTTATCCTGCAGGATTTTATCGCGAAGCGATGCACGAATTTTTAGAATGTGCCGTAAATCTTTAAGCACGGATTCAATTCCCATTACTGCAATACTATCCATTGAAAACAATACTTCGAACCCTTGCGCCTGCATTTTCTCGCCCCCGATGCCGTAAAATGTGGCGCTTGGCACGCGTTTTTTAATTTCCCTGATCAGTCCCGCTGCCAGCACATCACCGGATGGTTCACCTGCGACAATTGCAAACCGCACAGCCTAGTGCTCAGCCTTCCGCCGTATCACACCTCGCTGGCTGTCCCTCAAAAACTGGGTCAATATATCAATTTCTTCGCAGCTATCCAGATCATCGATGGCTTCGATGGCTGTTTTTACATCCAGTTGACTTCGATAAAGCAATTTATAAGCATGCTTGAGCACGAGAATCGTGTCTTTCTTAAAATCACGACGGCGCAGACCCCGACTGTTGATACCAAAAGGTTCAGACGGATTACCCGCCGCGATCACATAAGGCGGTACATCTTTAAAACAAACCGCCCCAATCCCGGTAATACAGTGCGCACCAATATTACAAAACTGATGAATTAAAGAAAACCCGCCCAGAATAGCGTAATCATGCACATTTACGTGGCCAGCCAGGCTGGCACCATTGGCAAATATAGTCTGATTCGCCACATGACAATCATGTGCTATATGTACATAAGCCATAATAAAGTTATCGTCGCCGATGGTTGTTACACCACCATGCTCAGGCGTACCTCGATTCAGAGTAACATTCTCGCGAATAGTATTTCGATCACCAATACGCAGCTCACTTTGACCTTCAGTCAGAGCTTTGTACTGGGGTTTTTCTCCAACAGAGGCGAACTGGAAGATGTGATTGTCCTTGCCCATCGTAGTGTGGTTGCGTACGATGGCATGTGGCTCGATGATACAACCATCACCGATCACGACCTTATTCTCGATAATTGCAAAAGCGCCGATTTTAACGTTCTCGCCTATTTGAGCATCCGGGTGGACGATCGCACGTTCGTCTATCATACCGATTTAATCATCCAGAATTTTATAGGTAAAGGTTATGTCTGCCCTCGCACTTAACATTCCGTCTACCGTCGCTGTAGCGGATGTTTTCCACACCTTACCTTTTTTGCGCGTCAGCTCCACATTTAACTGAACCTGGTCACCCGGTTCTACCGGATTTTTAAAGCGTACATTATTTACACCGGCAAAAAGATATATCAGGGTCTCATCGGCCGTTACGTCCATGCCTAAACTTGCCAGAATCGCAGAAGCTTGTGCCATCGCTTCTATAAGTAATACCCCGGGAAACACCGGGCGATGTGGAAAATGGCCGCCAAAGAAAGGCTCATTGATACTGACATTCTTTATCGCGGTAAGCGACTTTTCGATCTCATAATCCAAAACTCGATCAACCAGTAGAAAGGGGTAGCGGTGGGGCAATATTTTTAATATTTTGTGAATGTCTAAGATTTCACTCATCTGGTAATCTCCTGGTGTTATTACAGCTAACTATGATTGTAGTGCGGACCACTTTTAGCCTCGCCTCAGACGGGCTACCAACTTATGCCATTGTTTGATCGGCATTGCCGGCAGCGCAGCCGAATAAATACCGGGCGAAGTAATCGATTTAGTGACGTAACTATCGGCAAACACCACCACGTCATCGCAAATTTCAATATGCCCCAGAATTGACGCTCGCCCGCCTATTTTACAGTTTTCACCGATGCGGGTACTACCTGCAATTCCAGCGCAACCGGCAATAGCGGTATGACGACCAATCGTAACGTTATGCGCAATTTGTACAAGGTTATCAATTATCACACCATCGGAGATGATTGTATCTTCCAGACTGCCTCTGTCGATCGTAGTATTGGCGCCAATATGCACATCATCGCCGATGATCACCCCCGCTACCTGAGGAACAGCGACCCACTCAGGCCTCTGTTTACCTGATGTCTCTGCGAAACCAAACCCATCCGCGCCGATCACCGCCCCGGAACTAACATGACAGCGCCGGCCCAATCGACAATCATTGTATATGGTTACATTTGCGTCTATCCTGGTAAACGCACCAATATGAACAGCATCTCCAATCACTACACCCGGGCCAATGCTTACCTGATCACCCAGTACGGCGTTCCTGGAAACCACCGCGTTTGCGCCGATTCGCACTTTTTCCCCAAGTTTTACACCCGGAGCGAGAAACGCCCGATCTGAAATTTCCTCAGCGTCCGGCAGACTGGAAAGTTTTGCATGAAATGCCTGTAAAATCCGGGCCAGTGCTAATAATGGATTGGCAACAATCAATTTATTGCCTGGAACGAGATCCGCCAGAGAGGGGCTGGTTATAACCGCTCCCGCCCCGGTAGTGGCCAGTTCAGATGAGTATTTTTTATCAGAAAACAGGCTGATTTTCCGCTCATCTGCATTCCCAAGATTCGCTACTCCGTCGATCAGGAGCTCATGAGAACCGACAATGCGTCCTTCGCAACAATCTGCCAATTGTGCCAGGGTAAGTTTCAAGGCAGACACACGCTATACCAACCTTCACTCAACGGCTATTTAGTATTTTTTTCCAGATAATCCAGCACAGACTGCGTCATATCAATACTGGGCTTGAACCAGACTGCCTGCTGAAATACGATATCGTAATTTTGATCTTCTGCCACCTTAACTACTGCTTGTGTGACGATCACCTGCAACTTAGCAAGTTCTTCATTTCGTCTCAAATTAAAATCTTCACTTAATTCACGTTGTTCACGTTGTAAGCGTCTTTGTAATTCAACCAGTTTTCGGGTTTTTTCGGTTTTTTCCGAGTCTTTCAGCAAAAGGCTATTTTTTGAAAGGGATTGTTCAAGTGCAACCGCTTCGTCACGTATCGCAAGTAGCCCCTGTTCACGCCCACTAAATTCATCCTCGAGCTCTTTTAAAGCCTTTCGACCTTGCGGGGCGGTTTCGACGAGTTCTACAGCATTAACGTAGCCGATTTTAGTCTCCGCATAGACCGGGCTAACAAAGCTGGCACAGATAACTAACAGGCCCAACAGCGATAATCGTAATTTAATCATGAGTTCAGTCTTTTTATACTTTTAAATTCTAAAACAAGCACCAGTGCCCGCTATCTAAACAATCTTCCCAACGAAATCTGGAATTCCTGTATTTCGTCGTCGTCTTCCTCGTTTAACGGGAAAGCATAGCTCAAAGTAAGCGGACCCAATATATTGTACCACTGGAAGGCTATACCCGTACTATATCGAAGCTCGCCCAGATCCAGATCCTCATCCGGGCCGTACACCATACCAGCATCAAAAAAGGCAAGCAATCGTTTATCCTTTTTATTGGTCCCGCCAAACACCGGTGATAAAAACTCTGCATTAGCTAGCACGCGGCGATCACCGCCAAGTGGTTCAGGCGTTAAGCCCGAATCTTTCGGCCCCAGGGATCGAGACTCATAACCACGAACGGTACTCGGCCCGCCCGCGAAATAATTTTTATAAAACGGTAGATCCCGATCGGTTCGATAATCTCCACCATAACCTAATTTACCTAAAAATTTAACACTCAGTCCGCTACGAGCCAACTGCACGTATTGCCCCGCCGTTAAATTAATTTTATAGTATTCGAGATCGCTTCCGGGAATCATTGTTTCAATCGATGCCAGCGCTCGCGAGCCAGAGGTTGGAAAGATGAAATCGTTTAAGGTGTCTTTTGCGAACGAAGTACGAAGTCCCAGCCCTTTATTATCCGGGCTCTCATTAATAAACTCTCTGAGTTCGGGCGGCGTTTCGTCGGAGTTTTCCAACTGTACATCTTCGCCAAAAAGCGTAAAACTCACAGAGTTATCTTCTGATATTGGGATTCTATACGATACGCCCAATTCTAGCGTGTCTGAGAAATATTCTACCGTTCCGGCTTCCTCTGCATCAATTCTTGTTGAATTAAGATAAAAGGACCGGCTCACGCCGTTCACGGTGTAGTAAGGATTGGTATACCGAAGATCGTAGACATCTACGACCGACGAGTTATCTATTTTAATCGCCACCTCTT
>JAUVBY010000044.1 GCA_030590945.1 Gammaproteobacteria bacterium | reverse complement strand
GTTGGCACCGCCGGCATCAAAGAAGCCTATCAAACGGGCAGGGGCCGGGCCTATGTTCGTTGTCGCACACATATAGAGGAAAGAGACAAATCCGGGCGCGAATCAATTGTCGTTACGGAGCTGCCTTATCAGGTCAATAAAGCGCGCCTGATGGAGAAAATAGCGGATCTGGTCAAAAACAAAAACCTCGACGGTATTACCGCGATTCGTGATGAATCTGATAAAGATGGAATGCGCATGGTGATCGAGTTGCGTCGCGGCGAACCTTCTGAGGTTGTGCTGAATCATTTGTATAAGCAGACCCAAATGCAGACTGTGTTTGGTTTAAATATGGTGGCGCTGGAGAATAACCAGCCCCGGTTGTTTAACCTCAAAGACATGTTGAGTGCATTCTTGCGTCATCGTCGAGAGGTAGTAACGCGCCGTACAATTTACGAACTTAAAAAGCTGCGAGGGCGCGCCCACCTTCTCGAGGGATTGGCGGTTGCGCTGGCCAATATCGATGAAGTCATCGCGATGATTAAGGCTGCACAATCGCCGGCTGAAGCAAAACAGGCGATGTTAGAACGTACCTGGTCCCCGGGGATTGTTGAAGCGATGCTGGAACGCGGGGATACAAAATTATCGCGCCCGGACGGATTGGCGGATAGTTATGGCTTATGCGCCGGAGGCTATCAGCTTTCTCCGGATCAGGCTCAGGCCATACTGGAACTGCGGTTACATCGCCTTACCGGGCTTGAGCAGGAAAAGATTCGCTCGGAATATGTAGAGATCATCGACACTATCGTTGATCTGTTGGAAATACTGCAGGACCCCCAGCGCCTGGTCACAGTAATCAAAGACGAGATGCTTGAAACCAAAGCGCAATTTGGTGACCAACGCCGTACCGAGATTACCGAAGGGGCCGTGGACATATCGATGCAGGATCTGATCGCTGCCGAAGATGTGGTTGTGACCATTTCTCACACTGGTTATGCCAAGGCGCAGCCCGTAACCGACTATCGCGCCCAGCGTCGGGGCGGGCGAGGGAAAATGGCCACAAAGAATAAGGAAGAAGATTTTGTAAGCCGTATGTTTGTCGCAAATACGCATGATACGCTGCTGTGTTTTTCCAGCACCGGAAAAGTATACTGGTTGAAAGTGTTCCAGTTGCCGGTGGCCAGCCGTAGCGCACGTGGCAAACCGCTGGTTAATTTGTTGCCGCTGGCAAACGATGAAAAAATTACTGCGGTACTGCCGGTGCGCGAATATCGTGATGATCAATACATCGTCATGGCTACCGCTAATGGCACCCTGAAGAAAAGTGCTCTGATGGATTATTCGCGCCCTCGTGCGGGCGGCATTATTGCGCTTAACCTGGTAGAGGGCGATGAACTCATCAAGGTGTGTCTGACGGAAGGAAATCAGCATATTATGCTGGTCAGTTCTTCCGGAAAGGCAGTGCGCTTTGATGAATCTGATGCACGGCCACTTGGTCGCACAGCGCGCGGTGTGCGAGGCATTCGGCTTGCCCAGGGGCATCGGGTTATCTCTATGATTATTCTGCCGTCAAACCAGCCGGCGGCTGATGCCGACCAGGATATGACTGAACAGAGCCTGTTATTCTGTACTGAAAATGGCTATGGAAAACGTACGCGAATTGATGACTTCCCCGTTCATAAACGGGGCGGGCAGGGCGTCATCGCGATAAAAACACTGGATCGTAATGGTGACGTGGTCAACGCCTGCATGGTGGGTGAAGGCGACGAGGTTATGATGATTACCGATGGTGGTGTGTTGATTCGTACCCGTTCTGAAGAAATTTCAATTCAGGGTCGGAATACACAGGGCGTGCGCGTGATTGCATTATCCGAGAAGGAAAATCTGGTAACGGTAGATCGAGTCGATGAAGCAGAGTCAGATGAACTTATTGATGATGATGTCGCCGAAGGTGAAGCTGAAGCTGAGGGCGCAGGAAATAAGCTTGAAGGTTCAGCTGATTCGGAGGAAAGCACCGCCGACAATCCGACCGAAAATGAACCGGAGCCTGACCCGAACGACGGTTAGAATCGGTTCACTGAATTAATTAGCATGGATCTGGAAACACAGCTCAAAGCCATACGCGATAAAATTGATGCCGTTGACTCGGACTGGTTACGTCTGATCAACAAACGCATTGAGCTGGCTAAGCAGGTCGGTGAGATTAAGCATGCTTACAGCAGCGAAAACCCGCTTGTTGATTCTGATCAGGCCGGGGTGGTCATATATAAACCTGAGCGGGAGGCGCAGGTTATCAGGCGCTTGATTAAAGAAAACACTGGCGAGATATCTGATCAGCAGATTAACGTCCTGAGTCGCGAGATCATGTCGATTTGCCGCGGTGCAGAAGCGCGAATGCGAGTTGCGGTATTGGGGCCGGAAGGAACGTTTACTGAAATGGCGGCACTTCAACAGTTTGGTTCCAGTGTTGATATTGTGCCCAAAGCTCGACTGGACCAGGTCTTCAATGCGGTTGAAACAAGCCGGGTAAATTATGGTGTGGTGCCTGTAGAAAATTCAACCGAAGGAATCGTTAGCACCACCGCAGATCTCCTGGTAAGTACGCCTCTGCATATTGCCGGAGAGATCTATTTGCCTATTCACCAGGCATTGCTGGGTGTGAATCAGGACTATTCACAAATACAAAAAGTTTATTCGCACGCTCAATCTCTGTCACAGTGCCGCCTCTGGTTGCTGGAGCATCTTCCAGGTGTGGACATTGAAGCCGTCTCAAGTAATGCTGAGGCCGCTCGCAAGGCAAGCGGGAAAACAGATTGTGCGGCGATTGCGGGTGAAAATGCGGCCATGCAATATGGTTTAAACGTGCTGGCGAGCCATATTGAAGACCATAAAAATAATACTACGCGTTTTCTAGTGTTGTCGCGTGAAGAAGTCGCTCCCAGCGGGCGCGATAAAACAAGTTTGATAATGTCGTGCAGGAATGAACCGGGCAGTTTATTCAGATTGCTTCAACCTATGCATGATCACGGCATCAGTATGTTAAAAATAGAATCAAGGCCCTCAAAGATAAAACGCTGGGAGTATCTGTTTTTTATTGATATAGAAGGCCATCGACAGGATGAAAAAATCAAGCGCGCGCTGGCCGAAGTTGAAGCCGCGGCGGGCTATTTCAGGGTGTTGGGCGCATACCCTTGCGCTGATTAAACGCAAAGGAATACCATGATTAGCGTAAACCCTGTCTATATTCCCCGGCTGGTTCTGATTGGCGTAGGGCTGATCGGCGGTTCGTTATTAAAGGCTTTAAAAAAAGAAAACGCAGTTGGTGAAGTGGTGGGCGTGGGCAGGGGGCTTGAAAATCTACAGCTTGCCGTATCGATGGGGATAATCGACAGCTTTACGCACGATGCGGCAGAGGCCGTAAAAGGCGCTGATATGGTGGTGATTGCTACACCGGTTGGCGCCTTTGAATCCATACTTAAACAGATATTGCCGAACCTCAAAAATGACGCAGTCGTAACCGACGTGGGTAGCGTAAAAGGTGAAATCGTGGCGGCGGCTAAACGCGTAATGGGCGACCAGTCTTCAAGGTTTGTGCCGGCGCACCCTATCGCGGGCGCTGAACACTCGGGTGTGGCGGCTGCGATGGTGAATTTGTTTGTAGATCACAATGTGATAATTACACCTTTGCCTGAAACCGGCCCGGAATGCCGGTCGGTTGTTGAACAAATGTGGCGGCTTACCGGGGCGCGTATTGTTGAGATGGATATTGATTTGCATGATCAAATCCTGGGGGTGACCAGTCATTTGCCTCATGTCATTGTATTCGCCCTGATTGACTATTTATCAAAACAGAACAAACAGGATTTGCATTATCAATTCGCAGCAGGAGGATTATATGATTTGACGCGAATAGCTTCAAGTGATGCACGAATGTGGAGCGATATCTGTTTAAATAATAAAGATAAATTGATTCCTATTATTCGTGGTTATGCCGGGGAGCTGATGCGTATGGCTGACCAGATTGAAGCGGGTGAAGGCGATATTTTAATTGAAGAATTTGAGCATGCAAAACTGGCTCGCAGCCGCGTAGCGGATTATCGTAAATAGGACTGTATTGAATTTACGCACAAAACGCAGGTGTTTCAGCAAATCAGGCAAACCACAATAATTATGGCACTAAACTTTATAGCGCAACCCGCCAGGAAAATGTCCGGTGAGGCGCGCGTACCCGGTGATAAGTCTATTTCACACCGTTCGGTGATGTTGGGCAGTATCGCTACGGGCATTACCCGCGTATCGGGTTTCCTAAGTGGCGCGGATGCGATTGCTACGATGCAGGCGTTTCGTTCTATGGGGGTCAGGATTGAGCACGAGGACGATCGTCTCGAAATACACGGAGTGGGGCGCGAGGGTCTAACCGCGCCTGAAAAAGAAATTGATCTGGGCAATTCGGGCACCGCGATGCGCCTGATGATGGGGCTGTTGTCTGGCCAGGGTTTTGATGTGCGTTTGACGGGTGATGCGTCTTTGTGCGCTCGCCCAATGGGGAGAATTGTTGACCCGCTCTCGAGTATGGGCGCCAAATTTAAGACTTCGAATGGCAAAGCACCGCTCACAATATTTGCTTCGGGCGATGACAAAGACGCGCTCGACGCTATTGACTATGAACTGCCGATGGCCAGTGCACAGGTGAAATCAGCGATATTGCTGGCTGGTTTGTATGCCAATGGCAAAACCTGTGTAACCGAACCTGCGCCAACGCGTGATCATACCGAGCGCATGCTTCGTGGTTTTGGATACGATGTTCAAACCGATGGTGCCCGCATTTGTCTCCGTGGCGGCGGCACCTTGACGGCTACCGATATTGATGTTCCGGCGGATATTTCATCTGCTGCGTTTTTTATGGTCGGCGCGTGTATATCGCCCGGTAGTCAGCTATGTTTGACGCACGTTGGTGTAAATCCGACACGCATCGGCATCATTAATATATTAAGGATGATGGGTGCGAGCATTGAGTTTACAAATCAAAAAGAAGTCGGAGGTGAGCCGGTAGCCGATATTGTAGTGAAGGCTGGCATGCTGAAGGGGATCGACATCCCTGAACAGTGGGTGCCACTGGCGATAGATGAAATTCCGGTGATTGCAATTGCCGCGGCATGTGCGCAAGGTGAAACACGCTTGACGGGTGCCGAGGAGTTAAGAGTGAAAGAAAGTGATCGTATCATGGCGATTGTCAGTGCGCTAACCGCGCTAGGAATCGAGGCTCATGAAACACCGGATGGTTTTGTGATTCAGGGCAGGGGCGTAGCGGAGCACGAAACGCAGCCAACTGCCATATTTACTGCAGCAGAGGTGCTCAGCCATGATGATCATCGCATCGCAATGGCCTGCTCAATAGCCTCTCTACGTGCAGATGGTCCGATCGTTATTCATGATTGTGAAAACGTAACGACGTCCTTTCCCGGGTATGTTGAGATGGCAAATTCATTGGGGCTTGCGCTAAGTTCGATGGAGTCATAAGGTTGAAAGCGCCGGTTATCACCATCGATGGCCCGAGCGGTGTAGGCAAGGGCACAATATCACAATACCTGGCGGACGCTCTGGGCTGGCACTATCTGGATAGCGGTGCCTTGTATCGGATACTAGGCTATGCAGCGAATCGGGCTAAGGTTGATCTGGAGGATGCTGATGCCTTGACGGAATTGATGGATTCATTGCGCATCAATTTTTCAGGTGGGGCTCAGCTTGATGGAGAATCCATAGACGAAAATATTCGAACGGAGCAGGCAGGTGAGCGAGCTTCGCGCGTCGCACAGCATCCGCCGATACGTTCAGCCATGCTCGAGTTGCAGCGCGGGTTTTTAAAGTCACCCGGCCTGGTAGCAGATGGCCGGGATATGGGTACCACTGTATTCCCGCAAACACCGTATAAATTCTATCTTACCGCGACCGCAGAAGAGCGCGCAAAAAGGCGTTATAAACAGTTGAAGGAGAAAGGGCAGAGTGGTAATATCGGCGCCCTTTTTCGAGACATCCAGCAGCGTGATGATCGGGATATGAATCGAGCTGATTCACCGCTTCGGCCGGCTGATGATGCGAGCATCATTGATACCAGTAGTTTAAGTATCAGCGAGGTTCTGGAAAAAGTGATAGAACAGTTGCCATTCAAGGCAAATGTTTCGCTCGATTAGTCGAGTACTTTACGGGGAAATATCCCCACTTTATTAACCTTAACCGGGTGTTGCGCGCAGCCACGTTTTTTAACCATGTCAGAATCTTTTGCAGCTTTATTAGAAGAAAGTATTAGTAAAATCACCATGAAAACAGGCGAGCTGGTGCTCGGAACTGTCGTCGAAGTAGGTGATGATTACGTTATCGTTGATGCAGGGCTTAAGTCCGAATCAGCCATTCCCCTCGCGGAATTCAAAAATGCCGACGGTGAGATCACCGTCAAAGAAGGAGACGCAACCGAAGTTGCGATCGAAGCGGTAGAAGATGGCCATGGCCATACCAAGTTATCTCGCGAACGCGCCTTGCGTGCTCGTGCCTGGGACGATCTGGAAAAAGCACAGAATAATGGTGATATCGTAACCGGTGTGGTTACGGGTCGCGTTAAAGGTGGCTTTACGGTTGATATCGATCACGTTCGTGCCTTCCTGCCGGGCTCTCTGGTAGACGTTACGCCGGTTAAAGACCTGGCTTATCTGGAAGACCGTGAGCTGGAGTTTAAGGTAATTAAGCTTGATCGTCAGCGCAATAACATTGTTGTATCACGTCGCGCAGTGGTTGAAAGCGAGCTGTCCGAAGATCGCGAGAAGCTGCTTGATACCCTGGAAGAAGGCCAGGTTATAAAAGGTATTGTTAAGAACCTGACCGATTACGGTGCATTTGTCAATCTGGGCGGTCTGGATGGCTTGTTGCACATCACGGATATTTCCTGGAAGCGCGTGCGCCATCCTTCAGAAGTATTGAATGTGGGTGATGAGCTGGAAGTTAAAATATTAAAGTTTGATAAAGAAGCGTCGCGTGTCTCACTGGGCCTCAAGCAGTTGGGTGGTGATCCCTGGGCGGACCTTGAGCGTCGTTATCCTCAAAGCTCTCGCTTATTTGGTAAGGTTACCAATATCACTGATTACGGTGCCTTTGTTGAAATCGAAGACGGCGTCGAAGGCCTGGTCCATCTGTCTGAAATGGACTGGACAAAGAAAAATATTCATCCAAGCAAAGTATGTCATGTAGGCGATGAAGTTGAAGTTATGGTTCTGGAAATTGATCCTGAGCGCAGCCGTATTTCACTCGGTATGAAGCAATGTCAGCCTAACCCCTGGGATGAGTTTGCATCACGCTATAAAAAGGGTGACAAGCTTGAAGGAAAGATCCGTTCAATTACTGATTTCGGTATGTTTGTCGGTGTTGAAGGCGGTATTGATGGCCTGGCGCACGTTAGCGACCTGTCCTGGGATCGCCCGGGCGAGGAACTGATCCGCGAATTTAATAAAGGCGATGAGATTACCGTGGTTGTTCTTGCGGTAGATCCTGAACGCGAGCGAATCTCTCTTGGTCTTAAGCAGGCGTCTGATGATCCATTCGTTGCGTTTGCCTCTGAGCATCCTAAAGGCACGTCGGTAACAGGTAAAATCACCGAAGTGACTGCGCGTGGTGCAGTAATCGAACTGGCCGAAAATGTTGAAGGTTTTCTGCGAGCGAGCGAAATTGGTGCAGACCATGTGGCGGATGCACGTACTGCGTTAAATGAAGGTGACGAAATTGAATCTAAAATCACCAGCATTGATCGCAAAAATCGTCGTATTACCTTATCCGTGAAGGTACTTGATATGGATATCGAAGATCAGGCGATTCAGGATTACGCCTCGCAAAATAAAGAAACCACCATGACACTGGGTGACAAACTTAAAGCGCAACTGTCCAAAGGTAGCGAATAGTTTTAACCGTATAGCCCATACGATACCCGGATCGCTGTCCGGGTATGGAATTTAGGCGTCAAATAAGGGCTTGTGAAAACAAGCCCTTCATTTTATTATTGGCTTTCTAATCTCAACCTCGGATGTATCCATGAGTGACAAAGATCAAGATAACACGCGCAGTGTAGCGAAATCAGGTATCGTAAGTCGTCTAACGCAAAAACAAACGCAGCTTACGGAAGAGGATGTTGAAATGGCAGTAAACACCATTTTGGACAACATGGTCGATGGACTGGTTTCAGGTGAACGCGTAGAAATTCGCGGCTTTGGTAGCTTATCCTTACATTTCCGGCCGCCCCGTGTAGGCAGAAACCCCAAAACTGGTGAGCAGGTTGAGGTATCCGCAAAATACGTACCGCACTTCAAGCCGGGAAATGAATTAAAACACCGCGTTGATTACGTATAGAACATAAATTACGTGCTATGAGAAAGCTCCTGTATGTATTGCTGGTCTCGGTTGTAATGGTGTTCGGGCTGACTTTTGTATTCAAAAACCAGCAAATGGTGACACTTGATTACTATGGTGCGCATTCATGGGGGTTCAGCTGGGAAGTGCAGTTATCATTATTGATCATCACCACGTTTATCGTCGGTTTGCTGGTCGGCTACCTGTTTAGCACGTATTCGAACTTGCGACTGCGCGGCAAATTAATGAGCGCGAACCGAAAACTTAAGAATCTGGACACCTAAAGTCCATTTTGCGACATCGAGTACACACAAAATCGATGACGAATTTAGCCTTTAAAATTGAACGGTTCCTGACACGATGAATGCCGCCTGGCTCCTGTTATTGTTACCGCTGGCCGCCGCCTCGGGTTGGTGGTTTGCCTCTCGAAAGTTTCAGTCTCGCGAACGGGCCAGCCTGAATTTCGAGCAATCCTGCCTGATCGGTATTAATCGAATGCTGGCAATGGAAGATGATGAGGCACTGACTTCTTTTTTAAATGCTATGGACCAGCAAACCAAATCGGTTGAGTTGCAAATGGTGTTGGGTAGTTTATGCCGTCGTAAGGGCGAGTATGAGCGCGCCAGTTTGATCCACCAGGCTATCTTAAATAACCTTGCCCATTCCTCTGACACGCGTGAACAGGCGCAATTTGAGCTTGCCCAGGATTATCAGGCAGCTGGCTGGTTAGATCGATCAGAAAGTCTGTACGTAGAATTACTCGACAGTAGCCGCTTTCAACGTGAAACAGCGGTCAATTTGATTCGCATTTATCAGCAGGAAAAAGACTGGGAAAATGCGGTTCAGATTGGTAAAACTTTGTGTGATCAAGGGCATGATTCAGATTCTCTTTCAGAACAATTAACACATTTTTACTGTGAACTCTGCGAACAGTGCATTCGTGCCGGGCGCTTTCCATTGGCTGAAAATCATCTTTGCGAAGCTGAGAAAATAGACTCAGCGAACCCCAGGGTTATTATTTTGCAGGGCCGGATGGCCACATTTAAGGGTGATCATAAGGCCGCCATCGACGCATGGCAAAAATTAAAGCTGATTGCGCCTGAGTTCCTTGGTATGGCGATGCAACACATTCAGGACAGTTACCTGGTTTTACGCGATGAGCAGGGTTTCCAGACATTTCTGCAGCAGGCGGCCAGATCCAGTCAGGCTCCGGAAATATTGAGTGCACTGCTGAATACCATTAAGGCAGGGAATCCGTTGAGTGCCAGCCGATTTTTAGTTCAGTATATGAAGGAAAAACCAAATATTGAGGGGCTGAAACAAATCCTTTCTAACTGGAAAGATGTACCGGCTCAAATTAGCCGCGATGAATTACTGTTACTGGTTGAAACAATGCTTCGACTGGTCCAGCAAGAATGGCGTTTTCAGTGCGGCGGGTGCGGCTTTAAAGCTGGAAAATTTGAATGGTCCTGCCCTAGCTGCAACCGCTGGGGCGAATATAAAGGAAGCTCATTGAATCTTCCGATTCCCCGCTATATATCTGAAAATACGAATACTGAACTCCCTCAAAATGGTGGTGCTTATACACACCATCATCTCTAGCGATATCGCGATTCTATATTTGGATTCGCATAAAACTTAAGTTCGCGGCCGTGCCCAAATCGGATAAAATCGGAGGCTGGAACAAACGATCTAAATGAATTTTAAAGCCATATGAAAATAACAGTTGTAGGGACAGGTTACGTTGGGCTGGTGAGCGGGGCGTGCCTCGCAGAAATGGGGCATCACGTGATTTGTGTTGATACCGATCAGTCCAAGATCGATATGCTTAAACAAGGCGGTATTCCAATCTATGAATACGGCCTTGAGGGCCTGGTGGTTGAAAATATCAAGCAGAAGCGCCTGGAATTTACGACAGAGATTGCTGACGGTGTCGCACATGGCGAAATAATATTTATCGCCGTCGGTACACCCCCTGATGAAGATGGTTCCGCAGATTTGAAATACGTTTTGCAGGCCGCTGATTCAATCGGTCAATCCATGCAGAATTATCGAGTGGTTGTCACGAAATCAACCGTGCCGGTTGGCACCGCTGAAAAAGTACGTGGCGCCCTGCGGGCAGCGCTGGATAAGCGTAATTCAGGCCTGGAATTTAGCGTCGCTTCAAACCCGGAATTTTTGAAAGAAGGCGCAGCCGTTGAAGATTTCATGAAGCCGGATCGTATCGTGATTGGAACCGACGATGAGCGGGCAAAGGCCTTATTGACTAAGTTGTACGCGCCATTTAATCGCAATCACGAGCGCGTCATATTTATGGATATTCCATCTGCGGAATTAACTAAATATGCCGCGAATTCTATGTTGGCGACCAAGATTTCGTTTATGAATGAAATTGCTAACCTGGCTGAATTATTAGGGGCTGATATCGAGTCTGTGCGTAAGGGTATCGGCTCAGACCCCAGGATAGGCTATCATTTTATATACCCGGGATGTGGTTATGGTGGCTCGTGCTTTCCAAAAGATGTGCAGGCATTAACCAAAACAGCGGCGGCTAATGGTTATGAAATGCGTATTCTTAATGCCGTTGAGGCCGTTAATGACGATCAGAAATATAAGCCGGTAGAAAAGCTAATCAGTGAACTGGGAGACGATTTAAGCGGCAGGACGATTGCGTTGTGGGGGCTGGCATTTAAGCCGGATACGGACGATATGCGTGAAGCGCCCAGCCGGATTGTCATCAAGGATCTTTTATCGCGAGGCGCGAAAATTGCTGCGTTTGACCCGGTTGCATTCGAAGAAGCGGAACGCCTGTTTGCAGGGGAACAAAATATTGAGTTTTTCCATAACGATCCGTACAGCGTGTTAAAGGGCGCGGATGCTCTCGTGGTGGTAACGGAATGGAAAATGTTTCGTGGAGTTCAGCTGTCACGTGTCAGCGCGGAAATGAAGGGCAACCTTATCATCGATGGACGCAATATATTCAATCCTCAAACTGTACGTAAACACGGTATGATTTACCATGGGATTGGACGAGCATAGCCTGGCTAAAATTGACGGTACACGCGTACTGGTCGTTGGCGATTGCATGCTGGATCGTTACTGGATGGGTGACGTGAATCGCATTTCGCCTGAGGCGCCGGTCCCGGTTATCTCGGTTCAGGAAACCGAAAAACGTATGGGCGGTGCGGCGAACGTGGCCAAAAATATCGCCAGCGTAGGCGGGCGGCCATTGCTGCTATCGATCGTCGGAGATGACGAGGCAGGGCATGAACTAAAACAGATGCTGGAGCAGGAACATATCGAATCTCGTTTTCATTTTGATGCTGACATGAACACTACCGTCAAACTAAGATTGGTATCGCGAAATCAGCAGTTACTCAGAGCAGATTTCGAGTCCAGCCCGGGTGGTGCTGCACTGGAAGCCGGGTTCGAGGCTTTTAAGCAATCTCTTGATGTCGCGAAGGTCATGCTGGTATCGGATTACGGCAAAGGAGGTACACGGTATCTTTCTTCAATGATCAAGCTGGCGAAGGAACAGGATATTGCCGTATACATTGACCCCAAGGGCCATGATTACTCAGCGTATCAGGGCGCAGCACTGATTACACCTAATCTGAGCGAATTTCAGCAGGTAGCGGGAGATGTTTACGAACTGGATGACATCGATCAGGCTGCGCAACTTTTAATGCAAAAGCTGGATTTGCAGGCCTGCCTGGTGACCTTAAGCGAGCGCGGTATGTTGTTGTGCCAACGCGACGCAAAGCCCATTCATCAATTGACGCGTGCGCGTGAAGTTTATGACGTGACCGGTGCCGGGGATACCGTTATTGCGATGATGGCATTGGCCAGGGCTTCAAATATGAGCTATGAGCAGGCGATCGGGCTGGCAAATCATGCTGCCGGCATTGTGGTGAGTAAAATGGGTACCGCGACCGCCAGCCTGCCTGAAATCGTGCTAAGTATGAGGAGAGATTAAAATGATAGTCGTGACAGGTGCAGCCGGGTTCATCGGTGCAAATTTGGTCAAGGGCCTGAATGATGCCGGATATACCGATATTTTGGCCGTTGATGATCTAACACAAGCAGATAAGATACGTAATCTGGCCGATTGCGTGGTGTCAGATTATATGGATAAAGCCGAGTTCAAGGAAAAAACGGATAATGGTTATCTAAACGGAAAAATCAAAGCCATTTTTCATGAAGGGGCCTGCTCTGATACCATGGCGAGTGACGGGCGCTATGTGATGGAAAACAATTACCGTTACACACGCGATCTGTATACATTTTGTCAGGATGCGCACAATCGGACGCAGTTTATCTATGCTTCATCCGCATCTGTATACGGGGCTGGCCAGGTTTTTGTTGAATCACCCGAAAATGAGCTGCCGCTAAACGCCTATGCGTATTCCAAGTATGCCTTTGATCATCACGTGCGGCAGTCAGACCGAACCGACACGCAGGTAGTTGGTTTGCGCTATTTTAATGTCTATGGCCCCCGTGAGCAGCATAAAGGGCGCATGGCCTCGGTTGCGTATCATTTTTTTAATCAATACATCGAACACGGGAAAATTCAGTTATTCGAGGGCTCAGACGGTTATTCAAATGGCAATCAATTGCGCGATTTTGTCGCGGTTGAGGATGTGGTAAAGGTGAATCTGTATTTACTTAAGAATGCCGATGTGACAGGGTGTTTTTTGAATATAGGTACGGGTCAGTGTCGTAGCTTTAATGATGTCGCGATGGCGGTGATCAATACCTTGCACGTAATTTTCGACAAACCCCAGCTGGCTTATGATGAAGCGATTTCAACGGGTATTTTGAGTTATATACCGATGCCCCAGGCGTTAAAGGGAAAATATCAAAGTTATACTGAGGCAGATATCCGCGCCTTGCGGGCGACTGGATATGATCAGAACTTCGATGATGTCGATGAAGGTGTGGGGCGCTATGTCCGGCATTTATGGCATGATTATCAGAAAACTCACCAGATTGTTGAACAAAAACAATAAATTTAAATGAATAAAACAGTGTTTGTAACCGGCGCTGCGGGCTTTATCGGCTCAGCGGTTGTGCGCCATTTGCTGGATGAGCACGATGACACGGTTGTCAATATCGATTGCCTGACGTACGCCGGTAATTTGGCAACCATAGAAGACCAGCTGAAGCATCCCCGATACCATTTTGAGCAAGTTGATATTCGCGAGCGGAACTCGCTGGATAAGCTGTTTGCAAAATATCAACCACGCGCGATCATGCATCTTGCGGCTGAGTCACACGTTGATCGCTCGATCGACGGCCCGCGCGATTTTATCGATACCAATATTATTGGTACCTACAATTTGCTTGAAGCCGCGCGTATCTATCGCCAGAGCCTTGATGATTCGGATCAGGATAGTTTTCGGTTTCATCATATTTCCACGGATGAGGTTTTTGGCAGCCTTGGAGATGAAGGTCTGTTTACCGAAAGCTCGCCCTACGAACCAAGTTCGCCTTATTCCGCGAGCAAAGCCGCATCTGATCACCTGGTACGCGCCTGGTTTGAGACCTACGGTTTGCCGGTGGTACTCTCAAATTGCTCGAACAACTACGGGCCATACCAATACCCGGAAAAACTCATTCCCGTGATTATTTCCAAGGTGTTGAATGCCCTGCCTATTCCCGTGTACGGTAGCGGGAAAAATGTTCGCGACTGGTTATATGTAGATGATCATGCGCGTGCGCTGGTACACATTATGAATACCGGTGCCAAAGGGCGGAGTTACAATGTAGGCGGTAACGAAGAGCGTAACAATCTTGATGTGGTTAATGCGGTTTGTGCTATTTTGGACGGTTTACGTCCGGCCGGGAATCATCGCCCGCACGCCGAGTTGATAGAATATGTGGCCGACCGCCCCGGGCATGATTTTCGCTATGCTATAGACGCGACACGAATTAAGGAAGAACTTGGCTGGTCGCCTCAGGAAACCTTCGATTCGGGCATGCGTAAAACTGTCGAATGGTATCTTGCCAATCAGGCCTGGGTGAATGCTGTTCAGGAAGGCAGCTATGACGGCGGTCGTCTGGGTACAGCAAAAGGTGCCCGATCATGAGAGGGATTATCCTGGCTGGCGGTTCAGGATCGCGCCTGTACCCAATCACCAAAGGCGTTTCTAAACAACTCATTCCGGTATACGACAAACCGATGATTTATTACCCGCTGTCGGTATTGATGCTGGCGGGTATAAGGGATGTGCTGGTGATTTCCACGCCTGAAGATACGCCCAGGTTCAGGCGGCTACTCGGGGATGGCTCGCAGTGGGGCATGAATTTGTCTTACGCTATTCAGCCTTCACCGGACGGGCTGGCACAGGCTTTTATCATTGGCTCGGAGTTTATTGGCAATAATAAATCGGCGTTGGTGCTGGGTGATAATATATTTTATGGGCATCAGCTTACGGAAAGCTTGCAAAGCGCCAGCAAACTGAAAAAAGGCGCGCGCGTGTTTGCCTATCGGGTTCACGATCCGGAACGTTATGGTGTGGTGGCGTTTGACGAAAACGGCAGAGCCTATGACCTTGAAGAAAAACCTGAAAACCCGAAATCAAATTTTGCCGTGACCGGCTTGTATTTTTACGATGAAACCGTGGTTGAACGCGCCAAAAGCCTCAAGCCGTCGCCGCGCGGCGAACTTGAAATTACCGACCTCAACCGTTTGTACCTGGAAGACAATAAGTTGAGCGTTGAACAGCTTGGTCGTGGCACTGCCTGGCTGGATACCGGCACCTACGATTCCCTGCTGGAAGCATCTAACTTTATTTCTACGATTGAGAATCGCCAGGGCCTTAAAGTAAGTTGCCCTGAAGAGATCGCATGGCGCATGGGATATATTGATGATGCACAACTTGAAGAGCTTGCGCATGAGCTGAAGAAAAACTCGTACGGGCAATATTTGTATCGCCTGTTAACGATGGGCCATTAAACTTGTCTGCCGAACAACGTATCGAGTCTCATAAAGTGAGCCTGCTGGATATATTCAGGCCCCTGACCCGGCATACGCATTTATTGCTTCAAATCAGTAAGCGCGGTATTCAGAGTCGCTATCGTGGTTCAGTGCTGGGCATGTTCTGGTCATTGTTAACGCCACTGCTCATGCTGCTGGTATACAGTTTTGTATTTAGCGTGGTGTTTAAAGCGAAATGGGACCACCCGGGTGCGGAAGATGCTAATTTTGGTGTCATTCTGTTTTCTGGTATGATTATTCATGCGCTTTTTTCCGAACCGATGGTATTGTCTTCTACATCGATTTCGGGCAATTCTCAATACGTCAAAAAAGTGGTCTTTCCGCTCGAAATCATGCCCTGGTCAACCACCATTGTGGCTTTATTCCAGGCGTTGGTCAGCTTTTTTATTCTGATTGTATTCATGCTAATTAGCGGTATGACCATTCACCCTACCTTACTGTTTTTCCCCATAGTAGTTGCACCGCTGGTTCTATTTTCCGTGGGCCTGGGCTGGATATTGTCTTCTTTAACCGTGTTCATTCGTGATATAGCGCAGCTGGTTGGAATAGTTTCTACTATTTCCCTGTTTATCAGCCCGGTTTTTTATCCGGTGGATCGCCTGCCATCAATTTGGCAATCCGTAATTTACCTCAATCCGATCTCGCACATAGTCGATCAGATGCGGCGAATTGCGATCTATGGAGAAATGCCGGACTGGGGCGGGTTGGCTTTGTATACCCTGGTGGCTTTATTCATGGCCTGGCTGGGCCTGGCGCTTTTTCAACGCTTACGTGCTGGTTTTGCCGACGTGTTATAGATGGTGAGCGAGAAACAGCCCGACACCTCCTTGCCCGCTATCAAAGTAGAGGGTCTGGGCAAGTGCTATCATTTGTATGAAAAACCCCTGGCGCGGGTGATTGATCTTATTTCACCCGGCCCTGCAAAACGATTCCAACCATTCTGGGCGCTTCGAAATGCCAGCTTCGAAATTGAGGCAGGCCAAACCGTTGGAATTATCGGGCGTAATGGCTCCGGCAAATCAACCTTGCTGGAAATTATTAGCAATACTCTCCAGTTGAGTGAAGGCAAGGTTCAGATTAATGGCCGAATCGCTGCCTTACTGGAACTGGGCGCCGGATTTAACCCGGATTTTACCGGGCGTGAAAATGTCTATATGAATGCCGCAATCATGGGGATTGATCGCGCCGTTATCGATGAAAAATTTTCAGAAATTGAAACTTTTGCCAATATCGGAGATTATATTAATCACCCTGTCAGTACTTATTCCAGTGGGATGTACGTGCGTCTGGCATTTGCGACATCCATCCACATGGACCCGGATATTTTGATTGTTGACGAAGCGCTTGCGGTCGGTGATATACGTTTTCAGCGTAAGTGCTTTCGGGAGTTCGAGCGTTTTAAGCGTGAAGGAAAAACAATACTATTTGTTACCCATGCGGTTGAGCTGGTGCGCAGTTATTGCGATAGCGCGATATTTCTTCATCAGGGAGAAATTCGCTGCCAGGGTAAACCGCGCGATGTGGTGCACAATTATCTGGATATGTTGTTTGGCTCTGAAGAATCCTCGTCTACAGGATCAGGCGACAAGGGTTCTGATTCCGGGCAAGGCGCTACTTCAATGGCGCAAAGTGCGGTGCCAGAACAAGCCGGGCATGAATTGAATTCCGATGTTCGCATAGATGGCGCGCGTTTACGCAAGTCATACAACCCTTCTGAATATCGGTGGGGTGAACAGCAGGCACAAATAATTGATTACCTGCTCGAGTCCGGAGGCGAGATTGATCCGGTTGTATTGCAGCAGGGTGCTAAAATTAAACTCACCATGCGGGTTTATTTTCATCAAACTCTGGAAGAACTGATTTACGGGATAACCATTAAAACATTGGATGGCACCACCGTATATGGCGCGAATACACGAGAGCGCGGAATTCAGCTCTCAACTCGAAGCAAGGGTGAAATTGCAGATATTAGTTTTACCCTGGAAAATAACCTGGTCCAGGGCAGCTACTTTGTTTCGCTTGGGGTCGCACAGCACAACGATAGCGTCGATAACCTGGCGCTGGATAGACGCTATGATCTATTTTCAATCGCCGTGGATGGTGAGCTTCGTGATTTTGGCCTGGCTAATCTAAACATGGCCTTTGAGGAGTCCAGTCTTTGAGTCCGTCACCAGCGAAAACGGCACCCGAGATATATCTCACTGAATCGATTCCGCCGCAACTAGCCGTAGGTAAAGGGCAGTACCAGCTTATTCAGGGTACTGTTTTCTGTGCGGGCGCAACGGTTAAGGAATTGATTATAAACCAGTCGCTTGAACGCGATTGCCAGGTGGCATTATTTAAAGGCAGCGAGCCCGATACGCTTGAGTTTTTTATCTCGATACTCTGGAAACCGACGGATGCAGGGCAGGCGTATCATCTGGCTTTGACGCTTATATTTAATGAGCATGACCGTAAAGAATTTGAACTGGGTAGCATTGCCCTGATCAAGGCTAAAACAATGGAGGTGGCGGCAGGTAGTACGCTAGGTGAAATGCCCTTGATCGCGATCTGCCTGGCGACTTATAACCCGGATAGCAGGCGCCAGGCGCGACAAATCGAATCTATTCTGTGCCAGTCTTACGAAAACTGGTTGTTGGTCATTTCCGACGATTGTTCAGACTCGATACACCAGAATGACATTGAGTCGCTGTGTAATCTGGACCCGCGGCGTATCCGTTTGTATCGTCACGAGCAGAACCTTGGCTTTTATCGTAATTTTGAGCGTGCATTAAATTATGTGCCGAAGAATGCAGAATACATTGCATTATCGGACCAGGATGATGAATGGTATCCGGAAAAGCTACAAAATTTATTCCAGGAACTAAAGCGGGAACCGGAGGCCGTACTAGCCTATAGTGATATGCGGATTGTCGCTGAATCCGGGAAGGTGATCTCCAACACCTACTGGCAAAACCGCAAGAATGAATATCGCGATTTCAACACGGTTTTTATCGCTAATACCGTGACGGGTGCCGCAAGTTTGTTTAAACATGAATTGCTCGGCGTGGCGCTACCTTTTCCGGAGCCCGTCGGTGGCGCATTTCACGACCACTGGCTTGCCTGTGTGGCGTTGTGCGCAGGCAAGATCGCTTACCTGGCTGAACCCATGTATGATTATATTCAGTATCCTGATTCCGTGATCGGCCACTGTGATTTTGATTCTGTAGCGACGAAACAGCTGAAAACATTAAAGGTATCAGGCGAACAAATACCCGGAAAATGGCAAGGCGTGTATCGCCAGGATTATCTTCGCCTGCAATTGATTGCCGACACACTTAAAACCCGCGTGCCTGAATCCAGATCCCATAGCACGCTGAACCTGCTGAACGGAGGGATTTGGTCAGTGCTTAAGCTGATCAGGGTTTATATTGCAGGCCGTTTGATGCGGCGCACCACCAACCGGGCAGAATTAGGGTTGGCGATGAGCTTACTGTTCGGCAAAGGGCAATAAATCAGCCTGACAGGCGAATTTGCGTGGTAGTCGTAAAGGCGTGTTAAGCATGCCGTATGAACACACGGAACTGGCGATCTTCATATTTGAGAACGGCCTTGTTTGTATTTAAACAGGGTAAAGGTTTTTGTTATTTCCAGACTCTAAATTGTGCGGCTGTGATCTTGTCAGTTCGCGGGTGGTTGTGGCATTGAGATTACATATTGGTTTACTACTGTCCGGTTTAATTTTCGTAGGATCACGTTAAACGACAATACAACAATGTTTGCAGAAGACACTTATGTTTAGAGACTTAAAACCTAAATCCCGTTTTATCGTCATCCTCGCGTATGCGG
>JAUVBY010000127.1 GCA_030590945.1 Gammaproteobacteria bacterium | reverse complement strand
GCGTTGCAAATCTTGCGAATAGCTCGCTATTCACTACGAGTTACAGGAAGATGTTATCTCATTTTTCTTTCGCCACCGGGTAATGCTGAGGTCTCGTCGTATCATTTTCACGTGAGCCTGCCTGAATCCACGGTGTTTGGTCATAAATTTACTACTGTCCGGTTTAATTTTCGTAGGATCACGATAAACGGCAGTACAACAATGTTTGCAGAAGACACTTATGTTTAGAGACTTAAAACCTAAATCCCGTTTTATCGTCATCCTCGCGTATGTGGGGATCCATAATACCGTCAGAAACAGGCTTATGGATTCCCGCCTTCGCGGGAATGACGCTTTAACCGGACAGTAGTATCATAAATTATAAATCTCGTTATGCGTTTGCCTGAATTAGAGATACTTAAATCTGCCTGGATGAGGTTTGTTGCGGAAGACGCGTTGCTGGTAGAGTTTGGTGAGAAGCTTGACGATGAAGTACACCAAAAAGTGCTGAGACTGGATTCGGCGTTAAAACAAAGCACGATCTCGGCTTATATCGAAACCCTGCCTACGTTTCGTTCATTAATGATCAAATTCGATGTATTTGCACTTTCCCAGGAGACCCTGCTCAATACTCTGTCGACGTTGAAGGCAACGAATTTGAAGACCGCTGGAAAGACCTGGCGAGTACCGGTTTGCTTTGAATCGGACTGTGCGCAAGATTTGGCTGAGGTGTCTGATTTGCTGGATTTAAGCGAATCAGCGATTATAAATATGTTGTTGCAGACACCGTTAAAGCTTTATATGTATGGCTTTGCGCCCGGCTTTGCCTATTTGGGAGGGCTGGATAAAGGTTTGAACATCCCGCGGCGGGCTACGCCGCGCGCGCCAATGCCGGAGGGTGCGCTGATGATCGCCGGCGGTCTGGCCTGTTTATCTTCGGTCTCGATGCCAACCGGGTGGTACGTACTTGGGCAGACACCTGTTTCAATGTTTTCTTTGCTAAGTGAAACCCTGGTGCCATTTGCAGTGGGTGACGAGCTGCAGTTTTACGAAATTAATTTTGATGAGTTCAGGCAATTTCCGGCCATGCCCGGCAATGCAGGTGCAGAGCAAAATACGGGATGAACTATCTGCACATACATCGTGCGCCGGTCGGTGTATCGATTCAGGATGCGGGTCGTACCGGGTATTTACGTTACGGTGTATCCAGCGCAGGCCCGATGGATTGGGCCAGGCATTTGATGGCAAATGTTATGCTGGATAAACATTCGGGTGACGCTGCAATTGAAGTAGGGCCGGCCGGCATTGGTTTGAGCCTGGAAGGCGAAGATATGCAATTTAGCTTTGCCGGGCCCGGTTTTGTTTTGAAAATAGACGAGCAAGTTTTACCGGGCCCGGCACGATTTATACTCAAAGGAGGTCAGGCGCTGGAAGTTGTGCCCCGTCGCGGAGCAATGTGGGGCTATCTGGGTATCCAGGGGAATTTTAATCTATCGCCCGTGCTTGGATCTTATGCTGAAAATAGCGTCAGCGGCCTGGCTGCGCGCAAAATAACCTCCGGAAGTTGCCTTGGCGTATACCGCGAGCCGGTTAATAAACCTGCTGTTCAGGCTTACATTGATCCGTATATTGCACTTGAGAATGAGCCGCTTGAAATGATGCCATCTTCTCAATACGAGCATTTTTCTTCTGAAGCTCGCGATTCTCTGGCTGATAAGGCGGTTGCTATAGCGCCACGCTTTGATCGTATGGCGTACCAGCTAACGGGCGTACATCTACATTGTGAGCGTGGCCATGATATTTTATCTGACGGTGTGACCATGGGTGCGATACAGGTTCCCGGCGATGGGCGGCCATTTGTATTAATGGCAGACCATCAACCCACCGGTGGTTATCCAAAAATCGCCTGTATTTGCAAAGCAGATTTACCAAGAATGGCCCAGATGACTCCGGGTGAATTATTTACCTTGCACTGGATTACGCCCGAACAAGGCTTGAAACGATGGGTTTTAATGAATGAACAGCTTAAATCATTGACCGCACTGCGCGGGCTTTGATGTAAGCGTTCAGCAATGTGGCTGTTAATTTGGGTATACTTCGCGCCACAAAACCACCCTTTAAACGAGCTCGTTAATGATTTCACAGTCTCTTCAAAGCAATAGAATATGGTCTCACCTGGCGCTTGGGATCGGTGGTTCGTTGCTTATTTTGGGTGGAATGTATTTTGCAGCATCGAACGCGGGCCATAATATCAGCCCGGCGCAGTTGATCGATGTTATTAAATCAAGCTCATTTAGTTTATTTCTGGCCTACGTGGTGGCATCTATCCTCGGTCTTGTGTTCAGGGCCTGGCGTTATCATGTGCTTCTCAAAGCGTCGGGAGAGGCAAAAATCCCTGGTACAAAAGACATGATACTGATTACCGCCGTACGCAATATGACGGTCGATTTGTTACCCGCCAGGTTGGGCGAACTGGTATTTGTCGGCTTACTTCGCAAACAGGCCGGCACCCACGTATCGTCAGGCTTATCGGCCTTACTGTTCGCCACACTACTGGATGTGTTAATCCTTGCACCCATTACAATTGCTATTGGTTTGATGGTGGGGTTTCCGACAAAACAACCTTTTCTGCTGGCGCTAATCGCCTTATTCGTAGTAATCGGGTTCATGATGGGAATCAAATACATTTTGCCAATTTTCGATAAATGGTTTATACGCTGGGCCGCACACCCAAACCGGATTATAAGCAGTGTATTTGGGTTTATTGTATCGATCACTGAAGCGGTCGAATCAACTATGCGGGCAGGGGTGCTAATGAAGGTGATTTCTTTGACGTTCGCGGTACGCATCTTTAAATATGCGGGGCTGTTATTTTTATTTTTCGGATTGACGCAGTCGAGTTTCCCGGATTTAAGCGAGCTGTCTTCGGTGAAAGTACTGGGCGCGATGATAGCCTCGGAAATGACCGCCTCGTTGCCAATCCCTACTTTAATGAGCTTTGGCTCGTGGGAATTAGGCGGCATGACCGTGCTCGCTTTTTATGGCGCTGTACCACACGCAGCATTACTTACCCTGTTAGGTGTGCATATCCAGACTCAGGCAGTGGATTATGGTATTGGTATTGCTGCATTTCTGGCCTTGTTGCTGCTGGCTAAAACGCGTAATACACAAGCTGCATCAGGACGTCGCCGCAATATGATTGCGATCGTATTTGCGCTGTTCGCTATCCTGGCTGCCTGGATGGCGATCAATTCTGTACCAGAGCGACGCCTTGAATCGGCACAAAGTCTGACGCAGGTTAGCCGCCCGGAATCATTGCCCGTACCGGCATGGCTGAAGAAAATAGATGGATTCATCGTCTGGAGCTCTAATCGTTCCGGAATCCATAATATCTGGTTGATGAACCTGCCGGAAATGAGTATTCGACCCTTGACCGATAGCCCGCATACTGAAAATTTTGCGAGGATATCGCCCGATGGAACCCGGGTTGTTTTCGCAAGATCACACAAGGAATGGCAATCGCTGCGCGATGAAAAGCCCTGGGATATCTGGATGCTGGATATTGCGAGCGGCGAAGAACAACTGATTGCAAAATGGGGGCTCTCACCCGATTGGTCGCCCGACGGTACATCGGTTGTTTTCAAACGTGATCCGGGTATGATTATTTCCGTTAATGTTTTCACGCTTGAAGAGCAGGTTTATTACGAAAGTGGAAAGGATAAGTTTCTTAGTTCAAAGGTTAATCTCTCGACACCTTCAATCGGAGAAGATGATCGCCTGGCATTTACCTATCGCAATCGAGGCCAACCCACGAATATAATTCGGGATGCAGGTGGTGAATTCACAGTGGTACACCGCGATTCCTGTCAGGTGATGTGGGCACCATCGGGTGATTTTGTCACGTATGTGCAGAAGGGTGGTAAGCAGACCAATCAAATCATGCGTTATGATCCCGCGACTAAGAAGAAAACGCGCTTGCTCGATTTGCCAGGCGAGTTTAGCCATGAATATTTTCCCAGGTTGAGCCATGATGAGCGTTTCATGGTTTTTGCCGCCTCCAACGATGGACATGAGCACGATTTGGCGGACTATGAGATATTTTTGTGGCCGATGGGAACCGATGCTTTAGAAGCTGCACGGCTTACGTTTGATGCAAATAATGATAGTTGGCCGGATATATGGTTAACTAAGTAAGCCCGTTCCAACATGTTAAATACCCATTCAGATAAACTTTATGACAGGCAATAAATCCAGCAAAATTGAATTCGTTCCGCTCAACATAGCCGTAATGACGGTCTCTGATTCGAGAACCGAAACCAGCGATACCGCGGGTAAGCTTCTCGTAGAACGACTCATCGGGGCAGGGCATAAACTTGCGGGAAAAACAATTGTAATTGATGATCGTTATGCGATACGCGCGACCTTGTCGAACTGGATAGCAGACGCAAACATTCAGGCCGTTCTGATTACCGGCGGAACGGGGCTCACCGGGCGTGACATTACGCCCGAGGCAGTAACGCCTCTATTTGACAAAGAAATCGATGGCTTTGGCGAGTTGTTTCGTTATTTATCTTATAAAACCATTAAAACTTCATCTCTGCAGTCTCGCGCAATCAGTGGACTAGCCAATGGCACACCGATTTTTTGCCTCCCGGGTTCACCAGGCGCCTGTCGTGATGGCTGGGATGGTATTATCGTGCATCAACTGGACAGACGGCACCGCCCCTGTAATCTTGTTGAGATCATGCCGCGTTTTCTTGAAATTTAAACGAGAATATCAAATATGATAACCGTGCTTTATTTTGCTGGTTTACGCGAGCGGCTGGATATAAATCGCGAGCAAATTGAATTGCCCCGAAATGTGACCAATTTAGGCCAGTTGCGCGCCCATCTCTGCGAACGCGGTTTGCCCTGGTCTCAGGCGCTGGATACTGATTCATTGGTCATGATGTCACTGAATCAAGCCATGGCCGATGCAAGCGCTGGTGTAAAAGCGGGCGATGAGATTGCGTTTTTCCCCCCGGTGACCGGTGGTTAATGTTTACATGCGTATTCGCCATGGATATTGTTAAAGTACAAAGCGAAGATTTTAGTCCGCAATCTGTCATAGACGCTCTATGTGAAGGCCGCGCCGATATTGGTGCGCTGGTTACTTTTGTAGGCCTGGTACGCGATTCTGCACAATCTGAATCAATCTCGGCCCTGGAGTTGGAGCATTATCCGGGTATGACGGAAAAGGCTCTGAAGGATATTGTAGATCAGGCCCATCAACGCTGGGAATTACAGGGCACAAGCATCATCCATCGAATTGGGGTGTTACAACCCGCCGAACAAATTGTGATGGTGGCGGTTGCCTCACTACATCGAGGCGACGCATTTCAAGCCTGTGAATTCATGATGGATTTTCTGAAAACGCGCGCGCCTTTCTGGAAAAAAGAGCATACCCGGCAGGGTGCACACTGGGTAGATGCGCGTGAAAGCGACGATGTGGCACTAAATCGCTGGGAGAAATGACTGGAGGCGGTATTGCCCCTGAGTTATGCTGAGGTCTCATTATTATAATATCGATTTTTAAAATGAAAAAGGGCTTAACCTTATTTGCGCTGGTACTGTTCACAATTGTGCCGATTAATAGTCTTGCCGATTGTATGCAAGCATCAAACGGCCAGGTGTTTTGTGGTGCCGGTTTTTGTGATATAAGTAATTCCGGCATAGTATCCTGTTCCATATATAAACAGGGCGGAGCGGCCGTAAATACCCAGGGCCGGGTGGATTGCGGTAAAGGGCAGTGTCTGCAAAATAACGCGGGCCGGGTATGGTGTTCAATACAGGAAGAAGGCGGTGCCGAAACTAATATCAGCGGCCAGGTGAAATGCTACGGTGGCTGCGAACCCGGTAGTGAATCCATGTGTGAAAGCATAAGGGGAGAGTGACCTCCAGGATCTGTTTACCTGAAGGTCATTGCTCCCGGATTTACTTTACATTGGGTGCGGCAGATTTAATTTCATCGTTTGCCTGATCCGCAAACTTTTCAAAATTGCTATGGAATAGATCAGTCAGTTTGGCGGTCATTTCCTTGAACGCCGCCTTATCTTCCCAGGTGTTTTCTGGCACCAACACCTCGGTGGGCACGCCCGGGCAGGTTACGGGAATACCGACACCGAATACCGGGTCCTCGCTTGTGTTTATATTCTCCAGTTCACCCGAGTGAATCGCGTCGATGATGGCGCGAGTATGCGCGATACTCATGCGTTCACCTACTCCATAAGGCCCACCGCTCCAGCCGGTATTTACAAGCCAGACGCTGGCATTTGTTGCGCGTATGCGTTCCGCCAGCAGTTCAGCGTAGCGGGTAGGGTGCCAGACCAGAAAGGGCGCCCCGAAGCAGGATGAAAACGTTGCCTGGGGTTCAGTGATGCCCATTTCAGTACCCGCAACTTTTGCCGTATATCCACTGATAAAATGATACATGGCCTGGGCAGGATTGAGTTTGCTTACGGGGGGCAATACGCTAAACGCATCGCAGGTTAGAAAAATAATATTTTTGGGTGTGCCTGCTACGCAGGGGATTTTGGCATTGTCGATAAATTCGATTGGGTAGGCGCAGCGTGTATTTTCGGTGATAGAGCTATTGGTGTAATCTACCTCCCGGGAATTTTCATCAAATACCACATTTTCTAATACGGACCCGAAGCGAATGGCGCGATAAATATCGGGTTCGGCAGATTCGGATAAATCAATAACCTTTGCATAACAACCGCCTTCAATATTGAAAACACCATCATCCGTCCAGCAATGCTCGTCGTCGCCGATTAGACGGCGCGCAGGATCAGCCGAAAGGGTAGTTTTACCCGTGCCCGACAACCCAAAAAATATAGATACGTCTCCGTCGGGCCCCTCATTGGCAGAACAATGCATGGATAGCACATCCTGCTTGGGCATGATGTAGTGCATAATGGTAAACACGCCTTTTTTCATTTCGCCGGCATACTCGCTGCCCAGGATTACGAATTCACCGCGGCTAAGGCACAAACTGACGCTGGTCTGGCTGGAAATATCCTTAAGATTAGGGTCGGCAGGAAACGCACCTGCATTGTAAATTACGTAATCCGGTTCACCGAAATTAGCGAGCTCCTCTTCCGTTGGGCGAATCAACATATTGCGCATGAATAAAGCGTGATAGCCGCGCTCGCAAATAATGCGAATTTTGATCCGGTAACGCGTATCCCATCCCGCAAAACCGTCGATTACGTAGAGTTGATCCCGGCTGTTCAGATAGTCTATGGCCCGTTGTCGAGAAACTTCAAATTCATGCTCATCAAGGCTCAGGTTGACGTCTCCCCACCAGATATCGTCGTACACATCCGGATGGTTCACAATGCGTTTATCACCCGGACTACGGCCAGTTTTATGACCGGAAAGGGCTATTAGCGCGCCCGTAGAAGAAATAGCCGATCCTGATTCATTGCCAAGCGCCTGCTCGTAACATTTCCCGGGAGACGGGTTTCTCAGTATGTTGCTAACGCTAATTCCATGTTGCTCAATATTTATGGTGCTCATATGGTTTTTGAAATATTCCGTGATTTAAGTATAAGAAAATTATAAGTGGGTATAAATTAACCGTGCGAATCCTATAGGATAGAAACGCTACGAGCAAGCCATTAAGATTGTTTTCAGATGAGTGCGGGCTATTTGCTCAAATCAGCCACATAAAATACAAAAACCCCCGACCGAAGTCAGGGGTTTATTGCTCACTATGAAAACTCTAAGCCAACCTTAGTGTCTCCAAACTCCATTAAGCGGACGCATCATACCAATAGATGCAGAAGTCATCTGTGAGAAATGCCACATTCCCTTGCTGATCAGCTCGAAAGAATAACCCCGCGTATGGTCGTTTCACATACACCGATAAAGGCTAACAATGCTGCGCCAGTTCCAGCAATTAATTAGCGCGTTCAAAAACTCAAGTACTGCGGGCAAGGTGAATGCCATTACTGCGAGCGTAATGTAGATTATTGCAATCCAACGAAATATTTTTTTGTATATCATGGCTATATATGTAATTTTACTACTGTCCGGTTAAAGCGTCATTCCCGCGAAGGCGGGAATCCATAAGCCTGTTTCTGACGGTATTATGGATCCCCGCATACGCGAGGATGACGATAAAACGGGATTTAGGTTTTAAGTCT
>JAUVBY010000088.1 GCA_030590945.1 Gammaproteobacteria bacterium | reverse complement strand
CCCGCATACGCGAGGATGACGATAAAACGGGATTTAGGTTTTAAGTCTCTAAACATAAGTGTCTTCTGCAAACATTGTTGTACTGCCGTTTAACGTGATCCTACGAAAATTATACCGGACAGTAGTACTTTGGAATGTGTGTTTTAAGTATTTTAGAAGAAGGTATAGTTTTTTATGTTCAATTACAGTAGGATATAAGCGTTCCTGAATTTAAATGGATTTTCAGGATAATGGAAAAGGGTATAAGGAGAATGGAAATGGAAACGACAGGAGAAGGATTTCTCAAGCGATATCACGCACATAATCTAGTTCCACTAGCGATAGCATCTTTTGCGGAGAGCGTTGGCTCGTGCAATAAAATTCTTTCGCAGCTGATCCCGAATACCTCATTGTTTAATTCTAAATTGGGAATAAAAATGAATGCCAGGATGAGTTTGTTATTGATCGTGTCCTCTTTACTTGTCTCGGTTGCAACACATGCAGCCAACCAGGAAGAGGAACTAATTGTACCACCCGCCTCAGATATTGGAGTATTAACCAACATGGGCCTGTTAACTGAACGGGTTAAAGCGGCCTGCCCATCAGTCTGGGAGGATGCAAGCGTGATCATTGATGCAGCGGTCGGGGGAGAGATATGGTCCAGCGCGCAGGACAGGACAGACTTTGATATTTATTTGACTGAAAACGGTTATATACCGATTGACGGTATCGCAGATGATCCAAACGTGGTGGCAGAATATTGTGCGAGGCAACGCGTTGATATGGTGACAGCCATTATGAGCAATATCCCGGATGATGTTTTATCGGGGATGTCCAGCATTAGCCAACCGGAGGATAGCGCCGACGGATTTCTCGTTGGCGATATAAGAATGACAACCCGACGGGAGCCGGCACAAGGCTGGATGTTTTTATATGGGCAGACTATTGGAGATTTAGGCTCGGGAGCGGATATGGAGAGCCCCGATTTTAAGGCATTGTTTTTGATGGCAGGGGCCTGGTACCCCTATGACACAGCCTGGGAAATCCCACCGTCGGAAACTGAGCTATTGGATATGTGGAATTCAAAGCAAAGTATTATCTTGCCGGACACAAGGGGGAGAGTGGTTGCCGGGATTGATAATCGCGAATACGATGATAGAACGTCGCGCAGTACACGAGCGGATAGAATGGCCGGCACAACGGGAAACGACAAACAGTCATTATCAACCTGGCACCTTCCGAAGCATACCCATACCACCAGTAGCAACGGAAACCACACGCATAGTATTAAAACTGTGACAGGGCCGGTATCAGGGGGGGGTGGAATAAAACGCGATTCCAGTTTTAAAGGTAATTATTGGCAATCAGGCAAGGTGAGTACCGCTGGAAACCACAGGCATACGGTGAACAGTGCGGGCCATGGTGGGAGCATTTTTATGTTGCAGCCGACGATGTTTTTAAGCATCGAATTGAAGTACACAAAACGAGTGACGCATACGCTGTAGTATTTTCGATCGGAGTTGTATTAGAGATGGATATCTAATTTTTGTCACAAGAGATAAATCAGGGAAGACAGGGAATTTACATGAAAGGATCACATAAACTGGCGGCGCAACTAAACAGATTTAAGTTTAAAAATCTGATTTTCTTTGTGGCCAGTGCCACCATGATCGCAATGCTGTTTAGCTCCACAGTAATGGCTGTGGAAAATCAGGTCCCGGGAAATGTGGGTACTGATTTCACCGTTTCACCGGATGGGGAAGCGGTGTATACCGTTCCGATTGAGCTTCCACCCGGGATTAACGGACTGCTCCCAAACATCGCGCTAAAATACTTGAGCAGTAAAGGCAACGGCTTGATCGGGCGCGGCTGGGGGCTCACAGGTATAGGTGAAATACATCGATGCGGCCGAAGTTTGGTGCAAGATGGTGTTAAAGGCACAGTAGATTTTAGTCCAAATGATCGATTCTGCCTTAACGGGAGCAGGCTGATTGTCACACAGGGTGAATATGGTGCCGCTGATTCTGAATACCGTCAGGAGATCGATCAATCGATAAAAGTGCTTGCTACAGGGTTCAATGCAGGCGCACCTGATTCCTTTATTGCCTCTTCCTCTGACGGGAGAACTTACGAATATGGGTATACCCAAGATTCAAAAATAGAAATTCAGCAGAATAATCTGGTTCGAGTTTGGGCGCTCAATAAAGTAACAGACTCTTCAGGCAACTATTTTACTATTGAGTATGATGAAGATCGGGGATACGGAGAGTTTAGGCCTGTAAGTATTCAATTTACGGGCAACGAGAATGTAGGCCAGACGCCCGATAACCGCTTGTTATTCGAATATGCACCGCGAACCGACCCGGTTTATTCATGCCTCAAGGGAAATTTAGTTCAATCATCTCAAAAGCTGGTGCGTATGGTTGTCTATGCGGGAGCTAAACAAACACGAACCTATAACCTTGTTTACAACGAGTCGGAAGACGAGAACAAACGTATTTCACCCAATGCCTGTACGGCTAGCGATCTAACTGCGGTTGGGGAAAAAGGCGAATCGGCCCACCAGCAATTGCTGGACAAGCAATACGAAGAAGAGCAGCTTGCCGGGCAACTAAAAAAAGCGCTGGATGATGCAAATGGAGAGCTGATTGAAAAGCTGGGCAGTCTTGACGCCGAGTATCGCGAGCTACTATTTGCCGAGTTGGAAGAATTGTCCAGTGAGCGGTCTCGAATACATCAGTTATATACCGAGAGTATAGCCGGGCTAGAGCAGTTCACTGCTGTCGAGATCGCTGATTTGAAGGGTGAGCTCGAACAGCAGCTTACGGAAAGAACACAGACCAGGGAACAGGATGAGATTGAAATAAACGCGACATATGATGCGGAGGTAGATGGGCTGCTCCTATATAAGGCGAGCACGAAAACTCAGGCTACAAAAAGCCTTGCGGTATCGATGAACTGGTTTAATGAAACGCTGACTGAGTTTCGAAATAACTCAACTACCCACAAAGCATATGCTACCCATAAAGCACGTGTTGAGCGCAATACAGGCATAGAGTCGGTATTTCATAAAAGGATACATGCCGACATATTAAATAGAGCCAGTACGCTTTATAAAATTTCCCGATATTTTCGCGAAAAAGCTGTTCAGTATCAAAACCCGGGAAATGATTCGATAGTGGGCACATTCGACTGTGAATTTGGCTTTCCCGATCGAAACCTGTGCGTTGACCTGGCCTCTTCCCTTGAAAACATTGATAGTGACGCCGAAGTACTCGCTAATGAGTACGAGGCCCGGGCTTCTGCGCTGGAGCAGGGTGCGCTAACCTTTTATATAACCGCGCAGAGTTTGTCTGAGTTAGATAGTCGGTCGGAAACAGCGACTCAATCATATCCCGTTTATTTAGGCTATGCCGGGAGTGTGAATCTGGCCTATGAGCGCCATATGAAGGATCTTTATGCTTTTTATACGGACATCTGGAAGAGAAAAATAGACGTCATCAATCTGCGAATTCAGGGAGCTGACAACGAGCGACAGGAAACGCTATTAGATATCGAGATCGATATACAGACCCTGCAAGATGACATCGCCAGTCTGAACCTCGAAGGGTTGCAGCAGGTGTACGACAGAAAAATAGCGCTACTTTCTGAGCAGACGGCTGAGTTGAATGCACTATTACAAGATTCTGACAGTCAGACAAACGTGCAGGAGCAAATAAACCAGCAAATCAAACAAGTTGATATTCGACAACGTTTGTTGGGATACGATCACAATAATCGAAGTGCCCGGTATCAAGCTCAATTCGATTCACTGCTAAATAGTTCAGAAACGACTGCGGCTCATGGCCAGCCCGGCATAGGCGGTTCCATGGTAGGAGAATCCAGGTTGGTTTTGCTGAAAGTATGCGCCGGAGATGGTAGCTGTCTTGCGCCTATTTCTTTTGAATGGCTTACCGACATTTCCGGTTGGAAATCCGGGGGCGTTGAGCTGCCGTTCGGCCCTGAAAATCGCGTTACTCAATTAGAGGAATCGAGCGAGGCAATGGATGAAGTGTCGGGAGAACAGACTACACAAGCCAGTTTAGCAGACCAGGTTTTGAGTGGTAGCGACAGCAGCGATACAGATTCCAGTGCGATCAACAGCAAGGTGCTTGAATTGACCCGGCAAATTTCCGATTCCGGTGTGCTGAAAGATGTGAATGGAGATGGCTTACCGGATTGGCTTATAGCGATGCGCGATACAGACGGGCTTGAATATCGTGCAACCTGGTTGAATAGCGGTAGCGGTTGGGATTTCTCCTACGACTACACGCTACCCGTTCCACTTAGTGAATCGAGTGGCCTGAAACTCGGCGAATTTATTGATTTAAACGGAGATGGTTTTGTTGACTGGTTAGGAGGGGCCCGGAATGCGGCGGGCGAGGAAACACACAGTGCGTATATAAATACTCAAACGGGGTGGGCACTAAGCGAGTCGCTTGATTTTCCGGGATTAATCTTTCAGGAATCAGAAGACGGGATTAGTAAAGCAGGTGAATTTATACGCCTGGGATCGGATCAGGCAATCACCTGGATGGGTGTTATACGTGATAAGGCGGGCCAGATACACCGATCTATTTATACATTGGATTCTGAGGCAGGATGGCTGGCGATCGAGAACAGCTTTCCCGGCGTAGTATATCGCCAGAATTCGGTGGGTGAATGGCAGGCTGGTGGTCAGTTTATCGACCTGGATCGCGATGGCATCAAAGACTGGATTTCATCTTCTGATTCGAGCGAAGAGCCTTCCAGGGTCTGGCTCAATCAACCGAACGGCTGGCAGGGTGAGAACGTATACGCGGCATATAACGATTATTCGGTGGCGGTGGGACAGGCGTTTCAGCTATTTGATCTAACAGCAGATGGATTTCCGGAACTTATCACCACGCCTGATGGTGAATCGGGCTTTGAAAGTACGGTCTACCAAAATACAGGCTCAGCCTGGGTTATAGCTGAAGGTTTGGCGCTACCAGCCGCGTTGCAAAACCAGAATGGAGAGACATTAGCCGATTTGATTGATATCAATATCGATGGTTTGCCGGATTTGTTAATTGCAAATGACGATCAGGAAAGTTCAGAGGTAAGAACGACGTTTGTCAATGAAGGAGTCAATTGGGCTCAATCTTATGATTCACGATTCCCAGGAACACTTCGGGTGCAAGAACAGGATTTGCAGGGGGGGCATCGTTGGCGAGAACTCGGCGAATTTACCGATTTAGATGCAGATGGCCAGGCAGATTGGCTAAACAAAAGTGATGTATGGACGGCCAATACAGACGGTGCGGCTATAGGGCTTGACCAGGGCCGATGGTTTCAGATGCCGGAATATCGCCTGCCATCGATGGAAAGGAATTGGTTAGCAGGTCTGGCCAAAAATATTCTGTCAGGTCAAACCGGTGAAAATGTCGCGAGTAATAATCTACTCAGCCAAACCTCCGGGCGTCCCGTGAGCCTGGTTAAAGATGAACTGATTGCAGATTCCGGGTTGTCGCTTGACGCTATACAGGCGCTTTCCGATGACGTATCAATATTGGGTGCAAGCCCTGCATATGGTGGCGAAAGCCTGGGTAGCAATCAAAGCGGTCGGTTTGTTGATTTGAATAATGACGGGCGTTTGGACTGGGTAGTGTCCATACGTTTTGCGTCGGGCGAAGGGGTGCAGACGGTATGGCTGCAGTCAGCATCAGGATGGGAACAATCGACCACTTTTGTACCACCTGCATTCTTACGTGATTCTCAGGAACTCAGCTTTAGTCAACTCCTGGACATTAACGCGGACGCAAAACCAGATTGGGTAGAATCTTATATTGATTTAGATGGCAATCTGCACGAATCGATCTGGGTGAATGATGGCCGGGAGTGGCAAAAGGATGAAACGGCTCATTTACCCGTGCCACTAAGGGCGGTGCTATCGGGCGATATCTTACAACCACTGGCAGTTCTGGTTGACGTTAATGGTGATGCACTACTCGATCTGGTGCCGGCACCCAATGTGAAATCTTTGTGTATTCAGTGCTCAGAGTTCACTAACGAAGTGCAGCTGGCCGAATTTGTAGTTTCGGACAGGAGCCCTGCCTGGGGTGCATCAAAGGGCCATGTACTGCCAACAAGTTTCATTACCAGTAGCAGATTTACCTCGGCAAGCCAGGGTATTTTTGCCGATATTAATCACGACGGGCTTATAGACTGGCTGGATAACTCGGGAGAAAAAACCGCCGTCTGGCTCAATCAGGGGTCGGCCTGGGTGAAAGACGAAGACTATACGCTACCCACATCTTTGTTAGATCAGTATGGGAATTTGCTTGGCCGTCTGGTCGATATCAACTCGGATGGTTTGTCTGACTGGATTGTATCTTATCGCCAGTCCAACGGGCGTGAGCAGCGAAGCAGTTGGCTGAATACGGGCAACGGTTGGCGCCAGGATGAAAGTTATATTTTGCCTGGTGCACTCATACAACTCGGGCAGGGTGTGCTGGGTGCTTTGGTGGATATCAATATTGATGGTCGTATTGATTTTGTTCAGCATTACAAAGATGAATTTGGTTTTACAGAAAAAAGTGTGTGGTTGAACACCGGCATGGGCTGGGGAAAATCAGGGTCAATTCAAGCTCCGCCGCTCATGGCCCGTATTAATGAAGATGGCTCCATTGATGTAGAAGGGATCATCGCTGATGTCGATGGTGACCATCGGAGCGATTTTATTCAGCAGGTAGATGGGGAGGGCAGTACTCCGCCTTTGTTTCAGCTTAGACAGGCAGGAGGACTTGTTAGTGCAAGAATAGGTTCGTTCTCAAAAGGTGTATTTTCAACGCAGGTAAAGTATAGCCGCGGGGTTCAACCTGGTATCGTAAGTCGATCGACTGGCAACGTCTATCCTGAGATAGATGCCAGCGGTACGGCAACGGTTGTTCAGTCTTATCAGGTGAAAAATGAGAACCGGGTTCTCGCTGACAAGGTGTACCAGTACGGAGGCAAAAAATTCAGTTTAATCGGCAGAGGAGATTCTGGTTTTCGCTGGATGGAGGAAAGAGATGCAATTTCAACGCTGTTAACACGAACAGAATACAGGCAGGATTTCCCGTTCATGCGTATGTCTGAGCGCATCGAGGTTTCGCAACAGAATGGAGCGTTATTATCAAGCACATCAAATGAAGAATTTACGGACACCGCGATCAACGCAGGCCTGTTTCAGCCCAGGGTTAAACGTAGTATTGCACGTAATTACGATCTGTCGGGTCAGCTGATTTCTACTGAAACAGTGAATGTTACGCAGTTTGATGAGTATGGTTATCCACTCAGCAGTACAACCATCAGAGAGCAGAAAAATGGCGAGAAAATTGAATCGCTCTCCAGCTTGAATTACCACCATGATGTAAATGTCTGGATATTGGGACGCGTAAACAGTGCATCCGTAACTAAACGTTCAAACAATTCCGCAGGTGGTGATAATCAGACAAGAAATACGCGATTTACCTATGACGTGGCGGGCCGGGTCAATTCATCGATTAAAAACGGGGTTTCCACGACTTATAAGTACGATGCTTACGGCAACACGGTTGAGGTGCGAAAAACAGCCAGCGGCCTTCCCTCGCTGCTTGAAACGGCTGAATATAATGGTAGCGGAAAATTCATTTCATCAAAAACCGGGGTGGCGGGCCAGAGAAGTGAGTTTACCTATTCAAACGAAAACGGTGAAATCACTTCCATACTGACACCGGAAAACAAGCTTACTCGATATGAATACGATGGCTGGGCTCGCAAAGCAAAAGAGTTTCTGCCAAACGGTGATACGCGCCACTGGAAATTACTGTATTGCCCCGAAGGCGATGACACGACAGCTTGCCCGGATAGCGCTGAATATTTTTCGATGCTGCTTGATGATAAAAATGAATCTCCCGAGATTGTATATTTTGACGAACTGGGTAGAGAAGTTCGACGCGCGACTGCGGGCGTCGGGGGGAAGCTGGTTTATCTCGATACCATTTACGATGCAAAAGGGCGCGTAAAATCGCGTACAGCACCTTATTTTAAAGGAGACGATTCACCACCGGTAGCGGCGTTTGGCTATGATATTTTAGGGCGTAAAATTACACAAACGCGTTTTGGTGGAGGCGAGACTCGCTGGGAATACGAGGGCCTGAAAGTTACCGAGATTAACCCGGGGGGATACGCAACCCGAACCACGATGGATTTAAGCGGTTTGCCTGTCAAGGTAGAAGATGCAAAAGGAAGTGTGACTCGATACGCGTATGATGTGTTTTCACAGCTGGTCAAAACTACGGATGCGCACGGAAATATTAGTACGGTCGAGTATGATTCTGTCGGGAATAAGCGTTTTGTAAATGACCCGGATAAAGGCCGCATTGAGTTTCAGTACAATGCCTATGATTGGCCGATCAGGCAAATTAACCCGGATGGTTCGGTTATCAAATATCACTATGACGACTCCGGGCGAAAGCGATCGAGAACCGAACAGGAGGGCATTACCACCTGGGAGTATGTTGATAACAGTAGCGACCCGGGCCGGCTTAAAAGCGTTACCGGGTATGATGGGTTTGCCCGCCAATTTACCTATGATAGCCAGGGCCGAATGGATAGCGAGACCCAAAAATTACCGGATGGAAGCACGTATACAAAGGATCTCACGTACTGGGGTGACTCGAGCTCGGTTCAAACGATTCGTTATCCCAATGGTGTATCAGTACGTCGCAGATACAACGAGCTAGGGTATTTTACGGAGGTATTGAAAGGGGGGGTTGATACCTATAATCAATACGAGCAGAGATTTTTACTGGCAAAGGGTCACTATGACGCTGCCCGGGATAAATGGAACGAAGGAGATTCGTTTGACGGGCGCATCAATCACTGGAAATCATTAAAGGTAGCCGCGCTCGCAAACAGCAAACGGAAACTAAGTGAAGCGAGAAATTGGGCCGCTAAGGCAAATAAGATTATTGGAAATATAAAGAGTCTGGCGACACAGGTTCAGGCTCTTAAGAATAAGATACGAAGCTTTAAATCCTATACAGGCAGTGATGGAAAATCGGTAAGAGGTGCGTTCTCTTCTGAGCCGGGGTATGTGTCGAATGTGAATAACTATCGAAATTGCCTGGAGGAAGTAGAGCGTCAAGCCGTCGGCGACAAAGGAGGCAGGTCTCTTTCTCTCTGCTCAAATTACGAGATTGCGGCAAAGCAAGCCATTTTTGACGCTATTTCCCGCTACGAAAATCAGGCTATCGATTTGGTGAATCGCCAGATTCAGCTTCAGGCCAAAATGATTAGCTACGGTAAAAAGGCAGATAGCGCAGCTAAATCTGCGAGCGACTACATGAGAGGTGCGAATGTAGCGGCAGCAAACGAGTATGAATTTCGGCAGCTGAAATTTAATCTGTATGCTGAAGGGAATACCCGGGCTGAACTGGCCAATGCTTATAAGGAAGAGGCGGATCAGCTCTATGCGATTTATGAAATTGAAATTGAGCAGGCCTACTGGCAGCGAGTAGAGATGTCTGCCGCGAATCAGGCTCTGGAAGTTCGATATGGAAACGGCCTAAGTACGGCGTATACATACAATTACGACGGCGGGATGATTTCTGCCACAACCACCCTGGCAGACAGTGAAACGGTGCTTGATGCCCGCTATCGGTATGATACCGCAGGAAATCTTCGCGCCCGGGATGATGCGTATTCAGGCACCAGCGAAACCTTTGCCTATGACGCGCTGAATCGCTTAGTGCGCTCTGATTATCAAAGCGCTGCAGGAGCCGCCGTGCTGCAAAGCGTTGAATATGACCTTATCGGAAATATTGTTTATAAAACTGGTGTTGGAACGTATCTGTACGGTAGCGCCAAACCGCACGTGGTGACGTCGGTTGACGGTATTCCGCTGAGTTATGACAATTTGGGAAATCTAATTAAAGGCAATGGCGTAGAAATAGAGTACGCCAGTTTTGGCAAGCCTGTTCGATTGGAAAAAGCTAAAAATCTGGGTGAATACTCTGAATTTAAGTACGGCCCTGAGCGGCAGGTGTATTACGAGAAATCTGCCTTTGCAAACGAGAATGGTATCGTGGGTAATGTTGAAACCTGGAAGCTATTTGGTGGCGAATACCTTATCAGGAGAGATGGTGTTGAAAACACAGTAACGGTCAATCTGTCAAATGGCCAAAGTGTAGTCGCAACGGTTGAACTGGATGAAGATATATCCGGTACGGATGCCACTGGGCTGCACCGGGTGCGGTATTTTCATCACGATCATCTTGGTTCGGTTATTGCCGTTTCGGATGAACAGGGGGAGGTCATTAGCCGGCAGCACTACGATGCCTGGGGACAGCCAATCAATGGGATAACGCTTGCTGGTGGTCAGCCTGGTTTTACTGGTCATCAGCTTATTGGCGGGCTGGATCTCGTGCACATGAATGGGCGGATCTATGATCCTGTTATTGGCCGGTTCCTGTCGGCCGATTTATTCGTACCGGATTTTACCAACCCACAAAGTCTGAATCGTTATGCCTATGTCTATAACAACCCGCTTCGCTACATCGATCCGAATGGATATCAGCCCTCTATATTTGAGTTGGAAGTCAATGAGCGTGTGAATATCGCGTTAGCGAGCATTTCCATCGGCAAGCATCTTGATACGAAAACGTTTTATAACATTCGACATTTGCAGCTGACTAATCCAACGGCCGCCAGAGCCGCGCTACGGGAAATGGGCATCAAGCAGGCCTTATGGACTGCTGAAGTCGAGAGCCTGGTTGATGGCGCATGGCAAAACAGGAAAGCGATAAAGCAAAGCCGTAAACAACGTAAAACAGCGCGTTACCTTGCGATCGCGCGATTTGCATTGGCAGCGTATTCGGCGGGTGCATCCGAGGGATGGCAGGTGCTTGCAACTCAGGCCGTTGGCAACGCATCAATTGCCTATATCGCTACAGGTGATGCGGATACGGCGCTTAAATCATTAGCCGTATCGCTGATTACGTACAATATTGTTGGTGTGGATGCTCTAAATCTTGCCGATGCAGGCGCGTCGCAAATAGCAAACTACATTGTTAAATCCGGTTTAGCTCAGGGAATTGGTGAAGTTATTTTAGGTGGTGAGTTTGAGGACGGATTTTTAGCAGGCATTGTTCAGGCGGGCTTAGCCTTTACGGGACAGCATTTTGACCTGGATGATGGTTATGCCTCAGCTGTTTTATGGGGCGCCCTGGAAGGCGGTATTCTCGCAGAGGTGAACGGCGGGAAATTCCAGGATGGCGCACAGGCCGGCGCACTGAGCGGCGGGTTTCGCGTATATGGCGAAAATCAGCTGGGCTCTGCCTTCAGCCCAGTTAATCCGAACAGGCTCGATTTCGGCGAAATAGGATTAGCACTAAGCTTCGCGATTGATGGTGATACCGATGGCGCGTTTATTAGTTTAGCAGGGTTTGCCGGGAGTGTGGCCGGGCAGGAGATAGTCAGAAATCAACAGATCAAGGCCATTCAGCAGCAACATGAAATTAGCTGGGAAGATGCGGTAAACGAATATGAAATTGGCTTATTCGTCCAATCACTACCCGGAGAATATTTGGGTCTTGTTGAGAAGTATGGTGGTGTAGAAAATATTCCGGATGCTGTATTGAATGATTTTTATCTTGAAACCGCACGGTTTATGTATGCACACGGGTTGACCGTTGCAGGCGATCCTGCGGCGCCTGTACTTTCATTGACTGCAACCGGAGTGATATCAGGCACAGAAATTACCGGTATTTCGCTGGAATTACTAAAAAATGGCGTGAAAGCTGTAATTGGTTCCTTAAGTTCGACTGCTGGTGTGGGGATGCTGGTATCTCTCTACTCTGCCCCACTAGGCGGTGACGTAACCATATTACACTTTGTAAACGATCCGTCACTTAGTATAGAAATCCGCGATGACGAGATCTTCGGCACGATCTACCGCAGCAATGGTAACGGAGAGGCGATACGAGTAGGAGAAGTCACCACTGACGGATATGAAATCACCTCGTACTCTTTCGTATCAATGGCCGAAGTGCCTGCCTTCCTGGTAATACCCGGGTTTCAGCCCGGAGGCGAGTTTGAAGATTTGCCGGAGTTTTTAAATAATTCTGGAAATATTCAAACCCTGGAAGGGCTGATTCCACCTGAAATTCCATCGGGGCTGGTTGAGATATTCCCCTCATCGGGTGTGCAAGGTCCTTTGATTATGGTCACTCCTAGAAACGACCCAGATATACGGTGGTATTTAACGTTCAACGAGAATGGAAATGGTGCGCCTATAAAAATAGGTCCTGATGCGAGATACATTTGGGATCAAACATCAAGATCATATAGAGATGCAAGCAACGGCCATGAGGTGGCAGCATCTGAACTCCCGTGGAAAGGAGATCAATATGGTTTTGAAAGTGGAATGGCTGTGCCTAGTATGCTTGAAAAGAACAAAATAGTTGATAGGTATGGAGAAAGT
>JAUVBY010000083.1 GCA_030590945.1 Gammaproteobacteria bacterium | reverse complement strand
GGGTCCGGCATTGCTGTTTGAGATATTCAGCTGATGCCCTATTCCGAAAAACAGATTCAAAACGTAATACACGGCTCATCTGCAACATCAGTGCCGAAGGTGGGTATGATTGTACTCAGTACGGATTACACCTGTGAGCGGGACTATTCCAGGCTGGCACATGAGCACAAGCTGGACGTTGATCTGTATGTGAACCGGATTCATTTTGAAAACCCGATGACGGAGCAAAGTCTGGCGGCAATGCTGGAAGACCTTGGGCAGGTGGCCGCAGATATTCTGCCCGATTGCGAGCTGGATGCGATTGTATTTAACTGCACATCCGCATCTGCCTTGCTGGGGGATGCAGCGGTGAGCGATGCGGTTGCTCCTGGCAAACCGAATACGCCGGTGTTGACGACGGCTGCTGCAAGCGTGGCGCACATTCAACAGGCGGGTCACAACAAAGTCAGCCTGTTGGCGCCGTATAGTGCGGTGGTTAGTCGTCATCTGGCTGATTATTTTGAACGTAGCGGACTGGATATCCTGTCCCTTGGTTATATGGGGATTGAGGACGATCGTGATGTGGCTCGTTTGAGCCCACAGGCTATTCTGGATGCAGCCCGGGAGGCAATCGTACCTGACACAGAAGCCCTGTTTATTTCATGCACGGCGACGCGTGCCGCTGAAATGCTCCCCGAGCTTGAACGGGCCGTTGGATTGCCAGTATATAGCAGCAATTTTTGCAGCTTCTGGCAAACCATGCGATTAGTGAATTTGCAGTGAAAGAGAAGCAAAATGAGCGGGTACTGACAAAGTAATCGATACATCCTCAGCAGCGTCGCGGAAACCCTGTTATTTCGTTTGATTTGTCGTCTACAGATAATAGCTGGTCGTTAATTCAAGCGCAGCCAATGCCGTGTAAAAATATGATCGACTAACAATGCAATAGCTGAGCTTTCTACCCATGAGCGACCAAGACGATTACGAAGACGAAGACATCGATTTATCTGCGCTGCCTGACGATGAGCTGGTCGAGCAAATGCAGGACGATCTGTATGATGGTCTGAGAGAAGAAGTTATTGAAGGCACCGAAATCCTGCTGGAGCGGGGATGGGGGGCAGACAAAGTGCTTAACGTGGCGCTGGTGGGCGGGATGACGATCGTGGGCGTCGATTTTCGCGATGGTATCCTGTTTGTGCCTGAAGTTCTTTCCGCGGCAAATGCCATGAAGGGCGGCATGTCTATTCTTAAGCCGTTGTTGTCCGCCTCCGGTGGTTCTACAGCAGGCAAGATGGTCATCGGTACCGTTAAAGGTGATATCCATGATATCGGCAAAAACCTGGTTAAGATGATGATGGAAGGCGCTGGATTTGAGGTGATCGATTTGGGAATTAATAATCCTGTAGAGGATTACCTTGCTGCATTAGAAGAACACAATCCTGATATTCTGGGCATGTCCGCTCTGCTGACCACAACCATGCCGTACATGAAAGTTGTGATCGATGAACTGGTTAGCAGGGGTATTCGCGAAGATTATATCGTGCTGGTTGGTGGTGCGCCTCTTAATGAAGAGTTCGGTGAAGCAGTTGGGGCAGATGCTTACTGCCGTGATGCGGCCGCTGCGGTTGATATCGCCAAAGAGATGTTAGCTGAGCGCAGAGCCGCTGCATGACCTAACTGGAAGAGCAGTGTAATGAATATTATCGCTTGCGGAGCACTGGCACACGAACTGGTTGCCTTAAAGCAACTGAATGGCTGGACACATATGAACGTCAGCTGCCTGCCTGCGCATTATCATATTACGCCGCAGCGTATTCCTGATGCGGTTAAAGCTGCTATTGAGGCAATACGTGACGAAAATGATGAACCTATTCTGGTGGCCTACGGGGATTGTGGCACAGCAGGAAAGCTCGATGAAGTATTAGTCGATGCGGGTGTTGAACGATTGCCTGGCGCACATTGCTACGAGTTTTTTGCCGGTAGCGAGCAGTTTATGCAGGTGCAGGAAGCCGAGATTGGCACGTTTTACCTCACCGATTTCCTGGTTAAGTATTTTGATACCTATGTCATGAAAGCGCTGGGCCTGGATCGAAAGCCTGAATTGAAAGATTTATATTTTGGAAACTACACCCGGCTAATGTACCTGGCTCAGACTCGCTCAGAAGGCCTGGTGGCCCAGGCTAAGTTGCACGCAAAAACCCTGGAGCTGAAGTTTGATTATCGCTATACCGGGTATGGCGAAATGGGCAGCGTTCTGACTCAGGCACAAAGCGTTTCCGTGGCCGAACCATGCCTGACCTGACGATTATTTACTGGCGGGATATTCCGGCACAGGTATTGGCAAAGCAAGGCCGAAAACGTGTACGCCAGAAGCTTTCAGAGCGATTTCCAAAAGGCATTGATCGTGCCGCCATGCGGGCGAAAAAAATTAATGCCGATGCCTACCTTGAAGACTGGCGCAGGGAGACGATCAAAACTAATGGAGAGATGGAGTTTCTGGTGAAGAATTTGGCACACAAGCTGGAAGTAGAATACGACGATATTCGGCTGGAACGCATCATTAAAAACAAAGGGCTGGATCCCGACGTTACCGACGAGGGCGCCTGAATGTACGCCGTTCGTAAGTGGTCTGTTTCACGGGCCCGGTTTTTAGTTGCTGCTTACAATAAACTGGAAGGCGTGCTGACCGCGCTGGATGCATTGTGGTTAAAGATTGGTTACGATCGGGTCGAAAAACCCATTACTTTTATAGAGCGACACGTTAAAGGTTTTTTATTCGATTGTAAAATGTGCGGCCAGTGTTCCCTGCGTGATACGGGTATGTCCTGTCCGATGAACTGCCCCAAGGAGCTCAGAAACGGCCCCTGTGGGGGGGTGCGTTCCGATGGTCGTTGCGAAGTTAAACCTGAAATGCGTTGCGTTTGGGTGGAAGCCTATCGAGGCCATCAACTGATTGGTGAAGAGAGCTCTATTCTGTCTGTACAATTTCCAGTTGATTATCGTCTGAAGGGCCGCTCTTCCTGGTTAAGAGAGGTGCGTAAAAAGCGGGATAAGGAGTTTTACGCACAAACGGAGCCAGAGTAGAGTGAATCTTAATTGGGTTACGTCGCCCTCGTGGATGTGGGAATCCATAGTTGAAAGAGTCATTGTTATTGACAGGCGTATGGATGCCCGAATTCGCTTACTAGCTAAAACCAGAACATGATATTTTCCGATGAACCCACTGCAGGCGAAAACCTGACGATTCTACCGGGCCACGTATCGCCCGGCCGATTAGAGCGCGTGTTACGTGCCGGGGCGTTTGCGGTGACGACTGAACTGGCGCCCCCTGATTCCGCCGATCCGCTGGAAGTATATCGTCGTGCCGAGATGTTTGATGGTGCGGTAGATGCGATAAATGCAACCGACGGTTCGGGTGCAAACTGTCATATGTCGAGCTTTGCGGTGTGTGCTTTGTTATCACGTAAAGGATATAGCTCGGTACTCCAGATATCTTGTCGCGATCGAAACCGGATTGCAATTCAGGGTGATTTATTGGGTGCGGCGGCGATGGGAGTGGCAAATGTACTCTGCCTGACGGGGGATGGTATTCAGGCGGGAGATCACCCGGAAGCTAAACCGGTATTTGATCTGGGAGCGATGACGCTAATAAAAACGGTTAAGACCATGCGCGATGAAAATCGTTTTTTGAGTGGTCGAAGCCTTGACACCCCCCCTCAATTATTTATTGGTGCGGCGGCCAACCCCTTTGCACCGCCATTGGATTTTCGTGCGGAGCGAATGGCGAGTAAAATTGAAGCCGGGGCACAGTTTTTCCAGACCCAGTATTGTTTTGATATCCCCGTGTTTAAAGAATTTATGCAGCGTGCCGGTGATCTGGGTTTGCTTGACAAGGCCTATGTGCTTGCCGGGGTTGGGCCAATGGCATCCGCGCGTTCGGCGTCCTGGATTCGTGATAATGTACCGGGTATCCACATACCCGACGTGATCATTGATCGTTTGCTGGGCGCGGGCAAGAAACAAAAAGCCGAAGGGCGTAAAATTTGTGTCGAAATGATGCAACAACTTAAAGAGATAGAGGGCGTGGCGGGCGTGCATGTTATGGCGTACCGCCAGGAAGAAAGCGTAAAGCAAATTGTAAAGGATTCGGGCGTGTTGGGCGATCGTGTGCCCTGGCATCCGGGTCAGGATGTAACAACCTGAAGTGAGATGTAAACCATGACTAGAACCATTTTAAGTTCCGCCAGTAAAGAAGTAATCATTGGCTTTGATCAGCCTTTCGTGATGATCGGTGAACGCATCAATCCCACCGGGCGTAAAATACTTGCCAAAGAAATGAAGGAAGGGAATTTTTCGCGTGTTGAGAAAGATGTGTTGGCGCAAATCGCAGCGGGCGCACAGATGCTGGACGTTAATGCCGGAATACCCCTGGCTGACGAACCCAAAATCCTGGCGGATACCATTCAACTGGTTCAGTCGATTACGAATGTGCCCCTTTCTATAGATTCATCGATTGTGGCCGCACTTGAAGCTGGTTTGTCGGTTTATCAGGGGCGCGCATTGGTCAACTCGGTTACGGGTGAGGAAGACCGCCTGGAACAGGTTTTACCACTGGTGAAAAAATATGGTGCAGCGGTGGTGGCCATTTCAAACGATGAGACGGGTATATCCGAAGATCCTGACGTGCGTTATGAGGTGGCGAAGAAAATCGTGGAGCGCGCGCAGGATTACGGTATTAAGCCCGAAGACGTTGTGGTGGATCCGTTGGTGATGCCTGTGGGTGCTATCAATGATGCGGGTCGGCAGGTCATGAAATTGATCAGTCGTTTGCGTTACGAGCTGAAAGTGAATACGACCTGCGGTGCATCTAATTTTAGTTTTGGTATTCCCAATCGCAATGGTATGAATGCGTCCTTCATCAGCATGGCGATGAGTGCGGGCATGACCTCTGCCATTGTGAATCCACTACACGCTGAAGTCGTGCAGTCGGTACGCGCAGCGGATGTCGTGATGGGCAATGACCCCGATTGCGGGCGCTGGATCAAAGTCTATCGTGAGCCTGTGGCGGAAGCTGAAGGCGAACAGGGCGGGCGTCGCCGATCGCGCAGAAGGAGAAGAGCGTGAATCCGGGGAATACAATTGAGGCTCAGCTTGATCAGCAGGCTTATTTGAGCGGAAGTTGTTTGTGCGGCGGGGTTCAGTATCGTATCGAAGGGGTGGTTCGTGATGTGGTGAATTGTTTTTGCACCCAGTGCCGGAAAACCAGCGGCCACCATGTGGCGGCGACGCGTGTAGATGAAAATAGTCTGCGAATTGAAAAAGACGAAACACTGACCTGGTATGTTTCTACGCCCGGGTACCAGCGGGGGTTCTGCAATCAGTGTGGTGGAAACCTGTTCTGGCGTTGCCTGGATGAAGATCATATCAGCGTCATGGCGGGCACGCTCGATACACCGACCGGGCTGAAGACGGTGGAAAATATTTACGTCGAGAACGCGAGCGATTATTTTGAAATCCCAACGATATTGGATAAATAGAGCGTAGGCGTTGCTTATCCACCCTACACTAACATTGTGTTAGTGAATTGACCCCCCCCCACTGATGCATGAATAACAAAAACATAAAAATTGTTTTCACCCCCTCTGGCATACGCGGGGAGGTCCCTGCGGGAACCGACATTCTGACAGCCGCTCGAAAACTGGGCGCTGATCTGGATACGGTTTGCGGGGGTAATGGCCTGTGCGGTCGTTGCAAAATTCAGCTAAGTGAAGGTACGTTCCCCAAATACCAGATTACGTCGAGCCCTGAGAGCCTGTCTCCCCCCACGGCCGCTGATCATGAGCTGTATACAGACCAGAAAATAGCGGCGGGATTTCGTCTTGGCTGTAAAGCCAAACTGTTGGGTGATGTGATCATCGATATTCCGCCTGAAAGTCAGGTACACCAGCAGGTGATTCGTAAAAGCGCTACCGACATTCAAATTGAAGCCAAACCCGCCGTAGAGCTTGTAACAGTAGATGTGGCAGAGTCGCAACTGGATACACCCAGCGGTGACCTGGAACGATTGCGCGATGCATTGGAATTTGAAACGGGATACGCCGGTTTGATATTTGATTCTTCTACGCTGCGCCGCTTACAGCCGTGCTTACGCGATGGCAACTGGAAACTCACCTTAGCCATTTATGAAAAAGCGCGCGTCATTGCGATCTGGCCCGGTGTTCATAAACAGGCTTATGGCCTGGCGGTTGATCTGGGCTCGACAACTATTGCAGGACACCTGTGTGACCTGGAAAATGGCAACGTGGTGGCGACAGCCGGATTGATGAACCCCCAGATTCGTTTCGGCGAAGACTTGATGAGCCGCGTATCATATTCGATGATGAACCCGGGTGGCGATCTTGAAATGACCGACGCCGTACGCAACGGGATTAATCAGCTGGTTGATAGCCTGCTGGCTGAGACGGGCGTCGATCGAGATACTTTGCTGGATACCGTACTGGTGGGCAATCCGGTCATGCATCATCTGTTTTTAGGGCTTGATCCGGTCGAACTGGGCGGCGCGCCATTTGCGCTGGCCACTCAGGCTTCCCTTAATCTGCCTGCGCGAGAGCTTGGCCTAAATTTTGCGGCCGGTTCACGTATCTATCTGCTGCCGTGTATCGCCGGTCATGTTGGTGCGGATGCGGCGGCGGTGGTGTTATCTGAGGCGCCCTACAAACAGGATGCCATCACCTTGATTATTGATGTTGGCACCAACGCAGAAATTATTTTGGGTAATAAGGATAAAGTGGTTGCGGCATCTTCTCCCACTGGCCCGGCGTTCGAAGGTGCGCAAATTACGCATGGGCAGCGCGCCGCGCCGGGCGCCATTGAGCGTGTGAGAATTGACCCGGAGACGCTGGAACCCAGGTATAAGGTAATCGGCGTTGATGCCTGGTCAGATGAGCCGGGTTTTGACAAAGCAGTTGAGAAAACAGGCGTAACCGGGATATGCGGATCGGGCATTATCGAAGCCATCGCCACCTTGTTTCTGGCGGGCGTCATTCATAGCGATGGCGTGATCAACTCAGAGAAGTCTTCCGTGTCAGCCCGTGTTGAACCGAATGGAAAAACCTTTGCTTATCGTCTTGTTGACGGCGAACCGGGTATTATTATTACCCAGAATGACGTGCGCGCCATTCAGCTTGCAAAGGCTACGCTGTATGCCAGTGTTATGCTACTCATGGATAAACTGGACATTACGCGCATTGAGCGTATTCGCTTTGCCGGGGCTTTTGGCGCGCACATTGATCCTAAATATGCCATGTTGCTGGGTATGATTCCGGATTGTCCTTTGCCCCATGTTCAGGCTGTGGGCAATGCAGCGGGTACCGGTGCGCGTATTGCGCTGGTTAGCCAGGCCGCTCGCGCCGAAATTGAAGCCGAGGTGGAGCGGCTGGAGAAAATAGAGACGGCCACCGAACCCAAATTTCAAGATTATTTTATTTCGGCTATGGCTATTCCACATAAAAGTGATGACTTTCCAAATCTGTCAGAAGTGATCACTTTGCCCGAGCGAGTGAAGGGCGGCAGCACCCAAAGCACAAGCGGCCGACGTCGCCGTCGGGCATCACGCATGAAATGAACCGGGAGCGACGCACGCTTCGCCGACGGGATTGAAACCCCATTTTCAGAGAATCACTCACGCCCGGGAAACGGGATTTTAGCCCCGTCAACATAGCCAGACAAGGCGCAAAAATGATAGCATGCAGTCGCTAAAAACTAACCTGGATTTTCTACTATGCCTGCACCACTCTATTCCGCAATCGAAGGCTCACCCTTCGCCGTAGACAAAGAATTTTATTCAAATCAGGCGATCCGCAGCAGTGGCGCATTAGCTGTAAATACTTTTGAAGTCCCCAAACGTTCAGGCAAAGCCTGGATCATGAAGGCCGGGCAGGTCTGCCGAATTGTTGCAGTAGATGGCCCCCAGGTAGTTGATTTTAACGCCTGGAATCTACACGATACCAAAGAGCGCTTCTGGGCTTCACGCACACGCCAACTGGTTGGTGCACACGTTAATCCTTACGACCAGCTATGGTCTAATCTGCCTTATTTGCGCCCCATCATTACTGTGACGGACGATTCTGTTCGCTATGGCATCGACGCGGACGGCGCGGGCTGCCATGACTTGCTGGGCACGCGTTGCGACCCCTATATTCATAAAATATTAACTGGTGAAGATCTGGATTGTTGCTGTCATTCTAATCTTCTAAATGCGGTACGCGAATATGGCCTTGAGGAAAGCGATATTCACGACGTGATCAATATTTTTCAAGTGACGGGCCTGACCCCCGACACCGAGCAGTACTTTGTTAAACCCTGTCCGGCGCAAAAGGGTGACTATTTTGAGTTCTACGCGGAGATTGATTTGCTTTGTGCGCTTTCTGCCTGCCCGCATGGTGACATGTCAAAACCCATCTGGGGAGAAGGCGCGATGGATCCGCTGGACATCTGCAGACCGATTGCTGTGGAGATCTATTAGGCTACTAGATCATCTCAGCGCCAGCAGACGAAATTGCCTCATGCGTAAGCAACAAACGGCGCTCATCTCTGGGCGGCAGGCCGAATAGGTCGCGGTAACACTTACTGAAATGGGGTGCGGAAGCGAAACCACAGGCGAGGGAGATTTCAACGATCGATTTTTCAGTTTGCAGCAATAAAAGACGTGCATTTCGAAGTCGCAAACCCAGGTAATACTGGGTTGGGGTGCAGTGTAAATAACTGCGAAACAGTCGTTCTAACTGGCGGCGCGAAATACTAACGTAACCGGCCAGCTCATCCGGAGTCAGGGGTTCTTCAAGGTTCGATTCCATCAATAAAACCGCCTCGGTTAATTTGGGCTGGCTGGTGCCAAGTTTCTGGCGTAAAGGTATGCGCTGGTGATCCTGCATGCTGCGCACTCGATCTACCAGAAACGACTCGGAAATTGCCGCCGACATACTGGAGCCCTGATCGTACGAAATCAACTCCAGCATCATGTCAATGGGCGTGGTACCCCCCGCACAGGTATAGCGGTTTCGGTCAATTTCGTAGATGTCATCGGTCAGATGCAACTTGGGGAATTCTTCGCGGGTCGAGGCCAGGCGTTCCCAGTGAATAGTACAGCGGTAGCCGTCCAGCACCTCTGCTTTCGCCAGCAAATAGGTGCCGGTGCACAACGACCCCAACGCAACGCCTTTTTTCGCAAGTGAGCGCAAACATTCGCCCAGCGAACGTGACCAGGCCTGGTTAATTTTGGTACCCCCGCATACAAACATAGCAGCGTAACGAATGGGGTTTTTTCCGGATCGATTCGGGGTGACTTCCAGGCCGTTGCTAGACATGACGGGCTTGCCGTCCATGGACAGGGTCTCCCAGGTATACAGGGTTTCCCCGGCGAGGCGATTGGCTAAGCGCAGCGCATCAATCGCTGCTGAGAAGGGCACCATTGAAAACCCCGGCACAACCAGAAAGCCATAAGCAGTCGGTGGCGTGGTTGCATAATCAGGCTTTGAACGGGGAGCGTATCGAGTCATTAATCGAGAAACCGGTTATTTGGCGTAAATTTAGCACGCCTTATACGCCGGTTGCGACAACTTTTTGCTTACGTTTCTCCGTTGCTATGCGCATCTCGATAGCATAGTAAGGTCGGGACAGTGTTTAGTGGTAATAAAGCACGCTACTGTCCGGGCGTTACAAGCCTGCCTAAATCCCCCTCTCTCCCCCTTTTTCAAAGGGGGAGAGAGGGGGATTTAGAATGGCAGATAAAATTTTGATAGCGATGCATTTTATCTGACAATCAAATCTCCCCCAGCCCCTCTTTGATAAAGAGGGGAGAGCTTTTACCGCCCTCCCCAAGAGGGAGGTTATCGATCCTACAGCGTTTTGCTTTCCGCGCTAATACCTTTCCAGGTGCTGTAACACATGAGCAACAGGATGATGGTAAACGGCAAACCCGTTGAAACCGTCATGGCCTGTAAGGCTGTAAGTGCTTCGGCCCCGCCGACCAGTAGCAAAGTAATCGCAACCAGGCCTTCAAAGGTGCACCAGAATATGCGTTGTGCAACAGGCGCATCGACCTTGCCGCCGGCGGTGATGGTGTCGATTACCAGCGAGCCGGAATCCGATGAGGTAACAAAAAATACCAGTACCAGAACGATACCCACCATAGAAAGAGCACCGGCCATTGGGAAATCCTTTACCATTTCAAACAGCTTGAGTTCCTGAGCAGCGCTGGCAACCGGGGCTGCCGCATCAGCGATAACCTGCGAAATGGCTGTACCACCAAATGTCGCCATCCATAGAATGCTCAGCGCAGTTGGAATCAGAATAACGCAGATCACGAATTCACGTACCGAGCGACCACGCGAAACACGCGCAATGAACATGCCTACGAAAGGAGACCACGAGATCCACCATGCCCAGTAGAATGATGTCCAGCCCTGAGAAAAATTAGCATCCTCACGCGCAAACGGCATCGACAATGGGAGCAGGTTTTTTATATAGCCCACTGCCCCGCTTGCGGCAGTGCTCAAAATATCGCCGGTTGGACCGATAAACAAAATAAACAACAGTAGTAGCAGCGCCAGTCCCATGTTGATTTCTGAAAGCACCTTTACACCGCCATCAAGGCCTCGAAGAACCGAAATCAGTGCGACGATAGTAATGACAGATATGAGAACGACAATTGCGACGGACCCGGTACCCCAGCCGTACAAAAAACTAAACCCGGCGAGTGCCTGTGACGTGCCAAACCCCAGTGACGTGGCTAAGCCAAACAAGGTGGCAAATACCGCCAAAATGTCAATGACGTGGCCCGGCCAGCCCCAGACACGCTCACCCAGCAGAGGATAAAATGCAGACCGAAACGTCAGCGGTAAGCCTTTATTAAAGGAGAAAAAGGCCAATGATAATGCCACCACGGCGTATATGGCCCAGGGGTGTAAACCCCAGTGAAAAATGGTTGCGGCCATTGCCAGTTCACGCGCACCTTCAATGCTACCTGCCGCAGCACCCAATGGTGCCCAGTCGGTTCGAAGGCCGCCTTCTCCAACAACGACACCGCCGAATGAAGAAGCATAATGTGACATCGGTTCAGAGACACCAAAAAACATCAGGCCAATGCCCATGCCCGCAGCAAATAACATAGCGAACCAGCCTACGTACGAATAATCCGGCGTGGCGTCTTTACCGCCTAACCTTACTTTGCCGAGTGGAGTAATGACTAATAGCACCGCAAATAACACAAAAATATTACCTGCTGAGAGGAAAAACCAGTCAAAGGTACTGGTGACGGCCGGCCGAAGCCAGCCAAAAAACGTGCTGGCGCCCTCCTGGAACATCAAGGTTAGAAGCACAAAGGCAATTATAGTGAGACCGGAAATTAGAAATACCGGGTTATGCACGTCCAGACCAAACATCTGCACGTTGTCTTGACCAATTTCGTAATCAGTTTCTTCAATGTCATTCATATCGTTTCCTCTAGTTAACTAGACAGCAATATAAGATATTCTTATATACTTATCAATTAAGACCGTTTTAGCGGCGAGCCACTTTTCTGAATACGACATATTTCATTCTAAACGCTACTCTGTACCCAAGTCTGTTTTCCTGATTTGAATGGCGTGTTAAATTCGCTTTTTTAAAGCCGTAATTACGCTCATGACTCTACCCAGCCTCATTCACATCCCAAATGGTGACCACGTCACCGGTACCTTCAGCACTCTCGAAATGAGGCGCCGGCTCGATGCTTTGCGTGGCTTGATGGATCGTATGCGTATTGATACCACCCTGATGACGTCATACCACAACATAAATTATTACGGTGATTTTTTGTATTGTTCGTTCGGGCGCAGTTATGGCCTGGTTATAAACGGGCAGGGCCAGACTTCCATTTCCGCCAATATAGATGGCGGCCAGCCCGCACGGCGCACCGTGGGTGAAAACCTGGTGTATACCGACTGGCAGAAGGATAATTATTTTAAAGCTGTGGCTTCACTGATTACAGGGAAACAACGCGTGGGCATCGAATTTGATCAGGTTTCACTGCAAATGCTGGATAAACTCAAAGCCGCCATGCCTGACTGTGAATTTGTCGATATCGGAGTGGGCGCGATGAAGCTGCGCATGATCAAATCGGCGGAAGAAATTGAGCACATCAGCAAAATGACAAAAATCGCGGATCTGGGCGGCGCAGCCTGTGTGGAAGCGATTGCGGTGGGTGTGGCAGAACATGAAGTGGCGCTGCATTCAACTCAGGCCATGGTGCGGGAGATAGCACGCGTCTTTCCAGATGGAGAGCTACAGGATACCTGGACCTGGTTCCAGTCAGGCATCAACACGGATGGCGCGCACAATCCGGTGACGACGCGCGCTATTCAGCGCGGCGATATACTGAGCCTTAATTGCTTTCCGATGGTAGCCGGCTATTATGTGGCGCTGGAACGTACCTTGTTTGCAGAAACCGCGAGCGATGAACACTTGCGCCTCTGGGAGGTAAATTGCAAGGTTCACGATGAAGGCAAGAGGTTGATCAGGCCCGGTGCGGTTTGCAGCGATATTGCAAATGCCCTGAATGAAATATACGCGGAACATGATTTACTTCAGTATCGAACCTTTGGTTACGGGCATTCATTTGGCGTATTGTGCCACTACTACGGACGGGAAGCCGGTCTGGAGTTGCGTGAAGATGTGGATACGGTTCTTGAGCCGGGCATGGTGGTTTCCATGGAGCCGATGATTATGTTGCCCGAAAATAAACCCGGCGCAGGTGGGTATCGTGAGCATGATATATTGGTATTGAATGAGCAGGGCGCGACGAATATTACGGCGTTTCCTTATGGGCCGGAGCACAACATAATTCGCTGAATTAAAACCTGCCTAAGGCTTGATAAATACGTGGGCCCCACCCATTTAGGTGCTTTGTTAAAAGTTACTACTGTCCGGTTAAAGCGTCATTCCCGCGAAGGCGGGAATCCATAAGCCTGTTTCTGACGGTATTATGGATCCCCGCATACGCGAGGATGACGATAAAACGGGATTTAGGTTTTAAGTCT
>JAUVBY010000009.1 GCA_030590945.1 Gammaproteobacteria bacterium | reverse complement strand
GTCCCAGCGTTAAATCTGCGACTATATCCTCTACCGCCTCAAGCCCGACGGAAAGGCGAATCAGATTGTCCGCCACTCCGGCGCGCGCCCGCTCTTCGGGTGTCAAACGCCCATGCGAAGTGGTCGCCGGATGGGTAATGATGGTACGCGCATCACCTAAATTAACTGACAGGGAAATCATCTCGCAGCTGTCCATGATGCGCCAGGCAACGGCTTTGTCACCTTTAATTTCAAAAGACAGCATTCCTCCGTAACCACGCTGCTGCGTCGTTGCGAGTTGATGCTGTGGATGCGATTCAAGCCCCGGATAATACACGCGTTCAACCGCAGAATGGGCCTCCAACCAGCGGGCAACGCGCATCGCATTCTCGCAATGCGCATTCATACGCAGCGGCAAGGTTTGCAATGCCTGATTCATAGACCAGGCGTTCATCGGGCTAAGGCTGGCACCGGCCGTCCGCAATACGGAGAAAACTGCCTCATTAATATCTTCATCATTGGTCACCACCGCTCCCGCAAGCAGTCGTCCCTGGCCGTCTATATATTTCGTGGCAGAGTGAACCACTACGTCTGCACCCTGCTCCAGCGGGTTCTGCAACACCGGCGTATTGTAGGTATTGTCCACCACAAACGTGGCACTCGCGGCTCGTGCGATCTTTGCAATGGCCTGCACATCACCGAGTTCGCATAGCGGGTTAGAAGGTGTTTCCAGAAATAAAAGTTTAGTGTTGCCTTTGACCGCAGCTTGCCAGGCTGATGTATCATGAATCGGCACAAACGTGGTTTCGACGCCGAAGCGGCTGAAAATTTTATCCAGCAGAATGATGGTAGAACCAAACAGACTGGAAGATGCTACTACGTGATCACCTGCATTGAGCAAGCCGGTAAAGACACAATTGATTGCGGCCATCCCCGTGGCTGTCGCAACGCAGTATTCGGCATCTTCCAGCATCGCCAGGTGCGACTCAAAAGATTGCACGGTGGGGTTAGTCAGGCGCCCGTATATAGCACCCGGCTCATCACCTGCAAAACGCGCCGCCGCCTGCGCTGCGCTATCAAACACATAACCTGAAGTGAAATACATTGCCTCGGTGTGCTCACCGTGCACCGATTTCTGCGAGGTACCTCGCACCGCAATGGTATGTTTATTTTTCGATTGTTCAGTCATAGCATTTTCCAATAAAAAACCCGCTCAAGCCGGTTGTATCACATAGGCTGAAGCGGGTTTGAAATATCGAACACATCTTTAGCCGGACTTATTACGCGCTCGCAAGCTTGAATCAAATCAGCGCGGAAAGGCATTATGCCTGAAAGCGTTGGAGCTTTCAATTGTGGCTATGTACCCGCTTATTTCAGCCCTGTTGCATATTTGCGAGAGTCTGTGCGTCAACAACAGCAATCGCGGTCATATTGACTATACCGCGCACAGTAGCTGAGTTTGTCAGCACATGAATCGGGTAAGCGCAACCGAGCATAATGGGACCAACTGACGTACCGCCTCCTAGCATTTTCAACAAGTTATAAGCGATATGCGCGGCATCACCGCGTGGCATGATTAGCGTATTCGCCTGCCCTTTTAACAGGCTTTCCGGCATACTGTAATCCCGAATTTTTTGCGATAAAGCCGCATCTGCGTGCATTTCTCCGTCGATCTCGAGTTCGGGCGCCTGTTCACGAATTCTCTGTAACGCTTCCTTAATTTTCATAGAGGATTGTGCCTCCGGCCGCGACCCAAAGTTAGACCGGGATAGCAGCGCGATTTTGGGGGTCACACCAAAGCGCCGTACCGCGTTCGCAACTTCTAAGGTTAACTCGGTAAGCTCATCGACATTGGGTGAAGACGCAACGTGGGTATCTGAAAGAAAGAACGTACCGGTAGGCAAAAATAGTACCATCATCGATGCCAGTTGGGTCGCACCTTTTTGAAAGCCGGCCACTTTACGAACCGAATGCAAATGTTTGGCGAACGGGCCCACCGTTCCAGTCAGCATAGCGTCGGCGATACCCAGGCGTACTAGTACCGAACCCAGAATAGTCGGATCCACCGAAATAACATGCTTAGCTTCTGCCGGCGTCATACCCTCTCGCCCCGAAGAACGATGCAATTCGTTCCAGCAGGCTTTAAAATGCGGGTTATCCATGGGGTAGATGATCTCGATATCGTTTTCCACATCGATTTTGAGGCCAATCTTCTTGATTTGCATGCGAATCATATCCGGCCTGCCTAACAAAATGGGCTTGGCAATTTTGTGATTCACAACTTGCTGCACAGCCTGTAGCGTCGAGCGACGTTCGCCCTCTGCAAATACGACCCTTTTAGGGTCGGTTCGCGCCTGGTCAAATACAGGCTTTAACAAGGAACTGGAACGATATACAAAATCGTTGAGCTCGGAAACATACTGCTCAAAATCGTCTATCGGGCGCGTCGCTACGCCCGTATCCATCGCCGCTTTTGCAACCGCAGGAGCGATTTCAAGGATCAGACGCGGGTCAAAAGGTTTTGGAATCAGGTTCTGTGGGCCAAACGCGCCACTGATTCCGCCGTAAGCCATATCCACCTCTTGTGTAGGCGGCCGCTTGGCCAGATTAGCAATGGCATCCACCGCCGCGATTTTCATTCGCTCATTAATGGTGGTCGCCCCCACATCCAGCGCGCCACGAAATAAATACGGAAAACACAATACGTTATTCACCTGATTCGGATAATCGGACCGGCCCGTGGCTAAAATGGCATCCGGGCGTACTTCTAACGCTAACTCTGGAAGTATTTCCGGCGTTGGGTTTGACAAGGCCATGATGATGGGGCTCTCTGCCATGCTAATCAGCATCTCCGGTTTCAGGATACCTGCGATGGATAATCCAAGAAATATATCCGTGCCGGCAATGGCTTCTCCCAGAGTGCGGTTTTCAGTCTCTGACGCGAATTTCTCTTTATATTCATCCATGCGTTCAGTACGCCCCTTATACACTACTCCGACGCTATCCAGAATCGTGATATTCTCAAGACGCATGCCCATGGAGACCAGCAGGTTCAGGCATGCCAGAGATGCTGCGCCTGCACCTGAAGCGCAAAGCTTGACCTCAGTAATGTCTTTACCGGTAAAAAACAATGCATTGCGAACCGCAGCGGCAACGATGATCGCAGTGCCATGCTGATCATCATGAAACACCGGAATATTCATTTGCTCGCGCAGAGCATCTTCGACAATAAAACAGCCCGGCGCCGAAATATCTTCCAGATTAATTCCACCGAAGGTGGGTTCCAGTGCCTTAATTATTTCGATTAGCTTTTGCGGATCCTGCTGATCGAGCTCGATATCAAATACATCTACCCCGGCAAATTTCTTGAATAATACCGCTTTACCTTCCATCACCGGTTTGGCGGCCAGCGGGCCAATATCACCCAGGCCCAATACCGCAGTGCCATCCGTGATCACACCCACCAGATTGGCGCGTGCGGTTAAGGTTGCGGCTTCGGTCGGGTCAGCTGCAATTGCGTTGCAGGCAGCAGCGACACCGGGAGAATAGGCCAGCGAGAGGTCACGCTGGTTGAGCAAAGGTTTGGTCGCGGCTATTTCAAGCTTTCCGTAGGGCTTTTTACGGTGATAAGCGAGCGAGTCTTCTGAAAAATCTTCGGGCATGGTAGCGGCAAATAATGATTACGAAGCACAGGATTTTACTTCATAGAAAGCTTTAATACTTACCGCAATTTAAATAAAAATAATCAATCCGGGTTCTAAATTTTTCAGTTTGATTTTGTTTTCGTTTTAAACACAGAAACCACAAAGAAAAATATACATATTCTACGTGTGCCTTGTTGTCTCTGTGTTAAAAATAAAAAGTGGCTGAGGATGCGTTTTACCTACTCGCCCTACAGCCCTGCAAAGCGCTAACTGCTTTAGTCAAACGGGTGCATTTCTACGATGGTGTCATCACGCTCGGCACTGGTCGACACGATATCGATTCCGACACCCAACAGCTCCTGCATACGTTCAAGATAGGCTTTCGCATTATCCGGCAATTGTGAAGTTTTACGTGCTCCAGCCGTGGTATCTGTCCAGCCGGGTAGCGTTTCGTAAACCGGCTCGCAACGCTCAAACTCATCAGCGCCATAGGGTGGCCGCTCGAGTATCTCGCCATCAAGTTTGTACTGTGTGCAAATTTTTAGTGTCTCCAGGCCATCCAGTACATCCAGTTTGGTCACGCACAGACTGGTAATACTATTGACATCACACGAGCGTTTGAGGGCTACCGCATCCAGCCAGCCACAACGTCGGGGCCGCCCCGTTGTCGCGCCAAACTCGTGACCCTTCTCACCCAAATAGGCACCAACATCATCAAACAGCTCCGTCGGGAAAGGCCCTGCGCCCACGCGTGTGGTATAGGCTTTGACAATGCCCAGTACGCCATCAATGTGCATAGGGCCGATACCGGTTCCGCTTGCAGCTGCGGCGGCAGTCGTATTCGAGGACGTCACGTAAGGATAGGTACCGTGGTCTATATCCAGCAACATGCCCTGTGCACCTTCAAACATCACTGATTTTCCGTCAGCACGTAAATCAGCCAGTCGCCCGGCAACATCACCAATCATGTCTTCAATGATTGCGGCTTGTTTAGATATAGTTGCCAGTGTTTCGTCGAAATCTACCGCTTCGCCGCCAAAGAGATTTACCAGAGCAAAATTATGATAATCCATCACAGTTTTGAGTTTTTCTGCAAAATCATCCTGGTATAGATCCTGTATACGAATTCCGCGACGCGATACTTTATCTTCATAAGCCGGGCCGATTCCACGACCGGTTGTACCAATCGCTTTCTTGCCGCGTGCTTTTTCGCGCGCCATATCCAGCGCAATATGATAAGGCATAATCACCGGACAAGCCGGGCTGACCATCAAACGCGAACGTATAGATACACCGCGCGCTTCGAGTTGATCAACCTCTTTGATCAACTGCTCCGGGCTTAACACGACACCGTTACCAATCAGGCAATCAACGCCCTCGCGCATGGCGCCGGATGGAATTAGGTGCAATACCGTTTTCTCACCATTAATCACCAGCGTATGCCCGGCGTTATGTCCGCCCTGAAAACGTGCAACCGCATCTGCTTTTGAGGTCAGAAGATCGACTATTTTTCCTTTTCCTTCATCACCCCACTGGGTGCCGACCAGTACTACATTTTTACCCATTGAAACTCATCGTATTTTAGACCTGACGCGCCAGATACAGCAGCAACAGGCCGATTGAAATTGAAACTGCGCCGATCAAACGTAAAGTGGCTGATGGCATTTCAATTATTTGTTTAAGTATTTGTTTTAAGGCCACTGGTGAAGCGAAGGACATCAAGCCTTCGAACACCAGATACAAGCCAAATGCAGCGATCAATGTATTCCAGTCCACCTTGATCCCCCAGACGGCTAATCGCCCGTATTTTTATCGGATTTTTTTCGAACTTTAATTCGCTGAAGAGCGGTTCATGTACTGCATGAAATCAGAATTCGGATCTACGATAAACAGATCTGATTTATCGCTAAAGGTCTTCTTGTAGGCTTCGAGGCTTTTATAAAACTTGAAGAACTCTTCATCCTGGCTATAGGCGGCAGCGTAGACATTGGTCGCCCGTGCATCCCCTTCACCCTTGAGTACCTCCGCAGTACGGTTGGCCTCAGCGAGAAGTATCTGCCTATGCCGATCCGCATTCGCACGAATTTTTTCAGCTTCTTCCTCACCTTGCGCGCGCAATTCTTTCGCCACGCGTTCACGCTCTGCGCGCATTCTGTTATAGACTGTTTCATTGATATCAGGATCCAGATCTACCCGTTTGAGTCGAGCATCGACCACCTCAAGCCCCAGACCAGCAGCTTCCTGATCCACCGCTTTGCGTACGATATCCATAATCAGCACCCGATCGCCCGAAACTACATCTTTCACTGAACGTTTACCGATCTCATCACGAATGGCATCGTTTACGCGTTTTGATAAACGCGAATGGGCGCGTACTTTGGACCCGCCCAGGCGAACGTAGTATTCGCGCACATCACGAATACGCCATTTAACGAATGAATCAACGATCAGGTTTTTCTTCTCCCGCGTCAGATAGCTTTGCGGTTCCGCATCCATGGTCTGGATACGATCGTCAAAGAATTTTACCGAGTTAACAAATGGCATTTTAAATTTAATGCCGGGCTGCGTATCGCTCCGGATGATTTCACCGAAGCGAAAAACCAGTGCCTGCTCACGCTCATCCACCGTATACACAGACATGCTGATCACAGCAATAACAATCGCCAGGACAAAGCCACCAACTAGTTTAAAAATCTTCATCGCGTACTACTCCTGCTTGCTGTACGGCCGGATCCCGTGCCTGTACGATTAACCTGGCTGGAAGATGTTGAACCACCAGCCAGAGGGTCTGTAAACATCGAATTATTTTGATTGCTGGATGAGCGGGTATTGCGGCTGTTCTCAATCATTTTATCCAGCGGCAAATACATCACACTATTGCCACCCTGCGACTGATCAATCACCATTTTACTGGTTCTACCCAATACTTCTTGCATGGTATCGATATACAGGCGATCGCGCGTCACCTGTGGCGCCTTTTCATACTCGGTAAGAATCTGATCAAAACGTGAAGCTTCACCTTCAGCCTTTGCGATCACGCTGGCTTTATAGGCTTCGGCTTCCTGCGTAACACGCACCGCTGCACCACGTGCCCGTGGTATCACGTCGTTTGAATAGGCTTCAGCCAGGTTCTTCAGACGCTGTTCGTCTTCGCGCGCCCGAACCGCATCGTCAAAGGCATCTTTTACTTCAGTTGGAGGCTGCGCATCCTGCATCTCTACCGAGCGCACATTAATTCCGGTTTTATAACGATCCAGTATCTGTTGCAGCAGGGTTTGCGTCTCGGTTGCTATCGCGGCACGACCTTCGGTAATCGCAAAATCCATGGTGTTCTGGCCAATGGTTTCACGCACTGCACTCTCGGTCGCCTGTCGTACTACCGATTCAATGGGTTCAGAAACATTGAACATCATATCTGTTGGCGATTTCACGTCGTACAATACTGCGAATTGAATGTCGATGATGTTTTCGTCTTTGGTCAACATCAGCGCTTCACGCGGTACGGTTGTGCTGTTTATCCCGCCACGAGAACGATACCCGACTTCTACCGTGTTCACGCTTTGTACATTGATGATATCGACGCTATCAATGGGCGAGGGTATACGCCAGTGCAAACCCGCTTCTGTCGTTCGCAGATATTTTCCGAGACGTAATTCTATGCCCTGCTCACCCTGAGTGATCGTGTAAAAACCGCTGGCAACCCAGAACCCCAGCGCAACAATGCCAATAATGACAAACATCCCGTAACTCGGTCTTGAACCGCCACCAGAATCATCAGAACCGCTATCGCCGCGACCACGACCTCCGCGCGAAAGACCAAGCTTTTCCTTTATGTCTTTGATCACTTTATCAAGGTCGGAAGGACCCTGCTGATTATTTTTTTGACCCCATGGGTCTTTATCTCCACCTGAACCGGGCTGATCCCAAGGCATGTTTTATCCTCTGTAATTAAAAAACGCGCTAGATTTTATCACGCGGTGAAAGGCGGAATTCGCCTGTTTAATAAAATATAGGTTTGAATTGGCACATCACAAGGTGCGGGAAGTATTAAAAAGGCCTAAAATCAATCTTGCGGAGCTCTTGCGTCAGAGAGTGCCTGCTTAAAGATTTTTGAGCTGCTGTATGAGGGCTCTCATTTTATCGTGATCTTTAACGCCCGGCGCTGTTTCTACACCACTATTGACATCAATCGTCCGGATACCCGTTTGCGCAATCGCATCGCTAACATTTTCAGGCCCGAGACCACCTGCCAGTATTAATTCCGGCCCGCTGAATCCTTCTTCAGCGCTATCGAGCAAACCCCAGTCAAAAGCACGACCGGTACCCCCGACGAGATTTTTGTCATAGGTATCAAGCAACAGACCACGTGCTTTAGCGTATTGCCTGCGAACATCTGCAAGCCTGATACCGTCTTTCATGCGCACGGCTTTGATATAGGGCAGCTTAAACTGCTCGCAAAACGTGCTTGATTCGTCGCCATGAAACTGAATGAGCTGGATATCCAGCTGTGTGATCAGATTTTCCATGAACTTTACCTGCGGATTCACTACCACCGCAATCGGGCTGCACAAGGGATTAAGCTCTGAAATTATGTCCTGCGCCTGTGAAATAGAAGTATTGCGCGCACTTTTTTCGTAAAAAATCATGCCCACCGCATCCGCACCGAGCGATGATGCCAACGCCGCGTCTTGCGGACGCCGCATACCACAAAATTTAAGCCTGATACTCATTGCCTCAGTTTACCAAAATTTGGGCGGTATAATGTGCTTTGGCAAAGCAAATCGGCTGTCATATGTTGCCTCAACAAAATACAGGCCATTTGGCTTTGCGGTGACGCCTGCCTGCGTACGGTCTTTGCTTTCCAGCACCCTGGCCGCCCAGGAAATCTCGCGCTCGCCTGCACCTATTTTAAGTAGCACTCCCATGATATTACGCACCATATGCTGCAAAAATCCGTTCCCGCAAATATCAAGCCAGATCCAGTTTTCGTGCTGATTGATCTCAATGCTGTACATGGTTTTAACCGGGTTCTTTGACTGACAGCCACTGGCGCGATAAGCTGAAAAATCATGCGTTCCCACCAGCGCCTGCAAGGCGGATTGCATCGCCTGGATATCCAGCTCAAGTGGATAACGACTCACATAATTCGCGAAGATACCCAGCGGAATTTTTCGCGTATTCAATATATAACGATAAGCACGCGATTGCGCGGAAAACCGCGCGTGGAAATCATCTTCTACCGGATTGATCCAACTTATCGCCACGCTATCCGGAAGTTTGGTATTGGCCCCGCGCAACCAGCCATAATTTGGACGAATCTTATCCGAATCGAAATGAATCACCTGGCCAATCGCATGCACACCGGTATCCGTCCGACCCGCGGTATGAACCCGTATCGGTTCATCTGCCACGTGTGCCAATGCCGCTTCTACTGCGGCCTGAACGCTGGGCGCGTGCGGCTGGATTTGCCAGCCATTAAATTGACTTCCATCATATTCGACTGTGGCGGCGTATCGCATGTGTATAAATAAAAGATGTAATGTGATTAAGCGCTAATTCTGACACAGAGGCGACAGAGATATTAAAAAAAAAGGCGGCCAAAAGCCGCCTTTTACTTGAAATATATTTCTGTCTATTTTCTCAAGCTATTGTTGAAAATCACCGTAACTGCTCAGATTGTTCCTCAAATCTGTCAATTCAAGGCAAAAAATGTGAATGTACAAGTGTACATGACCATTTTTGAACGCCGAATTGACGGTTTTGAGGTGCGAGATGAGTAGTTACTTTTCGCTTAAGAAATCTTTGGGTCTAGTTCACCCGTCAGATAACGAGCCGTCATATCTTCCAGATTGATAGCTTTAATTTTTGATGCCTGGCCGGCTGCACCAAATGATTCATAACGATTGATACAAAGATCACGCATGGCGTCGGTCGCCGCCTTAAGGTATTTACGCGGATCAAAATTAGCCGGATTTTCCTGCAAATGCTTACGAATCGCTCCGGTAGAGGCCATACGCAGATCGGTATCAATATTAACCTTGCGCACGCCATTACGAATGCCTTCAGCAATTTCTTCCACCGGCACACCATAAGTTTCACCCATAGCACCACCGTGGGTATTGATGATCTCCAACCAGTCTTGAGGTACGGAAGAAGAACCATGCATAACCAGATGAGTATCCGGTATACGGGCATGAATCGCTTTCACCTGGTCGATAGACAATACGTCACCGGTAGGCGGGCGTGTAAATTTGTACGCACCGTGTGAGGTGCCGATGGCAATCGCTAACGCATCGACACCGGTCTTGCTTACAAAGTCCGCCGCTTCTTCGGGATCGGTCAGCAGTTGGTCCATGGTCAATTTCCCCACCGCACCAATGCCGTCTTCTTCGCCCGCTTCACCGGTTTCCAGTGAACCCAGACAACCCAGCTCGCCTTCAACCGACACACCGCAGGCATGAGCCATCTCTACCGCCGTTCTGGTTACGTCAACGTTATACTCATAACTAGATGGGGTTTTACCATCCGACTCCAGCGAGCCGTCCATCATCACAGATGAAAAACCCAGTTGAATCGACTGCTGGCATATAGCCGGAGACGTTCCATGATCCTGATGAACGCATATGGGCGTATCCGGGTATTGCTCCACCGCCGCCGCAATCAGGTGGCGCAAGAAAGGTGCGCCGGCATAAGAACGCGCACCGGCTGAAGCCTGTACGATTACCGGTGAACCGGTAGATGAAGCGGCCTGCATAATCGCCTGCATCTGCTCCATATTGTTCACGTTGTATGCGGGAATTCCGTAGCTGTGTTCAGCAGCGTGATCCAGCAGTTGTCTTAATGAAATAATAGCCATTTTTGTTTCCTCGACTTAAATATATAAAAATACGAATTTGATGTATTACTGTAGCGCGACTTCTCCGACGCGCACAATTTTCATGGTATTGGTGCCCCCCTCGGAAGAGGTGTCACCGCGGGTAATAATAATTTGTTCGCCTTCCTTAACCAGGCCGGCATTTTTCAGCCATTCTACCGCAGCGCGGTTTATACCGGATGCTGCCAGTTGCGTAATATCAAACTCTACCGGTGTCACACCTCGATAGATGCTCATGCGACGCGCTGACGGACTATTACGCGTCATCGCATAAATTGGAATACGCGCATTCGCGCGGGACATCAATAATGCGGTCCGGCCCGACTCGGTCAGCGCCAGAATCGCTGCAACCGGGAAATGGTTGGCGGTATACATCGACGCCATAGCAATCGACTCTTCGGCGTTGCCAAATTCGACTCCAAGGTTAAAGCGTTTTTCACGATCGATCTCGATTTCAGCTGCAATACAGATTCGCGACATCGCTGAAATTACTTTTGTCGGGTGTTTGCCCACTGCCGTTTCCGCAGACAACATCACCGCATCCGTCCCGTCCATTACCGCGTTGGCGACGTCAGAGACTTCCGCACGCGTTGGAATCGGGCTCTCGATCATCGACTGCATCATTTGCGTTGCGGTAATCACCACTCGATTGTTTTCACGCGCCAGCTTGATAATGCGTTTTTGCACACCCGGCAGATTGGCATCCCCGATTTCAACGCCGAGATCTCCGCGCGCGATCATCACCACATCCGAAGCACGCGTAATTTCAAGAATGTTGTCAATCGCTTCTTTGCGCTCAACTTTTGACACAATACTGGCCAGCTTACCTTCTGCCTGGTACAGGCTACGCGCTTCCTCTACGTCGGCTGCGCTGCGTACAAAAGACACCGCAAGAAAATCAATGTCGAGGCTCGCTGCAAGCTTGATATCCTGTTTGTCTTTATCGGTTAGCGAATCGGCAGACAGCCCGCCACCCTGAAGATTAATGCCTTTATTGTTGGATAAAGGCCCACCTACCAGAACACGTGTACGAATACATAGCCCTTCAGTATCCAGAACCTTAAGCACGATGTTGCCATCATCCAGCATCAGGATGTCGCCTTTTTTGACATCGTCCGCCAGCGCTTTATACGTCAACCCCACGGCAAGCTCATCGCCATCATTCTTACCCAGGGCGCCATCAAGCGTAAATTCATCGCCGGACACCAGCATGATTTTTTGCTGCTTGAATCGCTCCAGACGTATTTTCGGGCCTTGTAAATCGCCCAGAATCGCGATAGTTTTGCCTACTTTTTTAGCCGTTTCACGTACCAGCTTTACGCGCACCCGGTGATCTTCCGCATCGCCGTGCGAAAAATTAATGCGCACCACATTAACGCCTTTTTCGAACATCCTCGCCAGTACCAGCGGATCATCCGTTGCCGGCCCCAGTGAAGCGACGATTTTGGTTTGTCTAATCACCTGATAGAATTACTCAAATATTAAGGGTTCGTGCCACAAGATTATACTTGCGCGCGTTTTTCCAGCATTTCAACCGCCGGCAATATTTTACCTTCCAGAAATTCAAGGAAAGCACCGCCACCCGTAGAGATATACGATACTCTGTCTTCAATTCCGTATTTGTCAACAGCTGCCAGCGTGTCTCCGCCGCCCGCGATAGAGAAGGCATCTGAATCGGCAATCGCCAGCCCCAGGCCTTTGGTCCCTTCGCCAAATTGATCAAATTCAAATACACCGACCGGACCATTCCAGACCACGGTTCCAGCGGTTTTCATCATATCGGCAAAACACGCCGTGGTCTCCGGGCCAATATCAAATATCATGTCATCATCCAGCACATCTTCGACCTTCTTAATTGTCGCTTCAGCGTCTTCGGAAAATTCTTTAGCGACGACCACGTCAGTCGGAACCGGGATTTCACGACCCTTTGCTTTCGCCGCTTCCATCAGCTTTTGTGCTTCCGGTATCAAATCGGCCTCATAAAGAGACTTACCGACGTTAAAGCCCGCCGCCGCAATAAAGGTATTAGCGATACCACCACCGGGAATTAATTGATCAACAATTTTGGATAAGGCATCCAGCACAGTCAACTTGGTCGACACCTTGGACCCGCCCACGATTGCCACCATCGGGCGCCGTGGCCCATTTAGTGCTTTGCCTAATGCTTCAAGCTCACCCGCAAGCAAAGGGCCGGCACAGGCTGTTTCAGCATATTGACCCGCACCATGCGTCGAAGCCTGGGCGCGGTGAGCCGTGCCAAAGGCGTCCATCACATAAATATCACACAAATTAGCATACTGCCTGGAAAGCACTTCATCATTGGCTTTTTCGCCCGGATTAAAACGCACGTTTTCCAGTAGCACCACATCGCCATCGTTCATCTCTGGCGCATTATCCAGATAACTGGTGATCAAAGGGACTGCTTTACCGAGCGCTTCGCTCAGATAATCCGCCACCGGTTGCATGGAAAACTCAGCCGCAGGCTGTCCTTCGGTCGGACGACCCAGGTGCGACATGACCAGCACTTTGGCGCCGGCATTCATCGCGTGCCGAATTGTAGGTAAAGACGCTTTAATACGTTTATCCGAAGAAACTTTTCCATCTTTGATGGGCACGTTTAAATCTTCACGAATGAGTACGCGCTTGCCGGCCAGATCAAGCCCGGTCATTTTTAGAATAGTCATAAGATTTTCAGTTAATTATTCAATCAAATAAGGATTGATCTCCGTATTTGATTAGATACTCAATCAACAGTCGTAGGGTGCCATGCAATAAACATGGGCAGCGCGCATCCACCAAATTGCGGGCTGCTATATGGTGGATGCGTTGCACTTATCCACCCTACTCCGAGTTTTTCCAGCGGTCCGCCTGTAGAGACAGACTGCCAGAAAGTTTACTTTTTACTTCGCGTTCATCAACGCAACCGTGGTATCGAGCATTCGGTTTGAGAAGCCCCACTCATTGTCATACCATGAACATACTTTAACCAGTGTTCCGCCGGTGACGCGTGTCAGGGTGGCATCAAAGTTAGAGCTTGTAGGGGTATGATTAAAATCGATGGATACCAGTGGGCCATCGCTGTAGGCCAGCACCTTGCCGTCCGCCGCTTTTTTCATAATATCGTTGATTTCTTCAACGCTGGTCTCACGAGCCGCGACAAAGGTCAAATCAACAAGCGACACGTTGATGGTCGGAACGCGAATCGCGAAACCGTCAAGTTTACCCGCCAGGTCAGTCAATACCAGGCCCACAGCCGCTGCAGCGCCGGTTTTGGTCGGGATCATTGACATGGTTGCAGAACGTGCACGGCGCAAATCCGAGTGATAAACGTCGGTCAGCACCTGGTCGTTGGTGTATGAGTGAATGGTGGTCATTAGACCATGTACCAGGCCCACTTCGTCGTGGATTGGTTTCACCATTGGCGACAGGCAGTTAGTGGTACAAGATGCATTCGAAATAACCGTATCACTGGCTTTAAGGATCTCATGGTTCACGCCGTATACGATGGTTGCATCCATGTCAGCACCGCCCGGAGCAGAGATAATGACCTTCTTCGCGCCACCGGCAAGGTGTGCGCTGGCCTTTTCTTTAGACGCGAAAAAACCGGTACACTCATGCACCACGTCTATACCCAGTTCTCCCCAGGGTAATTTAGCCGGATCACGTTCAGCCAGTACCTTGATGCGGTCACCGTTGACGATCATGTCATCACCATCGACTTCAACCGTGCCGGGGAATTTCCCGTGCGCAGTATCATATTGTGTCAGGTGCGCATTTGCAGCAGCATCACCCAGATCGTTTACGGCAACAATTTGCACATCATCACGGCCTGATTCATAGACGGCACGCAGAATATTTCGGCCGATTCGGCCATAACCATTAATTGCGACTTTGATTGTCATTTTCTAACTCCAGAGTAGTTTAAGATTAAATATAAATACAGATTTGAGACCTCAGCACAACTCAGTGGCGAAAGAAAAATGAGATAAAATCTTTCTGATCAAGGCGCAATTCGTAGTGAATAGCGAGCTATTCGCAAGATTTGTAACGCTGAACAGGGAGATTTTAATCATTTTTACTCGTCATCTGGGTTATGCTGATGTCTCATTTATGAGCTAACGCGATTAACCGCGCTTAATACATTTTCAACCGTAAAACCAAAATGCTTGAATAGTACGGGGGCCGGTGCAGATTCACCGAAAGAGTTCATGCAGATAACTTCGCCCTGCATACCTGCGTATTTCCACCAGGCATCGCCGATAGCGGCTTCCACCACGACACGTGCGGTTACCGCTGCCGGTAATACAGATTCCCTGTAGGCCGCATCCTGTGCTTCAAACGCATCAACTGACGGCATAGAGACCACGCGAATCGCTTTATCTGATTGTTCTGCCGCTTCCGTCGCTAACGCGACTTCAGAGCCCGTCGCAATGATGATTGCATCAGGTGTTCCATCGGTGTCTTTCAGGACATAACCGCCTTTGGCGATATTGGCAATGGTCGCATCATCACGCTGTTGAAATGCCAGCCCCTGTCGCGAAAATATCAGGCACGAAGGGCCGTCTTTTTTCTCGATAGCGAATCTCCATGCAACTGCTGTTTCAACCGTATCACAGGTACGCCACACCGACATATTAGGTATCATGCGTAAGGTTGGGATTTGTTCAACCGCCTGGTGCGTCGGGCCATCTTCGCCCAGACCAATAGAGTCATGAGTATAGACAAAAATACTTTGAATTTTCATCAATGCCGCCATACGCAGTGCGTTACGCGCATATTCAGAGAACATCAAAAACGTTGCACCGTAAGGAATGAACCCGCCATGCAGTATCACACCATTCATCATTGCGCTCATACCGAACTCACGTACACCGTAGGAAATGTAGTTACCGGCGAAATTCATCTCGCTGGAACCGTGATCGTCATTGATTCGGACGCTTTTGTCGTGAAAGGTATTATTTGACGGCGTCAGATCAGCCGAACCACCCAATAATTCAGGCAGCATCGGAGCATAACCGTTTAACGCGCCCTTTGAAGCCACGCGTGTAGCCGGAGATTCTTCTTTAGCATTTACTGAATCGATAAATTTATCCGCTTCCGCCTGCCAGTTGCCGGGCAGCTCACCCGCCATGCGGCGCTCAAGTTCCGCTGCTTCGCCCGGGAATGCCGATTTATACGCTGCAAACTTATCCGCCCATGCAGACTCTGAGCCGGCACCCGCTGCTTTTGCATCCCAGGCGCTGGCAATATCGTCAGGGACAACAAAGGGATCATGCGGCCAGCCAAGATTATCACGCGTCGCGGCAATTTCTTCTGCACCCAGAGGCTCACCGTGAACGTGATGACCGCCACCTTTATTAGGTGCACCCTTACCAATCACCGTTTTGCAGCAAATCAGCGTGGGCTGATCCGTATTCGCGATGGCCGCCTCGGTCGCAGCCTTGATTGCGTCTGCGTCATGACCATCCACGTCGGCAATAACCTGCCAGCCGTAGGATTCAAAACGCTTGGGGGTATCATCACTGAACCAGCCATCAACGTTGCCATCAATGGAAATATTATTATCGTCGTAAAAACACACGAGTTTATCGAGACTGAACGTACCGGCCAGTGAACAGGCTTCATGAGAGATTCCTTCCATCAGGCACCCGTCACCGATGAAAACCCAGGTTCGGTGATCGACTACATCGTGGCCATCTTTGTTAAATTGGGCGGCCAGTACTTTTTCTGCCAGCGCCATACCCACCGCATTGGTGAGGCCCTGCCCCAACGGGCCGGTTGTGGTTTCAATACCCGGTGCATATCCGTATTCAGGATGCCCTGGAGTTTTAGAATGCAGCTGACGAAACGCTTTCAGGTCATCTAGCGACAGGTCATAACCGGACAAATGCAATACAGAATAAAGCATCGCAGAGGAGTGTCCATTGGAAAGTACCAGACGATCGCGATCCATCCAGTCCGGGTTAGCCGGGTTGTGCTTCAAAAAATCGCTATACAGCACTTCAGCAATGTCGGCCATTCCCATCGGCCCGCCCGGATGACCAGAGTTCGCCTGCTGAACGGCATCCATACTGAGCACGCGGATTGCGTTTGCTTTGTCACTTCTTGATACTGACATCTAAGTTTCCTCTATAAATAAAATATCTGTAGTCTGACGGCACATCATTTTGCCACGAGGACAAACGTACCATCAGACATTGTGCCTGGTCGTTCATTTCACTCATATACAGAGCAGAACATTACAGGGCTCATGCTTCACCCTGTTACAGCACGGCGACTATGCCTGTTTTTCATGTTCAAAAATAATCAGTATATTTAATACAACAAACAGGCTAAATAATTCAGACCGAGCATTATCCATGAATTAAGCACAAAATCGCATACCTCAAAAGGTAGTGTTTGTTGTATTTTCTGGATTTGCCCGCTGTGAGCATAAGTGAATAAAAAATGGCCCTGAACCGGGCCACTTTTACTTAATAATCGCCTTAACGCTATTTTCGGTTAACGCGTTTCCATATCATGGGTACCAGCACAACCGCGATGGCAATTTTAATTAGGTCGCCCGCCAGAAATGGAATCATGCCATACTGTAGCACGGGCTTATCCCAACCGATCAAGGCTCCCAGCCAGGCCAGACCAAAGGCATAGATAATGGCATTTCCCACAACCATGCCCAGCGCCATGGTACTAAATCGCTTATCCCAGCCTTTTTGCGCCAACTTGCCACATACCACCGCTGCGACGAAGAACCCCGCAAGGTAGCCACCAGTCGGACCCATCATGTAAACCATGCCCAAACCTTTTTCAGGTGTACCCTGGAAAACAGGCAAGCCAAAGGCGCCCTGCAACAGGTACAGACCAACGGTTGCGCCTGCCAGCGTAGGGCCGTAGGCAAAACCAAGCAGCAATACCACCAGGGTTTGCAGGGTGAACGGTACAGGGATGGCCGGTATGCTGACTTTTGCTGATATCGTCAATGCGATAGAGCCTGCAACCGCAAAGGCCAGAAAACGTAACCACTGATTAGATTTATCAGACCAGATTACATCGCTGAGGGTTTGCGATGTCGTGTTCGTTAATGCTTGCATATGGATTGTGTTGTGTTTCTGAAGAATGCGAATTATAGCGCCTTATTTATGTGCTTTCCAAGCTGCAAATGGCCTTTCTGGTTTTTAAGCTGTGGTTATACCTTCCTCTGGAGCCAGGTCAATAACAATCTTACTCAGGCTGGACATCACTGCGGGGGCTTATTTTTCATTCTTATTTCTTCGCAACACTATAAAAATTACACACCCGGCCATCCACAACCACAACGGCCACTGTCCGAACCTGGTGTACGGTGTTTCGCCCTGCATGGGAACCACCTGCGATCTAAAAATATCCGGTTCGAACTGCGGGCTAATCGCAGCAATGCCACCCCGCGCATCGATAACCGTAGACAAACCACTGTTAGAAGCCCGAATTACCGGGCGTTGGAATTCAATCGCGCGCATACGCGCCATTTGCAGGCGCTGATGCGGCGCCAGTGAATCACCAAACCAGGCGTCTTCGCTTATATTCAGAATCATGTGAGCATCGGCGACCTGCCTGCGCCAATCCTCGGGATAGGCATCTTCATAACAAATGGTCGGCAACATTTTGATTCCGTTCAGCGATACATTTCCCTGTAAGCGCTCACCGCTGGTGAAATCTGACATAGGGATATTAAAGGTTCTAAATATCCATCCCAATAGAGGCTTAAATGGGAAAAACTCTCCAAAAGGAACAAGGTGACGTTTTTTGTAGGTTTGCGGGGGGTCGCTGTAATCATTCTGCGCATCCACCACCACCAGGCTGTTATACAGATTCACTCCCGACGCTGTAACATCACGCTCTACAACGCCGAACACCAGGCTGGCATCAAGATTACGCAACTCACTCAAATAGGATTCCGGAACCTCATCAAGAATCATTGGAAGGGCCGCTTCCGGCCAGACAATAAGATCGGTATGTTTGATTGCGCGCGAAGCGGCAAGATAGGTTTGCAGCAAATTCTCGCGATTTTCCGGCCGCCATTTTTCCGCCAGAGAAATATTTGCCTGAACCAGAGAGACATCCAACGCCTCCCCGGATGGCTCAGCCCAGCGTATTGATTGTAAGCCCCAGGAAATTGACGCCAGCACTACCACGACCACCAACCCCTTCAAACGGGCAGCCTTTCCTGCCTGATAAACATGCACCAACTGCCCTGCCATACAGGCGAGCACGAAACTCACCGCCGAAACACCCGCTATGGTTGCCCAGGCGGAAAACCAGGTATCGACACCGGTATAACCCAGATATAACCAGGCAAAACCCGTAAACAGGATTCCGCGCAGCCATTCAAAAACCACCCATAGTATTGGCAATAAAATAGTCACGCGCAGCTGTTCGCTCACTCGCGGCGCGAGCAGGGTATAGATAAAAACCGGCACTATAAAAAACAATGACAGAACAAATACAAACAATGCCACGGCAATCACCGCCATTACCGGCAGCATATTGCCAAAATTGACCATGCTTACGTAAATCCATGACACGCCAATGCCATAGACAAACAGGCCGTAAACCGTCCCGGACCACAATGCAGTTGCGCGATCGGTGCGACTCCAGAGATGAAATATCAACGCCACCGACAACAGACTAAGCGGCCACCATGAAAATGGCGCAAAGCCAAACGGGTAAATAATCCCCGCCAGCCCACTGAGCGCCAGCGTTTTAGAGCGGTTCAACATACGGGTCCGAATAGCCCATCGCAGTAAGGATCTTCCTTTCCAGCGCCTCCATCTCCAGCGCCTCCGCAGTATGATTGTGGTCGTAGCCCTTTAAATGCAGAATACCATGTAGCAGCATGTGCGCCCAATGCGCATCCACCGCTTTGTTTTGCTCAAGTGCTTCACGCTCGACTACCGGGGCACAAATCACGATATCACCCAGGTAATCCGGATCAATGTCAGCGGGTAACTCGCCGGGAAACGACAACACATTTGTCGAGCTATCCTTGCCTCTAAACTGTTTGTTGAGCGCCTGACTTTCAGGCTCATCTACCAGACGAACTGTTATATTATTTTGTTTTATATCAATATATTGTGATATTTGTTTAATCCTTTTTATAAATACACTGGCGTCTGGAATAAAGTCATTATCTGAGGCGAATTGCAAAAACTCCGGGATCTCGGGTGCATCAATCATCCTGCGGTCCGTGCACTCCCCGGTTTTCAGTGTGTTTTGGTTCAGCATCATAGGCTTCAACAATTCTTTGCACCAGAGAATGGCGCACCACGTCTTTGGCCGAAAAATGCGTGAAGCCGATACCTTTTACCGACTTGAGTAATGTTTCCACGTGTACTAGACCAGAGCGAATATGCTTTGGTAGATCAATTTGAGTGGTATCACCCGTGATCACCATTTTCGAGCCCTGACCCATACGCGTCAAAAACATTTTCATTTGTTCCATCGTCGTATTCTGAGCTTCATCGAGTAGCACAAACGCGTCATTTAATGTTCGACCACGCATATATGCCAGCGGCGCTAACTCAATAATACCGCGCTCTATCAACTTTCCAACGCGCTCTGCACCCAACATTTCAAACAGGGCATCGTATAGAGGCCGCAGATAGGGATCGACTTTCTGCCCGATATCGCCCGGCAAAAAACCAAGTTTTTCGCCGGCTTCAACAGCGGGCCGCACAAGAACAATCCGTTCAACTTCATGATTCGCCAGCGCCTGAGCAGCGCAGGCAACCGCCAGATAGGTTTTGCCGGTACCGGCCGGACCAATACCGAAACAGACATCTTTGCTGGCTATTTGTTTCAGGTATGCGTTCTGCGCTGCATTTCGAGGGCTAATGTGCTGTTTACGCACCTTAATGATGGACGGCACTGAATCGCCCGCAAAATCGGATTTACCTACCATTGTCATGTGAATCGTATTCGCATCAATTTTGCTGGTGGAATTCGCCGCCCGGGCATATAAATCGACAATAGCTTTTTCTGCTGCATGCGTTTTACGTTCTTCGCCTTCAATAAAAAATACCTCCGCACGATGACTGATCTTAACCTCAAAATAGTCGCCTATCTGTTTTAAAAACGTATCACGCTCACCTGTAATGGCTGCCAGACGCACATTGTCCAGCGGACTGAGCGAGAAACTCACACCCGACTTCGCTGCTTTCAAGCTGAATCCTATGCCGCTTCCGTATTCAAACGCTCGACCAGGCCCAGGGCTTCTCCGCGTAAGGAATTGACGTAGCTATCGGTGATTTTGACCCTTACAAACCGCCCTTTCCAGGCCTGCTTTCCGGTAAAGGTAACCGAACGATGATTCTGAGTTTTACCGGTCAATTCGGCCGGGTTTTTTCTTGAAGGCCCATCAACCAGCACCACTTGCTCGGAACCGATCATGGAGGCACTAATAGCTGATGCCATCTCATTAATCCGCGCCTGTAAGCGTGCAAGGCGGGCTTTTTTCACCTCCATGGGAACATCATCAGGTAAATCCGCTGCGGGTGTGCCCGGGCGCTGACTATATATAAAGCTAAAAGATTGATCAAAATTGATATCTTCAATCAATGCCATCGTCTGTTCAAAATCTTCATCCGACTCACCCGGGAAACCGATAATAAAATCCGACGACAGAGAAATATCAGGGCGCGCTGCGCGCAGGCGTTTTACCACGTCTTTATAATATTCAGTGGTATAACCACGCTTCATTAAGCTGAGGATGCGATCCGCACCTGCCTGAACCGGCAAATGCAAATGGCTGACCAACTGCGGGGTATCACGATACACCTCGATCAGCTCATCGTCAAAGTGCAAAGGATGTGAGGTGGTATAACGAACCCGGTCTATGCCATCTACCGCGGCCACAAACCGCAATAAATCGGCGAAACTGCTCTCACCGCCTTCGTGTGTACGGCCCAGGTATCCGTTTACATTCTGCCCGAGCAAATTAACTTCGCGCACGCCCTGGCCGGCGAGTTCGTAGACTTCAGTAATCACATCATCAAACGGCCGGCTAAATTCGGTACCGCGCGTATAAGGCACCACGCAAAAACTACAATATTTGCTGCAACCTTCCATGATGGAAACAAAGGCTTTGGCGCCATCTACTTTAGGCGGCGGCAGACAATCAAATTTTTCGATTTCAGGAAAACTGATATCCAGCGCTTTGACGCGCGTCCTGCGCACCTCATCGAGCATCTTAGGCAGGCGATGCAGGGTTTGCGGCCCGAACACGATATCCACATACGGCGCCCGGCGTAGAATCATTTCGCCTTCCTGGCTGGCCACACAACCGCCCACAGCAATAACCAGCCCGGGTTTTTTATCTTTTAATTTTCGCCATCGACCGAGCTGTGAAAACACTTTTTCCTGGGCCTTCTCGCGCACCGAACAGGTATTGAGCAACAGCATATCCGCCTCGCCCTCTTCCGAAGTGGCGACCATGTGGTGTGTTTGGGCTAAAAGGTCTGCCATGCGGGATGAATCGTACTCATTCATCTGGCAGCCAAAGGTTTTGACAAATAGTTTTTCGGACACGCGTTTATATAGTTCGGGGCAAACGCCGATTTTAACGGTAGTCTAGGTAAATTCATATGCTGTATTCATCCCTCTTGTCTAGTTTGTACATTATGAGGTGCCTACAATTTCAGGGGAAGTCCAAATGACGTTCTGCTTGAGCGGTCTAAAAAAAAGCCGGGTAGTAACTAAATATTTAGCATTTAGTGGTACTATAGTTGTGTTATTTGGTATCAAACTGCCGCGCACTTAAACGCTGTGGCGAACACAAAACCGGGGCAGCTTGTGCACTATTTGAGAATTTCAGGTTTAGTAGCGTTAATATTGTTTCTGCTCACCGGATGCGGTGGAGACTGGGAGAATGCAACCTCCACGGGTTCGGGCGCTGACGCGCCACTGGAAGATGCAGCGCTTGCTGCAACGGAGCCGGTTCCTGCTGATGAGGAGGAAGAGGAGGAAGAGGAGGACGAAGAGGACGAAGAGGATGGAGCCAACGAGCACGCTGGGACCTATAAAGGCTCTACAAAACTTAAGATCACAGTACTGGAAGAGACAAGCGAGGGAACACGCAGCATTACCATTACAATCTCTGATAGCGGTTCGGTAAAAATTTCCGGCTCAGACGGCAGCGTGGGTGGAACCTTATCTGGCGATAAGATCACCGCACGTATTCCAGTTGAAGAATCAGACTCCGGGGTTACCTGCTCCGGCGCGCTCCCCTTAAGCGGAACGGTTTCAGGCAACACCATCAGCGGCAGTATATCGGGAACCTTGTCTTGTGAGTTCGACGATCCACTTGACCCGGATCCGGGTACTTTCCCGGGCAAAGTAACCGGTTCATTCTCGGCCTCGAAATAGAGCCTAAAGATTGCGAGGAATTGACATGTCATACATAACATCTTGTTTTAAATCACGAAACTTGGTAGTAGCAACAATGGTACTGAGCGGAATGCTCGGGTTTTCCGGGCTGGCTAATAGCGCTAATACGGCTGCAAGTCTAGTGCCTGTTACCAGCTTATTACTACTTACCGAACCCGGGCCGGATTTGGTCGTGATATACGTGAGTGTTAGCGACAGCTCGCTCGGGCTTGGAGATGGGTTTACCGTTGATGCGACGACCAAAAACCAGGGGGACGAAACGTCTGTAAGCACAACGCTACGTTACTATTCTTCAACGGACTCAACCATCACTACAGCCGATACTCAATTGGGCACGGATGCAGTCGGAGAGTTACTGCCAACTCAAACACAAATCGACACAAACAAAGCGGTCACCGCACCAAATAGCGAAGGTATATACTGGATAGGCGCCTGTGTAGATACCGTCACCGACGAAACTAACACCAACAATCAATGCTCCGACGGCGTGCCAATTGATGTGACGGATAACGTACCAGATTACGCTGGAAAATACTGTGGCACGGCAGACCTTGTGATTCACGCACCGGCTGGAGACGAGGCAGGTCAACGGTTTCTGATGATTGATATCGGAACCGATAATTCCGTACTGGTCACTGGTGAGGACAACAACGTAGCTGGCAACTTATCCGGAGCCACCGTAACCGCTCCCATATCAATTGATATTACCGACCCTTATGCATGTTCAGGTACGCTCAATCTGAACGGTGAGATTGAGCTGCCGGTGATTACTGGAGGGGTCCCGGGTTCTGTACTTTGCACTATTTCCACTTCCCCCATCATCAAAATCACCGTACAGGTGAGTGGCGAATTTACAGCCATGAAAACATACGGAACCACTTGCCCGGGAATCCCCTGATAATCAGCCCAGCAATTCCTCCAGATGCCCCCGCTCATTCGCCAGGCGCGGAACCTTGTTCTGGTTTCCGAGGCGATTGCGCTTTTGCATGAAGCGATAAAACGTACCTTGCGGAACAAGGTGTATTTTGGGCGCGGTTAACACCATATCCCCACGTCGCTTGGTATCATAATCACTGTTGATCTCACGCAGAGTTTCATCCAGTACCCTGGCGTATTGCTGAATATCGACCGGCTCACGTTCAAACTCAATCACCCATTCATGGTAGCCCCGCGCGGAATCGGTTGTCATATAAGCAGGTGCGGCGGTGTATTCCGTGACCATTGAACCGGTGGCCTGATTAGCGCGCTGAATAGCGCAATCGGCATTCCCGACCATCAACTCCTCACCAAAGGCATTAATGAACATTCGCGTGCGCCCGACTACTTTAAAGCGATAAGGCCGGGTGCTGGTAAAGCTGATGACATCACCAATGCTGTAACGCCACAGCCCGCCGTGCGTGGTCAGCAGCAGCACGTATGGCCGCCCTGCCTCAACATCGGCTATCGTTACGACTGTTTGCCCGGTACTGCCGTATTCATCAAACGGAATAAATTCATAAAAAACCAGCCCATCCAGGCTCAGCAGCATCTCATTGGGGCGCTGCGGGTCATCCTGAATGCCAAACGAACCCTCTGATGAGGTATACAGTTCCACGTATTTCATGCGCTCACCCAGCAATTCATCGTATACTGCCCGATACGGGTCAAACGCCACTGCGCCGTGAAAAAACACTTCAAGGTTTGGCCAGACAGAATAGATATCCTGCGTGCCAGCCATCTGCATGACTTTGCGGATCAACAATAAGGTCCAGCTGGGGACGCCCGCCAGCGAGCGGATATCACTATTGATCGTTTCCCGTGCAATCGCGTCCAGCTTGGCTTTCCAGTCGGCCATCAGGGCCGTTTTCAGGCTCAAACCCATTCTTGACTGCGCCCATTTGGGTAAGTTAGTCATCGCGATCGCTGTCATATCACCCAGTTGCACACCGCTCGCGAGTGAATCCGTATTCAGCGTACCACCCACCCCCAGAGTTTTGCCAAATAAAGCTTTGCTGGCCGGGTTCCCGGCCAGATAAAGGTTCCACATATCGCGACCGAAGCGGTAGTGATTACGACGCAGGTATTCATCGCTTATCGGTATGTATTTACTGCGATTATTAGTGGTGCCGGAAGACTGGCTAAATTTTGTAATTTTGCCCGGCCATAAAAGACCCTGCTCACCCTGAGTCATCCGTTTGATGGTCGGGGCGAGGTCTTCGTATTCGGAAACCGGGGTGTGCTCGGCAAATTCTGCGTAACTTAATCCAGTGCGATAGCCATGCTCATTTGCCCAGCGGCACCCCAGACTCTTGTCAACAATAGCCTTAAACTGAATCAGCTGAACCTGTTCAGCATTCTCATGCGCGTGGTAGATATCCTTTCGCCTTGAGTTTCCCAGGAAATTAAGCAACGCATGTACAGAATTCATTACAACATCTTAGACAAACGATTAACTGATTGAAACAATTTTTAAAAAATATTCCTGCACACAAATTAAAGTATTCGGTTATTATCTCCAGACAGACGGTTATGCTAATTTGTCCTGCGTTGAAAACGATATTCAGATCAGGCCTGCCGTATTGCGATAATATTTCGCGCTATGAAAGCGAACCTTATTCCAACGAGAATCTGATGGCTGTTGTTGCACTAAAGGACGTCCACAAATCCTATCGGGCCGGTGATACCGAATTACGTGTTCTGGAAGGGATTGACCTTGTCATCGAACCGGGCGAATTCGTGGCGATTGCCGGGCCTTCCGGCTCCGGAAAATCCACCATCTGCAACCTGCTGGCGCTACTGGACAACCCCAACCGTGGCTCGGTCTATTTTAACGATCAAAACGTAGAAGAGCTGGGCGACCGGGAATTGAGCCTGCTGCGCAACCATCACATCGGCATCGTATTCCAGGGGTTTAACCTGGTGCAGGTACTTACCGCGCATGAGAACGTAATGTTGCCCATGGAAATTGGCAACACGCCCGTTGACAAAGCAAGCAGCGAAGCCTACCGTCTGTTAAAAGAAGTCGGCCTGGAAGGGTTTGAGCACCAGCGCCCGCAACAGTTATCAGGAGGCCAGCAACAACGGGTCGCACTGGCGCGCGCGCTGGCGACCAATCCGCGGCTTGTAGTCGCGGACGAACCCACTGCCAACCTGGATACGAAAACCGCTATGCAAATCATCGACCTGATGCGCAACCTTAACCGGGATCATGGTGTCTCGTTCGTGTTCGCTACACACGATGAGCGACTGCTGCAGCGGGTATCCAGAATCATTCGCCTGCTGGATGGCCTGATCGTGGAAGACACGATGCAGGAGGCGGCTTCCTGATGCTGACCTGGCTCAAAATTGCTTCCCGCAACCTGTATAAAAACCGTCGGCGTTCCCTGTTTACCATCGCCGCCATCGCACTGGGTTACGGCGCGGTTAATATTTTCGGGGGGTTTACCGCCTACGTTTTTGATAGCTTAAAAGAATCGTACATCTATGGCCGGGGCACGGGCGACATCGCGGTGTTCAAACGCGGCCTTTTCGATCAGGGCCGCATTGACCCCTTGCGCTATCTCCTTGACAAGCAGGAGGCCGACACCATTCGCGAGTACGTCGAAAAACAGGGTATTGCCCGTATCACCACCGCGCAGATTAAAATCAGTGGCCTGATGAGTGACGGCGAAATCTCCACCGTGTTCATCGCCTCCGGCCGGGTGCCCTCGGAATACCATGAATTACGATCACTCGCCGAGGGCGTTATTTCTCGAATCGATAATTACTCGGGCGCCTGGCTCAGCGATGATACGCCCTATGGCATTGCCGTGAGCGAAGGCCTGGCGGCCAAACTGGGCCAGGGAAAAGGCGGCAGTGCGATCCTCTCCTCCCCGACAATTGATGGCATGGTCAATGCACTGGATGTGGAAATCGTGCAGACCTTTCAGGCTGGCTCTGAATTACTCAACGACAAGCTCATCCTGGTACCGTTGACGCTGGCACAGGAGTTATATCAAACCGACTCCGTTGAACAGATCAATATCCTGTTGCGCAAAGGGCTGGATATAAAAACGACCCGTCAGCAACTCGAAGATCAATTAAGGGCGGCTGGTCTGGATATCGAGGTATGGGGCTGGGAACAACTGGTGCCATCCTATTTTAAAATCAAAAATATGTTCGATATCATTTTCGGCTTTATTTTTGTAATCGTTTTCACCATCGCGGCAATGAGTATCGTCAACACCATTAACATGGCGGTAATGGAGCGAACCCGGGAAATCGGCACTCTGCGGGCATTGGGTGCCAACCGGAGCAGCATTGTGCTGTTGTTTTCGATCGAGGGCACGTTGCTCGGATTCGCCGGAACAATGGGTGGCCTGCTACTCACCTTCGTAGCCTGGGCCGTAGTGCTGATTCTGGAACCCTCATGGATTCCCCCTCAGTTCACCACCCGAATACCGCTGGAGATTTATCTCCTGCCAGTTAATTTACTGGTCACCGGGCTGATCTTTCTGGGCCTGGCGCTGATTGCCGCGATCCCGCCCTCACTGCGAATTTCACGCCAGGGCATTGTGGAATCCCTGGGACACGCCTAGTACCGACGCATGTTCCCCTTCACATGAACGTTATCTGACACATATTCAAACAACGGCCTGATGATATTGCACCTTTTAGACAACATGAGTTACATTTGATGTATCGCGTATACCGATTTAATACTGCAGGAGTGAACCCATTGAAAACTGACAATCGCAAAACCGGTTTTGAACGCAAATTAACAGCCCTGTTCCGATCTGCAGTATGTATCATGGCGCTGGGATTAGCCCTGCCCTCTAGCGCATTCGCACTGTCGAACCAGGAAATTTTACAGGCAGCAGACAAGGCGCGCGGCAACGTTGATGGCGTAAGCTGGACCGTTGAAATTGTCTCAACCGGCAAACGTAAAAGAACCCAGACCATGGAAGTAAAAGCTCGCGCATTTGATATCCGTGCCGTCACACTCAAGCCGTCGAAAAACCGCGGCGATAAAGTCATAATGCTAAATGGCAATATGTGGTTCCACAAACCCGGCCTCAGTAAACCGGTTCCTATTTCCCGGCGCCAGCGCCTGCAGGGGCCCGCCTCCTACGGAGATATCGCCTCAACCAACTATGCCACGGATTACGATGCAACACTGTTGAGTGAGGAGGAGATCAACGGCGAACTATGTTACGTCTTCGATTTACACTCTGCAAACAAACGAAACACTTACGCGCGCATAAAATACTGGGTCTCCAAAGAACGCCTGGTGGGTCTCCGGGCACAGTATTTCACCCTGTCCGATGAACTGTTCAAATCAGCGAATATGGAATATGAGCACGTCATTGAAACAAACACTCAGCCGCAACCCTTTATATCCAGAATTTCCATGCAGGATGAACTGTTAAGCAAAGACACCACCACCCTCTCTTTAAGTGATCCAAAAGTAAAGCCGTTGCCGGATAGTACATTTAACCTGAACCTGTTACGCCAATGAACATATCAAAACCTGCCCTGAAAACAGCCTGCCTGCTTGTCGCGCTGGGGCTGATCGGTACACCTGCATACGCTGGCGAAGAAGACGATGCACCGGTATTTTATTCCAGGCTGTTCGCGCAGGCATACGGCGGTGGCTTTGGCCTGGTGAGCGATTCCCCTTTTAATCCGGATAACTCACTGGGACTGCCGGAGGACCTGGCCGCGTTTGATGTGCGTGCGGATTTTGGAGTGGAGTGGAAAAGCCTCGACGTATTGTTCAAACCCCGCTACACGGGAAGGCGTTCAAAAATTCAAACACCCACCCTGGAAGATTCGCCCAGTTTCCACCAGACCAATACCGATTTGTTTGTAAACGAATGGCATCTGCGCGCGGGCCTGGGAGAGGGAAAGGTGTTTCTCTCTTACGGCCGGGAAAACCTGCAGTGGGGCCCGTCATTTTTAAAATCCACGTCTAACCCTTTTAACGAAAGAAACGGGCAAAACAATCCCCTTGTCGAACAACCGGGGCTGGATTACGGGCGCATTATATGGGTGCCTTCGGCACACTGGAGCGCCTCACTCATCGCCAATACCGATGAAGGTCAGCTCAACATTGAAGAAGATGAGTTTGTCGAAAGCTATGCCGTCAAAGTTGACTACAGTAGTGAAGGACGCTACGCGAGCCTGATCCCTTCGGTAAAAGATGATGAAAACGACACCTTCACGCTGGGGTATTACGGCGGGTATGCGGCCAATGATGCCCTGTCTGTTTATCTGGAGGGCAATACCTCCGATGCCGAGAAAACCAGCGCCACGCTGCTGGGGCTTTCCTATACCAGCATCGAAAGTGATATTCTGTCCGTTGAATACCTCTACCAGGACGGTGGGTGTACAGTGGAACCCTATGAGGATTGCCAACTGGCTTCTGCTGACGGCTCTACGCCGAGGTTCAGCCTTATCGAACTCAGCCGCCAGAATTACCTGTTATTGCAGGGAACGAAGTTCTGGAATTATCGTGAAACCCAGCTGACCTTGCGCCTGATCCATAATATCGACGACCAGTCCAGCCGCTTTATCGCCTATGGCGAACACGACCTGGATGATCATTTCGTTCTATTCGGGCTCGGCAACATCACCACCGGCGACCAGGATACTGAGTTTGGTGCGCTGGCTACTTTCTCTGTGCTGGCGGGGTTTAGTTACACTTTCTAGGCATCTGAAATTAAAATCGGCTAGCCCGAATATTTCATGAATTCGCGCGATGATCGCGCAGAATATTGATTTCACAGTGAATTATCTGATTGAGCGCCGTACTCGTGTGTACGGTCGATTGAAGAAAATTTGCTGTGGAATCAATAGGCAAGTGAGGGTGCGTGTAATTCATGAATTATTCGGGCTGAGTTCCAGGGTAGATGCCCCACACTCACCTGCCCAGCCCTGCAGTGAAATTTATCAAGATTAACGGGCAAACAGCGATCAAACCATACTTTCATCAAGTTTTTCAAACCACTCTTCACTCATACTTGCACATAAAAACATTCCCTTAGCTGCAATCTTAGGCTAAACTAATTCTAATAAAGATTTGAGTTCTTTACGCTATCTCAAACGGCCAGAAAGGACAAGAATTTCCAAAACAATGTTTTGAGGAGAGTGTCATGGTTCGATTGAGTAATAACTTGTCCCCCGAATACGTAGCAATAAAAAAATATAAGCTCGCTACAATTACAAAAACAAGCCTGCTGGCGTCGACAGCTTTGCTTCTGACGCTCGGAGGGTCTGACCCGGCATGGTCAGCAAAAGAACTAAATGATGTAGGCGATTTTTCTAAAATCGCTCGTAGCGGATACCGAGAAGTAGTCAATGGTACTGTAGATGGTGATGGACGCCCCGCGTTCGTTCCTTCCGGAGTAGACAACAACGATGAAGGCCACAACAGCTATTCCTGGTCCCAGGCCTGGTATGATGATGATGGTGACCCGGCAAGCTCAGACGAGTCTCAATTATATGTTGGAACAGTACGTGACGTAATCTGTGCTGCGGGGCTAGATTACGAATTAACCGGGCCGTGTGAATTTAACCAGCCCAGTGATGGGGGGTTGATTGATATAGGCCTTCCTTTTTCCGATGTACAACGTGCAGAATTTTGGCGCTATAACCCATCGGCCTATGATGATTTTGGTGGCGCTAACGGCGACTGGGTGCGTGTGTTCCAGTCACCTATGGACGGTTTTATGGGACAAACCACCGGTAACATACTCGTTGACTTCGTGCTGCCCGAGGTATTTGCAGATTTACCTCGTGATGTAGGCTACCGCAACCAGTCTGTTTGCCGCACCATGGGAGAACCTGGCCGCGATCGCTTATATGCAACCACGTCGGGCATTCCCGGCAATGTCTTGGTAATAAACGATGCCGGCAACAGTTTTGATCCGGCTCCCACCGGAGGTCTGAAAGCAGATTTACTTAATTTTTTGCCGGCCGAATTTGACCTCGGCGGAATTATGTTAGCGGTTGGCGGCACCAATGACGGTGACATTGGTTATCGTGGCTTGGCCTGTTTTAACGGGTACCTGATCACCTCCCCGGCGAGTAGTGTCGACTCACAATCTGAGGACGTCTCAGAAAACCCCTTCCTGCTGGGTAATGCAGATCCATCAGAGAAAAATGGCGGCATAAGCAGTGATTGGATAACGCTGGTTGACTTCAGAAATTTCCCCAGTATCGATTTTAATCGGGACGATGATTTTGATGACCCCAACGATTGTACAGATTGTGGCACAGGACTGCCCGGTAACGTGCCCGCAGGTGACCCGAGCAACTACGGCGCCTTTGACATGATAATAATGAATCATGGTGACCACGACGACCTGATGATCGCGGTCTCAAACCGAGGTAAAAATGGCGGCCCTGACGATGGTGGCGTGGAATTGTGGCGTGGCGATGGTTCTAACTTCGGCACCGCTTGTACCGGCGAACCCTGCGACATCGTATGGAACAAGGTAATTGACGCGGGTGCCGGGAGGCGACCAGACGATGTGGGGCCGGACGTTGACAACGCGCTTGGTACCTTCGGCATCCTTAACGGGGAACTCTACATGGGCCTGTGGGAATCAGGTTTTGAGTCGGGTTCTCTCGCTGAAATGATCCGGATTACCCCCAATGATCATGGTGACGAAACATGGGAACTGTTAATCGGTGGCGGGCGACTGGATTACGCAGGCGGCTATGGCACAGCGACCGGCGAAATGATCTGCCAATCAGAGAATCAATATGAAGATTTAACCCCGGCAAATGGAAACGTCCCTGGAGACGGTAGCGATTGTTATCCCAGCAGTGGGCGAAATATGGGCTTCGGATCGGTCCAGACACTCACTCCCGGTGCGGGTGGCGCGCCAGCTCAGTTCGACAATGATTCACCACCTGATCCGGAAAATGCGGGTAACGCAACCTATTTCTGGCGCTTTGGAACACATCCAAATATCGTTTCAGGCGAGGATGAATTATTTATGGGAACCTTTGAATTCGATTCTCACGTTGGCGGCTTAATTGCTGGCGGCGGCCCTATCATTCCAAACACCGCAACGGGTGGTTTTACTTTTGTCAAAACTACCGAAACAGACAAGGGGGATTCATGGTTCACTGTGAACGACAACGGTTTACTGAACCCGTTTAACTACGGCGTTCGATCTATGCTTTCAACCGTGCTGACTGATGATCCGGGACTCGTGGATGGCCCCGGAAATGCAATACCCGAGGAACCGGTACTGTTCGTTGGCACAGCCAACCCGTTCACTAATGTTCCGGATTTTCCAGGAACAGAGGATTTCTGGGGTGGAACAGCTATGTTCATGGGTACATTTGATTTCGGAGATGGACCTTGTACCGTGAATTGTCTTGCAGGCCCACCTGTTCCGGTTGTTAACACGGCACAAACCTTTATATTTGGGGACGCACTAACCTGCGATTCTGGTGCTGGAGGTCCGGGTGGAAATTTCCTGGTATTCGAGGGAACGCCCGTCTGTGTTGACAGTGGATTTAGTTTTCTTGGATTCCCTGTGCCTGGACCTATCGCTATCGATGGGTCTGACTCTTATGACTTGCATGGAGGGTCTGTAACGGGTCATGAATGGTTTGACGATGTAGCGATAAACGGTACGTCAAGCGTATGTGACGACCTTACTGGCGCCGATTCCACTGATCCCGTTTACAATGCAGCGTTACCGTCTGGCCAACTAAAAGGCACGGGCGATGGTAGCGGCGAATACGACATTACTCTGCGCGTGCAGGATGATGATTTCCTGTATACCTGTAAATCAATACATATAATAGTAAGCAGTGATTTGCCGCCAACGGCAGAAATTACTGAAGCCTACATTCCTTACCCATCAGACGAAGTTCATATATTCAGCCTTGATGGCGATCCGGTATCCTTTGCCTTGAGCGGTACTTGCTCCGACCCGTATGTCGATGGCAACGATAACCCGCCGTATAATCTGGACCGCTGCACATGGTCTAGCTCTGCCCCCGGCGCACTGGATGATCCTAATGCGCTTAGCACAACGGCAACGTTACCGGTTAGTGCTGAAGAGTGTCAAACTTTTCCAGGTTTCGGAACATTTTGTAATCTTGTCCCTGAACAAATCACCCTGACGGCAAGAGATAACCCGAATGGCTTTACGGGCAGCGAAACACTGGATGTCTATGTTTATTCGACTCTGAATGATGGAGATACTGAAACTGATATGGTGCCTATATGCCAGAACGGATCTTTCAGTGTGCTGCAGGGAGAGACGCTGGTTATCGACCCGGTTGATGTGGGCGAACTATTGTGTACCGATCCGGATGGTGATGATTCAATATTAGATTTTAATTTAAGTGGCTCATCTCTCCAGAACACGAATTTGGGCACGGTCGAAGAAACATCATTCCGAAAAGAAATCACCTATACCTCCACGGGGGCCGCGGGAGCCGACTCATTCAGATTTAGAGCACAGACGAATGGAACGCCACAAAGTCGACCTCGAAGCGAGACGGTAGGTGTGAGCATTACCGTTGTCCCAGCAGATGCTACAATTGATATCTCCAAGAGCGTACTGAGTGGCCCTCAGAACACTGGAAACGATACGTGGACGGTGACTTATCAGATAACCGCAACAAACAGCGGTGTAGCTGATGGCTCGTATGACATTATCGAGAGTATCGTACCCGGAATTGGTATCACGGTGAGCACCACCACTCCTCCAACTATTACTTATGACCCTTCCAATACAGATACTCAGAGCAGTACAGAAGTAAGCCCCTTCTTAGGCCAACCCGGAGATGCACCAGAACTGGTGGTAAATGATGAAACTATAGCGGGCGTAGGTGCAGGCCTCGGGGCGGCAGTGGTTGAGACCTGGACCGTTACTGTAGTCTATGATGTAGACAAGGAACTGCTGATTCACAACAATACCGGCGCTAATTGTACAGACCCGACCGATGCAACCGGTGGTAGTGGTTTTACCAATATAGTGACTACTGACGTGACGGATGACGACGGCAATAATAAGGCTTGTGCCTGGTTACCGCTGCCAGACGAAAGTGATATTCTCGATTTTTTGCCAGCCATTATTTCCGCGGCACTACAGAATAAGAGTAATTGATATGGCTATGCACATAAGCAAATTAACCACCATTTATAACGGTTACTAACGGTTTAACATCGGAGTCGTACAATGGGAATAGCAGATAAGGTCAATATCGCATTGACCCCGTCTCGGGTATGCGATCCAGCTATTGCGATCGCAGCAACCCGGGCGGGCGCGCTAGGTATCCTTGATGCCGGCTCACTTGCAGACGTGAACCGTGCGGAAGTAAGCCTGGCCTACGCCAGCCTTGCTGATGCGCAACGCAAACCCGGCACCTGGGGTATCCGCGTAGAGATAACTCGCTTGTCTGCGAGAGAGATTAATTCGTTAGCTGACTTGCTCTCTCCCAAACCCCCGGTCCTCGTACTGGCCGGGCTGTCTGATTCACAACTCAAGTCCTCACAGGCAAAGCTTACCGGACTGGCTGAAAACCTGATTGTAGAAACAGGCAGCCTGAAGAGTGCCATCGCGGCACAAAATGCCGCTTACGATGGTGTTATCCTAAAAGGCAACGAATCCGGCGGACAGGTGGGAGAATTGGCGTCCTTCATCTTATTACAGAAATGTCACGGCCAGTTGGACATTCCCTACTGGATCCAGGGCGGGATCGGACCGCATACGGCGGTGGCCGCCCTATTGGCTGGCGCCAATGGTGTAGTGCTGGGTGAACAGCTGTGGATGACCCGGGAATCACCTTTTAGTGACGAACAAAAGAAGGTCTGGCGTGGCATGGATGGCGGAGAGACCAGCCTGGTACAAAGTGGAAAAAACGTACACAGGATGTGCCCCGCACGCTACCTTAGAGATAAATCCGACGATGCGGACACCTCTGCAGAGCCCGAATTTTTCTCCCTGGGTCAGGAAATCGCTTTTGCAGCCTGGCATGCGGATCATTACGCCACCACCGGGCGAGTTCTAAGCGCTTATCAGAATTTAAGCACTACTCTGCCGGCACTGGCAGCCGGACAGTCCATGTTAAGTCGTGATTCGGCCATGGCTGAGTCACACGGCACGACGTTCCCGATTACACAGGGGCCGATGTCCCAGGTCAGCGATTCGGTCAATTTTGTTGTCGATATTGCGCAGTCCGGCGCATTGGCGTTCCTCGGGCTGTCCGCCCTGCCGGTTGATATTTGCCGGTCGATAATGCAGGAAACTGCAGAACGCCTGCCGGACACCCCATGGGGCGTTGGCCTGCTTGGGTTTCTCCCTGGGCTATTTCCGAAACAACTCAAGGAAGTGCTGAAAATCAAACCGCCCTATGCGCTGATTTCAGGTGGCACCCCGGCCCAGGTAGCTGAACTGGAAGCCGAAGGCATCAAAACATACCTGCATATTCCCTCTCCGCGATTGCTGGATATCAGCCTGAAACAGGGCGTACGCCGTATCGTGTTTGAAGGCGGAGAATGCGGCGGTCACGTCGGACCCAGGAGCAGTTTTACGCTCTGGGAAGAGATGGTTGAACGCCTGCTGGACTGTAAAATTGAAAAGCCGGAGTCACTGCATATCCTGTTTGCCGGCGGCATCCACGATGATCTTTCCGCCGCTATGGTCGCCCTGCTAGCCGCACCATTGGTTGAACGCGGGTTTAAGTGCGGCGTGCAAATGGGCAGTGCGTACCTGCTGGCCGAAGAAGCCATCAGCTCCGGCGCAATTGTGCCGACCTACCAGGAAAAAGCCCTGCAGAGTAAGCACACCATCGTTCTGGATTCAGGGCTTGGCCATGCAAATCGCTGTCTGAAATCACCTTATACGGATGAATTTCTAGCTCTGAAACAACAACTGGAAGACGAAGGCCTTCCTGCCAAAGAAATTCGAGACCAGCTTGAAATCAAGAACATGGGGCGGCTCGGTATTGCGACCCGGGGCACCACCATCAAGTTTCCGAAAAAGGGCTCTGATGAAAAACCGCGCATCGCCAAAGTGGACACAAAGACTCAGGTCAGCAAGGGCATGTATACCATCGGTGAAGCCGCCACATTTCATGACAACGTCTTCACTAATGCTGATCTACACAACAGCGTCTCAAAGCTTGGCGATCAGCGCGTACGGGCGTATGTAACACAAACTCAGTCCGTGCAAAGCAATGCCGGCAAAAAGGCCCGGGTCGACTACGATCAGGACATCGCCATTATTGGCATGGCCTGTATTTACCCCGGGGCACAACACGCCCACGAGTACTGGGCGAATATCGTGCATGGCCTGGATTTTATTACCGAAGTCAAAGACGAGCGCTGGCGCGCATCGGATTTTTATGACCCGGACCGTCGTAAGGCTGACCGGATTTACTCAAAATGGGGCGGTTTTATCGATGACTACCCTTTCGACAGTCAGCGATACGGTATTCCGCCAACCAGCATGAAATCGATTGAACCTATTCAACTACTTGCGCTGGAAACAGCCAGGCTGGCAATGGAAGATGCGGGCATCGACCAGCTTTCATTTTCACGTGAAAACACAGCGGTAATATACGGCGTTGGCGGCATGCAGGATCTGGGTATCGATTATATCTTTCGCTCAATGCTGACGCATTACCTGCCCAAAGTATCCGGCTTAAGTGATGATCAGCGCCAGTCGATCATCAAACAGCTGTATGAAAATGAACTGCCCGAATGGAACGAAGACACCTTTCCGGGCGTACTTAATAATGTGGTTTCCGGCAGAGTAGCCAATCGCCTTGACTTCAATGGCAGTAACTATTCCGTGGATGCCGCCTGCGGCAGTTCACTGGCCGCGCTTGACGTGGGCGTACAAAAGCTTCGTTCCGGTACCGCCGATATGGCGCTGATAGGGGCCGCAGATGGCACCAACAATGCCACTTCATTCATGGCGTTTTCCAAAGTCCAGGCGATGACCCCGAGCGGACACATCCGCCCTTTCGATGAATCAGCCGATGGCATTACTATCGGTGAAGGCATGGCAACCATTGTCATCAAGCGTCTGGCTGATGCCGAACGCGATGGCGATAGAATTTACAGCGTGATCAAGGGTATCGGCTCGTCCAGCGATGGCCGTAATCGAAGTCTCACTGCGCCCCATCCCAAAGGCCAGGTCAGGGCCATAACCCGTGCCTTTGAAGACGCGGGCATTTCCCCACGGAGCATTGAGCTCGTCGAGGCTCACGGCACCGGCACTTCTGTAGGCGACAAATCTGAAATTGAATCGCTCGGACTTGCTTTCGGAAAAAACCGGGATAAGTCACGCTACTGCGCACTGGGCTCGGTCAAATCCATGATTGGCCACACCAAGGTTGCTGCCGGTATGGCGGGGTTGATCAAAAGTTCGTATGCATTGAACCAGAAAGTACTACCGCCGACCAATGGTGTTCGTACGCCAAACAAGGCGATAACCACGGATGACACGCCGTTTTACATAAACAGTGAAGCCAGGCCCTGGCTGCAAAACAACGACAACCCTCGTCGATGCGGCATTTCTGCGTTCGGCTTCGGTGGCACCAACTTTCACGTGCTACTCGAAGAATACCAGGGGCAGTATCGCGATTCTGATACCTGTAACCTGTCGCCATACGGATGCGAAATACTCACGTTCGCGGGCAAAAATCGCAAAGAAATCATTGTGGAGCTGGAATCGCTATCCAGGCAAATCACCCACCCCGAATATGTTGATCTCGGTCAGCTGGCTTACAGCCATTACATCGGTGAGACTAAAAATACTCTGTCCGGAAACAAATGTCGCCTGGTCCTGGTGGCCAAAGACACCGCCGAGTTACTGACATTAGCTACGCGTGCGGTACAGATGCTCCAGGATAAGATAGATACTCCCTCGGTCCCCGGCATCTATTTCAACAATATTACAGAAACTCCGGGGAAACTGGGGTTTCTCTTCCCGGGTCAGGGCGCGCAGAAAGTCGATATGATGCGCGATATACTGCTTGCCTCTCCACAGCTATATAAAAATCTGGAACATGCCAATCAAACCCTGAG
>JAUVBY010000030.1 GCA_030590945.1 Gammaproteobacteria bacterium | reverse complement strand
CCATAGCGTCACGTTATCTATCGGTTTCTTTGGTTTTGTGCCAACGGCAGCCTGGTTTGTACCGGCTGTTGAGATGGGCATTGCGCTGTCAATCATTTACGTCGCCATCGTGGCAGTTCTTCCGGACCTCAAGCCGGATTCCAGGGTGGTATCACAACAGCAAAAAAATGAGTGGACCGTGGTTGCCGTCACAGGGTTAATTGGTTTATTGCACGGACTTGGTTTTTCGTTTGTGTTGCAGAACATTCTTCAGGTGACATCACCCAATATATGGCAAAGCCTTTTAGCGTTTAACTTTGGTGTAGAGATTGGTCAATTGTTAATAGTGATGGCCGCAGGCATCGTGTTTTATGTAATCAATCTTTTCGGGGCAGGCGTAACACAAATAAATCGATATTTTGTTGCAAGCATCTGTACTTTTATCGCCTTGTATTGGGTTATAGAGCGTGGTATCAAAGTATTAGCAAATATTTGATCCATTATGTGTGCTGTTATCAGCCCGGGTGGCGTTCACCATACGAGGAAAAGGTAAGAAGACCAGCGCGGAAAACGAAATAAGTCTCAATGTCGGCTTTGGTTGTTTTCAGCCCTTAATTTCGAGCCTCAAAATGACCGCATAGTGTTGCGGTTTCAATCGCTCGTTGCAACATCTAATCTCTAACTACCTAGAGGAGGATGTTGAAAATGAAGTACAGACCGAGGATTTGTTATACCGAAGAACCAAAGGCATTGATGTGGGACCGCTGGTAAAGGGGTGAGTCCTTGGGCTCGATTGCACGACTCTTTGACCGAGGCCACTCGTCTATCGAACGGATTCTTATGCTGACTGGTGGGATACGTCCCGCCTCACGCCAGCGATCGCGCCGTTCGCTCTCTCTGGAGGAGCGCGAAGAAATATCACGTGGTGTGGTTGTGTCCATAACTCCTTCGCTGTATATCGAGAAAAGGGTTTAGGACGTAGTGAAATATCATAAATAAAATCATACATATTATTAATCCTTCGAAGCCAATTAAGCTTTCAAATATAAAGTAAATAAATCTGGGATTAGTGTGGGTATAGAAGGACGCCTCCTGACCTCCAGAATAGGGAGTAGGATTAAGTTGGTGTAGCCCCGCTGATGTTGATTACTTATTCATAACGGCGAATTATATTTAGGCACTCAAAAAGAACAATAGTTTTTAGGTGGCTATTTGCATGGATTCCAGTAGTACATTACCTCTATAAATCATGATGGAAGTATTGAGGGCAAAAGTAACTATTGATGTCAATAATGCGCTTCATAAATAATATTCATTCTCAAAACCACCCTTAGAACGGGTGGTTCTAATTTGTCGGGAATTGTATTTAATTGCAGTCAGAATGTGAGCTAAGCAAAGCAATCGTGTATCGCTTGTTATAAGCATTCGCATATATAATATGTTTTTGAAAAGCGATAGGATTCATCGGCGGGTTCCTCGTTGTGTCCGTTTCACTGATAACGTATTAAATGAGGCACAATGATTAACTCCCCTAATATGCGCGGTGCGGTTTTGATGATGGCCAGCATGATAGCCTTTACGGTCAATGATGCCTACATGAAGTCTTTGTCCGATGAAGTGCCGCTGTTTCAGGCTATCTTTCTGAGAGGATTGGCAACCTGCGTTTTCCTCTTCTTTATGGCATGGCGTACCGGTGCGTTCAGGGTTCGTATTCCGCGACGCGACATTGGCCTGGTGGCAATCAGGTCGTCGGCAGAGATCGTTGCGTCCTATTTATTTATTTCGGCGCTGTTCAATATGCCGATTGCCAACGTGACAGCAATCTTGCAGGCCCTGCCACTGACCGTAACGCTTGCAAGCGCTGTCGTTTTTCGAGAAGCCATAGGTTGGCGGCGAATGAGTGCAATCCTGGTGGGTTTTTTCGGCGTACTGTTGATAGTCAGGCCTGGAGCGGAGGGATTTAATTTCTATTCCGTGTATGCCATTTTAGCAGTGCTTGTGATAACCGTCCGTGATCTCGCCGCCCGGCGTCTATCAGTCGAGGTGCCGTCGATGGCCGTTGCGCTCTCTGCCGCCGTCGCTGTGGCTTTGTTTGCAGGGATTGCATCAATTGGATCCGAATGGGTGCCGGTGTCGGGCAAAGCTGCCTGGCAACTCAGCGGGGCGACGCTGTTTATCGTTGGCGGCTACCTGTTCAGCGTTATGACAATGCGGGTTGGGGCCATCGATTTTGTGGCGCCTTTTCGCTATACCAGTCTACTTTGTGCCTTGATATTGGGGTTGTTCGTTTTTGGCGAATGGCCGGACAAACTAACTTTGATCGGTAGCGCTATAGTCGTGGCTACAGGTGCCTTTACGCTTTATCGGGAACGGCGTATTGTGCAGGCTCGTGAACCGGTTCTATTGCGCACAAGTAAATAATTTCTGCAGAGCAGGAATGCTAGTAAATTGAAGTGAGACAGGCAGCAGGGTTGCTCCTATAAGGTGTCGGACGAAAGGCCGACCCCGTCAAGGGTCGGCCTCCAAATAAATACCGGGACTGTTTGTTTTACTCAGCCAGCGTCAGGCCACTGGGCACTCTCATCGGCACATCGTCGCGATTATCCACGCTGCTCGGGTCCGTAAGAGCATTCAGGAAGTCGATGATCCGGTCGACATCTCTGGGTCGGTAGGCCATCGCATCAGGCAGTTCGGTGTGTGCTGCGATCTCCGCAATGCGGGCAGGATCATCCATCACAATAAAATCCAGTGCATCCAGATCAGGGCGCGAGGGCAATTTAGCCTGGCTCTGATCATAGTTGTTGATTCCCTTCACTGTATCAATGTGATGTTCCACTATTGCACGCAGCGTGTTGTACGAGCCAGTATGACCGTATGGTGCATTTAGCGCTACGTTGCGCAGCGAAGGGGTGCGGAACTTGTAGCGGTCGGCCGAATCACCGGTAACCTGCTCGTGCCCGAAGTCTTCGTGCTGATCAAACCCGTCGCCGCGACCTGCGCCGATTTGGGGCATAGCAATCGAGTGGAACCCATGGTCAGTTTGTAGCACGCCGCTATGGCAATCCGCACATGCAATGCTCTTTCCCTTTCCCTTTCCCTTTCCCTTTCCATTTCCATTTCTACCTTTGTAGAATAATTCCATACCTTTGATGGCATTTTTGCTCATAGCCTTCTTGTTGCCGCGCAGATAGCGGTCGAAGGGGCTGTCATCAGCACGCCAGAAGACACGTTCAAACGCCGAAATGGCATTGGCCGCGTGTCCATAGGTTATATCCGAAGCATTATCGATATCGTCAAAAGCTACGGTAAACATGTCCACGTACTCTGGAATGCCCTGCAAGCGTTCGGCAAGTTGCTCCCAGACACCATCGGGGCCGGCAAGGTTGCCATCGCTCGCGGCATCGGCAATGGGGTTTTCCCCCGCCTGACCAGCCATTTCAGTCGGGGAAGTTACCGGAAACATGGCCTGGCAAGCCACTATATTTTCCAGGTTATACGGCAGATTGGCACCGGCTGGCGTCTTGCATCCACTTGGGAACCCATCATTTAACTCTAAACGACCATCGTGGAACAAAGTGGTAAATTCCCTTGCGCCTTCATTCCACACGTGTGGTGAATTACGTGGTACGCGTTCAACCACGGCGTCTGCACCCGAACCAGTATCCCGGGTAATGCCGAGACCTCGGGCGCCCTCACCAGTTGGCAGCGACAGTCCGTCACCGGTATTGGTCAGAGGATGATGGCAAGTGGCGCAGGAAATGTTCTGGTTACCACTGAGGATCTTGTCGAACATGAGAAATCTGCCCAGCTCCACCTTGTCCTCACTCGGGGCACCATTGTCATGGAAGTCACTGTCGGTCAGTGGGGCCATGTGAATCTCGCCCTTTGACAAAGCTGTGCCACTGAATAAAAACAGCGATAGAATGGATGTAACTGTGATGGATGTTTTATTTCGCATTAACCTGTTTCTCTGATAATTAGTTGTTTGATTGATTCCGGTCAGGTGAGAACCTGTACGGCAAGCTGCGATTTTAATTTGCAATGGTGATAGTCTAAAGTGGCAAATTGCCACGCCTGGTTTAGTCTTCATGCGTGGGTGCTTCTTAGAGATAAATAATACGTCGCCAGGGCTTTTCCAGTCAGATACCCATTCCGGTAGCCACATATAAAAAGACAATAGATGGTTTGTTTATCCTCATTCGTGGCCAGCAAAAGAGGGTAGGGTTGTGCCTGCAAGGAAGCCGGCTAACGCGAGTATGGTGAGTAGCTTTTTCACAATTACCTTCGAGGTAACAGTTATTAATCTCAATTGTGTTTAATAACGATTAAACAGGGGCTTTTCATATGCCCATATCAAAATATCTTGTCAATGTAAATATTCACATCAAAAGAACCTAAATAGACCGATGTAAAAGGATTAGTATGCGTGTTCTGCAAACTCCTCAAGGTTGGCTTAAGGGCTTTACAGATTTCCCTTATTTCCTCGGCTTCGGTTGGGGATTTTTTTGTGATTATGTCAGGCAATACAAACCGCCCCGGAAGGCGGTTTGTATCCAAAGATATATCGGGTTTGATTAATTAACAAAGCACATATGGCATTCTCCCGCTTGCTCCGCAACCTCCCGGTCAGTCGCACGGTAGGGCGCCTTAGGGGCCGGGAAAGGAGGAGTGTGGAACCCCCGTACAGCTACACCCATTGGGTGGTTATCAGCTTACACTAAGGCTCGCAATAGCGTAAACGGGCAGCGTGGTCCAGCCCGAAGCAACCAGTTATAAAAAGCGCTTAATTATCCGGAGTTCGTCCATAGCCGACATACCTAGCGAGTACTTCTTTCCAATCGAAGTACCGAAACTCACTTTCACTACTCAAGTATTACGCGAGCATTGTGCGGCTGAACAGGGCGGTTATTATCGAACCCTAGCAAATCACGATAGTGCTGAATTTGATCAGATGAGGCGATAATCGGTTGCTTCAACACTATCCAGAATACTCCCTCAGTGCAGGGAGGAGTAGTTAAGGAGCCGTTGTATTGAAAATAATTCTCACGTTCAAGAATCAGGTCATTGTAATCGATAGGATTGCTGTGAGGGTCAACGCCCCGAGCAGCTTTAAAAGACGGCAATTGGTTCATCAGTTCATTGGGCTCACCCGTCTGGAATAAAAGACCGACTACCGCGTACTCACCCTCGCTATTTTGATGTACCAGGTGCACTTCCATTGGATAATATTCACCACCTACCGTGTGTTCACTGGGGCTGTGAAAGTGAAACTGTTTTAATTCGAATTTGACGCCCTTCACATGCAAATAATTGTTAGGACTCACATTCTCCTGAATGGCGTGGCCCGTATTTACTTCCTGCAAAATACCTATGTTCTCATATTCAAATTCTAATTCTGGCAGATCCGCGTCAATGCCAGCTTCCAAGTCTATAGGCGACTGATTTTGACCTCTGGCACACATGTCGAAATCAACTGCGAGTTTCCCCCAGTTTTCAGGCCCTTCCGAGTCGCCATAGCCCCAGTGAACGCTCTCACTGGCCGCGTGCGGGATAATAGAAATATAAAGAGCAACTACTAACAGGATGCGAGATTTCACAACAAAGGCCTCGAAAATTTATTTGGTGTAGAAGTTTAATTGTAGCCCAAATTAATGTGCGCTGCGTGTATTGAAGCAGCCTTTTTAGGCTGGTTTCTGGATGGTGCGCCAGAACCCGCTGCAATGGACTTTAGTAATTTACGTCTGCTGTTCTTCTTGTCGCTCATGTTTATATCCCCTGTTAAATTGTGGTTGAATAGCACACGAACAGAGAATGTTATACACGTAGTTTCACCGATTCCCGCTGACCCCGGTTTGAGTGCCAATACTCCAGATAGACTGAACCAAGTCCTAAGACCCGGTTGGCCTCCTTTTATTTAAAAAGTATTTGGAATGGTCGACTCGACGAGCATTAAAAGTGGAATCTCTATAGATTTTCCAAGGATATTCCCGCTTTTACAAGGGTGAATTGAGGTAGGTCAATTTACTCGTGCGCATGCTTTGTTAAGTTAGTGACACTTTAAAATCCAGCATGCCGCCTCCGGCTTTGAGTTCAAACATGATTCCTGTCCACACTAATTTTATTGACCGGCAGTCAGGCCTGGTTGATCCTTTTGGTCGTCGCATAGAATATGTTCGTCTGTCTGTCACGGATAAATGCAACTTACGCTGCTTTTATTGTCTTCCAAAGGGCTTTCGCGATTTTAAAACGCCGGAGCACTGGTTGAGTTTTGATGAAGTTACACGGGTTATGTCGGCTTTTAGTGAACTGGGTGTCAAGCGTGTGCGCTTAACCGGTGGCGAGCCGCTGGTTAGAAAAAACCTGCCCGACTTGATTGCACGCCTTGCATCCTTGCCCGGTATTGAAGATTTGTCTTTGAGTACCAACGCTTCTTTGCTGAGCGATCATGCTGTCGGGTTGAAGAAAGCGGGTGTAGATCGGATCAATGTAAGCCTGGACACGCTCAGAGCTGATCGCTTTAAAGAGATTACTCAGGGTGGTGATTTGTTGAAGGTGTTGGCCGGATTGCAGGCGGCCCGTAAAGCTGGCCTGAACCCGGTTAAAATAAATATGGTGGCGCTCAAGGGTATCAACGACGATGAATTTGAGGCGATGCTTGAATACTGCATGCACAATGAGTTTACGCTGCGTTTCATTGAAACTATGCCAATTGGCGAAGCGGGACGTAGCGGCAGCGAACATTATCTGGATTTACATCAGGTGCTGGATCGGCTGGGCAAAAGGTATGATTTAATTCCGGGGGTGATGGCGGGTGGCGGGCCGGCCAAATATTTTCAGGTTAAAGGGACTGATCTTAGGATCGGCTTCATCACACCAATATCGCAACATTTTTGTGAAACCTGTAACCGGGTGCGGATATCAGTGGATGGTACGCTGTATCTTTGCCTGGGTCAGGAACACTCCATCGCACTGCGACCTTTGCTGCGCGATGGCATAACAGATGAACAGCTAAAACTGGTATTGACCGAAGCAATCCGGCTTAAACCCGCGCGGCATGAGTTCGATGAGAAACCCGGGCAGGTCAATCGTTGTATGTCCCAGACGGGCGGATAACAGTTATAACGCCTGTGTTAAGCCGGCTTTTATAACAATCCAGGCACATTTAAAACACTATTAAGAGCAATTCCATGGCACACAAACAAACTGGCCCGATCGAGTTTATTCCACTCAGTATTGCGGTGATGACCGTTTCCGATTCGCGTACCGAAGAGACCGATACTGCGGGAAAACTTCTCGCAGAGCGACTCCTTGAAGCGGGGCATAAGCTGGCGGAAAAATCCATCGTGGTAGACGATCGCTATGCGATTCGCGCTACCTTATCAAACTGGATAGCGGATCCTGACGTTCAAGCCGTTATTATAACCGGCGGCACTGGCTTAACCGGGCGGGATATCACCCCCGAGGCGGTGCAACCCCTGTTTGATAAAGAAATTGAAGGCTTTGGTGAATTATTTCGCTATTTGTCTTATCAAACCATCAGCACCTCGTCCTTGCAGTCCCGTGCGATTAGCGGGCTAGCCAATGGCACGCCAATATTTTGCCTGCCGGGTTCACCGGGGGCTTGCCGCGATGGATGGGATGGCATTATCGTACATCAACTGGACCGACGACATCGGCCCTGCAATCTCGTCGAGATGATGCCGCGGTTTCTCGAGGTATAGATGTTCATGCTAACAATGGTATTACAGATATGAGTGCCTGCGGATGTGATTCAGTCAAGGGGCATTTAACGCCTTATAGAGAGGCACTTGAAAATTTGCTCAATGCGGTGGTGCCCGAACGGCAAACTGAGACCGTCGCGCTGGCGGATGCATTGGACAGAGTGTTGGCAGTGCCGCTGATCTCCACGGTTGATGTGCCGCCCGCCGATAATAGTGCGATGGATGGATATGCTGTCAACAGCGCGGATGTCTCGTACAGCGGCGAAATACGTTTACCCGTTAGCCAGCGCATACCGGCGGGTGAGGTTGGCTCACCGTTGCAGCGCGGAAGCGCAGCCCGAATATTTACCGGGGCACCAATTCCCGAAAATGCGGACGTGGTGATTATGCAGGAACACGTTCATGTGGACGATGGTGCGATCGTGTTTGATGGCCCCTATGCGCCCAATACTAACGTTCGCTTTGCTGCTGAAGATATCGCAAAGGGTGCGCAGATCCTTGAAGCGGGCACCCGGTTACGCGCTCAGGAACTAGGTGTCGCCGCATCAATTGGCTATTCCAGACTCGAGGTGTTCAAGCGTGTGAAGGCCGGGGTCTTTTTTACCGGTGATGAGCTCATTGAACCGGGACAGGCATTGGGGCCGGGGCAGATTTATGATTCCAATCGCTATACTATTGTGGGCCTGCTCAAATCACTGGGGTGCGAGATCATTGATCTGGGAATCGTCGGTGATACCTTTGACGCGACGTGCCAGGCATTGGAAGAGGTGTCGGCCAAAGCAGACCTGGTGATTACCAGCGGGGGCGTTTCGGTTGGCGAGGAGGACTATATTCGCGCGGCTGTGGAAGCGCTGGGCACGCTGGACATGTGGCGCGTTAAAATTAAACCCGGTAAACCGCTGGCCTTCGGCCAGGTGAACGGCACGCCGTTCCTGGGCTTGCCGGGCAACCCGGCCGCCGTTTTTGTGACCTTTTGTCTTTTCGTCAGCCCCTATATTAAATGTATGCAGGGTATACGCAATCCGGTTGCTACGAGCATCCCTGTAAAGGCGGATTTTAAGTGGACCGCGGGTAAGCGCAGGGAGTTCGTTCGTGCGCGCCTGACGCAAGATGCTGATGGGCAAACCGTGGCGCAGATATACCATCATCAGGGTTCGGGCGTACTGGCATCAACCTCCTGGTCGGATGGCCTGATTATGATTCCGGAAGGTGTTTCGGTTGAACCCGGTGAACGAGTGGACTATACGGCTTTCTCAAGTCTGTTAGCATAGGGCATTGTCTCAAAATCTTATACCTATGCTTAGCACATTGTATTTTTCCGATTTGCGCGATTGCGGATCGCACTGGGTTGATGCGCGTGAAAGTAACGGTGCCGCGCTAAAGCACCGGGAATAATTCATATGGCAGCCAAAACCGTAAAGCAATTTTTGCTACCGGATGAACCCCGGGATTTCCCGGGACGGCGGATGATCCGTTCTATTTTACGTACGGTTCATATACTGGGTGGCGGAGTGTTAATTGGCGCTTACCTTTTTCACCAGCCCCAGTATGTCATCGAGCCCTGGTACATCACGGCCACTTTGTCCGGCGTATTACTATTTCTGACCGATTTGCATGCGAGTTTTGCAGTTTTGTTTGAATGGCGAGGTCTGTCTATCGCCAGCAAGATTGGCTTGTTGCTGTTATTGCCCCTGATGCCGGGTTTCGAAGTCGCCATTTTGGCGCTCATTCTGACCATCGGATCACTCAGTAGCCATTTATCGCGTAAATTCCGTCACCGTCTGTGGTTGTCGCTGCCGGATATTTCGCAGGATCAGCGCCATGGTTAGCCAGGGTTATTCTATTAACCAGGTTTTAAGCCACAAACAGACCGCGATCCTGGCGCCGCAATTGCAACAGGGTGTTCGCGTATTGCAGCTTACGTCGATCGAGTTGCAAAACGAAATTAATGTGGCGCTGTCCGACAACCCCTTTCTTGAAAAAACGGAAATGGATTCAGGCTTTGAAATCGTCGCAGATCCCATGCCTGGGAAAAATGAATCTGCCAGGCCGCATCAGAAACCGGATTCAGCAAATATCGGCTTGATTCACGGTTACGCAGCTAAACCGCCGGGCATAAAAATGCCTGCTTCAGGTAGCACTTCAGGCAGCAGGCCCGAATCATCCCACGGTTCAGCCAATGATTTTCTACTGGAGATGCCAACCGAGCCGACGCTACACGTGATTTTACGTCAGCAAGCCAATGCGACGCCGTTAAGCGATAAACAACACCACGTTCTTGAGATTTTAATCGACAGTGTAAATGATAAAGGGTATCTGCGTGTGACGGTCGATGAAGCCATGCAACTGGCGATGCCTGAATACGTAGTAACCCGGCGTGAGGTAGCGAAGGTCATTGGTGTGTTGCAGGATTTCGAGCCTGTCGGGGTAGGTGCGCGAAATTCCAGCGAGTGCCTTTTGTTGCAACTTCGGGAAAAGCCCGAAAATACCAGAGGCCTTGAACTCGCAAGACAAATTGTTTCTCAATATTTGCTGTTGATGGCGCGCAAAGAGATTGGAAAAATTGCCCATGAACTGCGCTGCAGGGAAGTCGATGTGCAGCACGCTTGCGCGCTTATTCGGCAGCTCGATCCCTTCCCCGGAATGCAGCATGCGCCTCTGCGCGAAGAGTTAATTGCGCCCGACCTCATTGTTAAAAAGATTCGTGATAGTTGGGTGGTACGTTTAAACCCGAATCTCACACCGGCGATTAGCATTCATCATGAATCAGAGGATTTGCTTAAACTGGCAAAAGGGCATGACGGGTATCAGAAACTTAAACAAACGTTGCAGGATGCAAAATTACTGCTCAGCAATATTGAAAAACGTTATCAGACTATATTAAGGGTTGCGACGCTGATCATTGAACGACAGGCCCGTTCGCTTGAGCAGGGTGAAGCGGAGCTCAAACCCTTGACACAAAAAGAAATCGCCGAACTATTGGAGATTCACGTCTCAACCGTCTCACGCGCGGTCAATGGCAAATATATTCTAACGCCGGCCGGGGTTGTGGAGCTGCGCAGCTTTTTTTGCAGCTCAATCAGCCAAAGCGGTGGTGAAGACATTTCTTCCAGGGCTATCCAGGCACAAATAAAGGAATTGATTGAGCAGGAGCCCGGAGAAAAACCCCTGAGCGATAACAGGATTACCCGGATTCTGAAACAGCGCGGTATTCATGTGGCCCGCCGTACGGTCATGAAGTACCGGGAGCAACTGGGTATCCCTGCCTCTCCGCAGCGTAAACTAAAAGGGACTGGGTCTTCAGGGCAGCTCTATTAATTCTGGCTTAAGATGGTTTTTTATGGATTATTAGAGGGGCCTTTGGGCCGGCCTGGTACGCTAAAAATTACGGGGCTGAAGCTCCATCTCTTAATCCCTTGTCAATTGGATGGTTTATACCATTCAGCTTTTAATGCATAGAACAATCCGTTCTGTTTTTAATTCTTTCTGAATTTAAAAAATATCTAAGCTGCTGTATTTAAAAGGATCATTACGTTCCGATTTAGTTGGCACGCTATATGCTTATACATCCATTGAGCCACTGAGCTTTTCGCGCGTACCTGCAATAGAGGGCGGTCGACTGGACAGTTAGGTGTTTTAGTTTTTCTTTCAATAATTAGGAGAGAGTCAATGGTTAAAATATTAGCTAAAAGAGTGAGCCGGCAGAAACAATTGCTGGCGGCGTCTTTGGCATTGGCAGTCAGTTGTACCCTGGTGGGTATGAGCCAGGTGGCGAGCGCCGCCGATGGATTGCCTGAGCTGGAGATCAACGAAGCGAAGGCTGAATTGGGTAAGCGCCTGTTTTTTGATAAGCGTATATCGGGCGATGCGGCGATTTCCTGCGCCACCTGCCATGTACCTGAAAACGGTTATGCACATCCTGACGCGCTATCTCCGGGATATCCCGGTAATGGGCACTTCCGTAACAGCATTGGCCTGATCAATACAGCACAGAAAAGTATCTGGTTGCACGATGGTCGCCTGGGTACCAACTTAAATGATGTTACGCGTGAGATGATCACTGAAGATTACATCATGAACATGGACATGCGTATTATGCAGGAGCGCATCAAGCAGGATCCGAAATACCTGGAGATGTTTGAAGCAGCTGGATACGGCGAGCCTTCTAACGGAAGTGTGCGTAAAGCGATTCCAGAGTACCTGAAAACACTGGCCTCTAAAGGTGTGCCTTACGATTCCGGAAGCATGTCAGATTCGGCCAAAGCCGGTCAGGCAGTTTTCGCCGAAAAGGGCTGTTCGAGCTGCCATAGCGGCGCGATGTTCACGGATGGGAAAGCCCACAATACAGGTGTGCCGGAGAATCACGATATATGGCTGGATCCAATGAATCATCAGGCATTCATTGCGTTTACCATGTTCCAGGGCATTGAAAATTATATGGCGCTAAAGCGCGACCCGGGTGCACATACCCAGTGGAAAAAAGCAGATCTTTCCAACATGGGTACGTTCCAGACACCCAGCTTGCGTGAATTAACTCAAACAGCACCGTACATGCACAATGGCATGATAGCGACGCTGGAAGACGTGGTTGATTTTTACAATGCAGGTGGCGGTGAAGATTCTAATAAGGACGCAGCGATGCGACCTCTGGAAATGACTGATCAGGAAAAATCCGATCTGGTTGCCTTCCTGGAATCACTTTCCGGTGAAGCATTGACCGGCCCAGAGTACGTCTGGAGTGAAGCCTATCCTGATGAATATCCAGTTATTGAAGACTGGTTAAACCAATCAAACTAAATTGAGGACAAAGACGATGAGTACATTAAAACAACAATCCCTTTCCTCACTGCTGACAGCCACGTTTGTTATTGGCGCGGTTGCAGGAATGAGTGCGCCGGTGTTTGCCGACGTGGGGCCCGCCGCATTGGCACCGTTGGATTCAATTGCAATGCCGATTCCATCGGATAACAAGCAGACCGATGCCAAGATTGCACTGGGTAAATCACTGTTTTTTGACCCGAGGCTTGGTGGTGATGCTTCTATTTCATGCAGTAGTTGCCACGATCCAGAACAAGGTTGGGCCTGGTCGGAAGATTTTTCCCGCGGCTATCCCGGTACGGTTCACTGGCGCAACAGCCAGACCATCATTAACTCGCAATATATGTCACGCCAATTTTGGGCAGGCTCAGCCGCCTCTGGTGAAAAACAGGCGCCTTCAGCAGCCAAGGGCGGTGTAGCAGGTAATGGTGAAAATGACATTATGGAAGCACGCTTAGCCTTGATTCCTGAGTATGTCGCTGCCTTTAACGAAGTGTTTGGTGATGAATGGCCTTTGATTGGAAATGCATGGCGTGCGATTGCGTCTTATGAACGTACGCTGGTACAGACTGATACTCCACTGGATAATTACCTTAAAGGAGATGCATCTGCGTTGAGCGAAGAGCAGCTACGTGGTAAGGCGGTGTTTGAAGGAAAGGGTGGCTGTATCGCTTGCCATAACGGCGCGCTGGCGACCAATGAGGAATACGTCAATATTGGTGTCCCGCCCAATAAACGCTGGGAGGAAGACGGCCTGGCACAAATCACCTTCCGTTTCGAGCAATATGCAAAAGGCCAGACTGAAAAAGGCTATCGCAGTGCCAAATCAGACTGGGGTTTGTACTATCGCACTAAAAATGCGTGGGATAAAGGCAAGTTCCGTGTGCCGTCATTGCGTTATACGCTGTATACCGCACCGTATATGCACAACGGAAACTACTACACGATGGAAGAAGTAGTGGATTTTTACGATGCAGGCGGGATGGATGAAGAAGGGCGTACTACTCTGTTTCCAGAGAATAAAGATGCTCGAATCCAGCCACTTGGTTTATCCGATGATGAAAAATCTGACCTGGTTGCCTTTCTGGAAGCCTTCTCAGGTGAGGAAATGATCATTGATAAGCCCGCTCTTCCGGAATACCAGGCTTTATTCACTGAAGCCGAACTTAAAGAGGTGAAAAAATGAGTCAGAAAAATATGAGTAAAATGAAAGTAGCCGCGCCAGGAGCGCAAAGCGGGGAGTGTGATACTCCCGAGTCTCACAACTCATGCATGATGAACCGACGTGAGTTCATGCTGTTCGGTTCGTCTGCGATTGTGGCAGCCAATACCGTCAGCCTGACCTTATTGCCGGGAACCGCGCATGCCAATGATCAGAAAGCGCAGGTAGCGGGTTACCCTCGCCTCAAGATCGCAAAGTTAAGCGAACTTAAGGACCACGAGCCTGTCAATTTTCAATATCCTGACAAGGAAGTGGGCTCACAGTGTGCCCTGGTGAAAATGGGCGGTGTCGAGGCGGGTGGCGGAATAGGTTTTAATAAAGATATCATCGCTTTCAGCACGCTGTGTACGCATCAGGGTGGTCCTTTGGTTGGAACGTATCGCGCAAATGGCGAACATCGAACCATGGGCCCCTGTCCGCTCCACCTGTCACTTTACGATTTGCGTCGTCACGGCATTATCGCATCCGGTCAGGCGTACCAGAGTATTCCTCAGGTACTACTCGAAGTCGAAGGCGATGATATTTATGCCGTCGGCATGTTGGGGCTGATATTCGGCCGTCACAAAAACTTATTAGATACTTAAGGGAGGCCATCATGGCACACAAAAACAGTATATATAAAGATAATATTTATACGCACAAAGATCATTCTCCGCTTCCTCCGAAAAATGCAGAAGTCATCACCACTGCATGTGATTATTGCATCGTTGCCTGCGGATACAAAGCGTACCGCTGGCCGCTCGGAACAGAAGGCGGGCCGAAAGCTGCTGATAATGCTTTTGGTGTTGATTTCCCCAGCCACGTGTTACAGGCCTGGGTGGCCCCGACGCAGCACAACGTGGTAATGCACAATGGAAAATTGCATAACATCATCGTTATTCCGGACAAGGATGCAGAAGTCATCAACATGAATGGTGATTCTTCCATTCGGGGTGGTTTACTGGCGCAAAAGCTCTACAACCCTGAATCAGATACCAAAGATCGTCTGGTCAAGCCATTGATCAGAGTCAATGGCGAATTGCAGCCAACCACCTGGGATGATGCGCTGGATATTGCAGCGGAAGTTGCAAAGTACGTGATTGCTAAACACGGTGCGAATTCCTACTCGGCGAAAATGTATTCTTATCAGTTCGTTGAGAATACTTATGCACTGAGTAAGTATTTCCGGCGTCATGTGAATACCGCGGCGTTTACTTTCCACGATACCCCGTCCGACGTTACTTCAACACCGGGTTTTCGTGATGCTGGTTACGATAACTACGGGCCGTCTTATGACGACTGGGGTTCCGCCGAAACGCTTATGATTTGCGGTACCGATCCGTACGAAACCAAGACCATTTTGTATACACAATACATCATGCCGGCCATGGCCGCGGGTCAGAAGGTGATCATGCTAAACCCTCGTGAAACCGCGGGTGTGGCGCACGCCAAAAAGCACGGTGGTTTACACCTGCAACTGTTTCCAGGCACCGATACACTGGTAGTGGGCGCGATTACGCGTATCATCCTGGAAAATGGCTGGCAGGATCAGGAGTGGATCGATAAATGGGTCAATACCAAGTGGGGATCAAACTCCGGTTTTGGCCAGGGTACGCGAAACACACCATGGCAGTGGCGCAGTACCTGGGGTAAATTCCAGACCAAGAACTTCGACGACTACAAAAAATGGTTATTAAGCCAGGACGAGTATATCGCCGAAAATGCTGCGAAAGTGGCGGGTGTTGACGCGGCTGATCTGCAAACTGCAGCAGAATGGCTGGCCAAACCCCGTGAAGACGGTTCACGCCCGAAAACGTCCATCGGCATTGAAAAAGGTTTTTATTGGTCAAATAATACCGGCAATACCAATGCCATTTCCTCGTTGGCAACCACGGTTGGTGCGGGTGGTCGTCCTGGCCAGATGGTTGGTCGGTTCGGTGGCCATCAGCGTGGTGGAACCGGCGGAGGTAAGTATCCGCGCGCCAAATCTCCAGAGAAAGTGCCAGGGCGCCGCAAGCGTGCGCTGGATACGGATCGATGGCTGGTATCAGGGCATACGCGTCTGGCACATGTGGTGGGTACCACGTGGATACAATCCATGACGGGTACCGAAGGTTTGCACAAAAAGTTTTATGAACTGGTCAGTGCGAACCCCAATCAGCCTACCAGCAGTCAAAAAGAGGATGTAATCGCAGCGCTGAAGGCGCGCGCTGACTCCGGCGGGATGGTGGTTATAAACCATGATATATACCTGCGCGATCCAATTGGTGCCAAGTTTGCAGACATTGTTTTCCCTGCCGCCACATGGGGTGAAGAAGATTTTGTTCGCGCGAACGGGGAACGCCGTATACGCCTTTATCAGAAATTGGCCGACGCGCCGGGTCAATCAAAACCAGACTGGTGGATTATCGGACAGATGGCGCAACGCATGGGTTTTGATGGTTTTGACTGGAAGGACTCAAACGAAGTTTGTGAAGAGTCCTCGCGTTTTAGCCGTGGAAACCGTAAAGCATATCACATGATCAAAGTGGCCGCCCATAAGGAAGGCAAGACTTTGCATGAGAAGCTGCGTGAATTTGGTACCACAGGTATTCAGGGGCCGACCATGTATAACTACAAAACCGGTGAGCTACACGGTACCAAGCGTTTGCATGATACGACTCTGACCCAGGAACGCGCCGAGAATATGGGTGCCAACCAGGGCGCCAATATGGCCAGCAAAAAGATGACGCACTTCAACAGCCAGACGGGTAAGATCAATATCCAGAAGCACCCATGGGGCCTGTACTCTGATATCTGGGAATTTGTTTCACCCAAAGATGACGAGTTGTGGCACACCAACGGGCGTATCAATGAAATCTGGCAAACCGGTTTTGATGACCGCGAGCGCAGAAGTTACGTAAGGCAGCGCTGGCCAGATCAGTTCATTGAAATTCATCCCGATGATGCGGCGAATCGTGGCATCGAGTCCGGTGACAGGGTATTGGTATATTCAGACCGTGTTCCCGTACACAAAGATACCATCCAGGGTGTCGGCGGTAAGGACTTTCAGTTCTCTGAGCTGATGAAGAATGGTCACATTGAATTGATATCCGGAGCCTTCAAGGCTGTAGCTATGGTGACGCCTGCGATTAAGAAGGGTGTACTGTATTCAGATGCACTAAATACGGATCAGCCGTCAAATGCTGTGCAGGCACGCGTAGTGGATAACATAAGTGGAAACTACAACTATAAACTTGGATCAGCCAGGATCAAAAAGATAGGTGAATCTGAGTATAAGCGTGAGTTTAAGCATATGTCTTTCGTGCCGCGTAATATCGTAGCCTGATCTTCAGCTTGATATTCCACGGTTTTTAACCGTGTGACACCTCGGCAGTTTACTCTGTCGGGGTGTTTTTGTTTGCATTGCCCAATTTCCAATAAGCTCTCCATTGTAGGGTGGATAAGCGTAGCGCATCCACCCTACGTAACTTCTATCTCTATAAATAAATGAAGATCACGCTTTTTCCCGTTATCGTCGCCACATTGCTGACGTTTCTGAACGTTAATACCTTCGCCCAGGAAAAGACATCTGCCACCGACCAGATGCTGTCCGTAGACCAGGTGCTAACCGTAGAAGGCAACCTGCCCATCGAGCAACGCGGTGGGGATTTCACCCTGTTTGGCGTACAGGGCGCCGTATCGCTGTCAGATTTTCGAGGTAAGGTGGTTGCGATCTATTTTGGTTATTCGAAATGCCCCGATGTTTGCCCGACCAACCTGTCCATTCTTGCGGCCGCTATGAAACAATTGAGCCCTCAGGAATTGGCAGATTTCCAGGCCATCTTTGTCAGTGTCGATCCCGGTCGGGATAACCCCGAGCGCCTGGCGAAATACACTGCGTTTTTTAACACGGAAATGATTGGGATTAGCGGCGCACCCGCAGATTTAAACCCTGTGGTGGCGCAGTACGGTGCTTTTTATGAGCTGGTTTCTTATTCGAACTCTGAGATGCTGTACGGTATCGATCACACTTCTGAGACTTATATTGTGGGCAAAGATGGTGTACTTGCCTCTATTTTGCCTCACGCATCACCGCGGGACCAGGTGCTGGTAGCCATTCGCAAGGAATTCGAGCCGAATAAGTAGCAAAATACCGGTGGCGCCTGATATTGGAATTATTAATACAGAGGGACACAGAGAAATGATTTATTTTCCGTCTCTGTGTTCTCTGCGACTTCTGAGCCTTTCTGTATTTAGATTATAGAGTGGGCTTGAAACTCGCCACATCCTAATCTTCAATGGCGTAGTTATGCATCATGCGTCGTAGTCGCGGGCGGGAGATGCCTAGCGCGGTACAGGTGTTTCCTTTGTGTCCGCCAGTCGCTCGTAGCACATGCATAATATGCTTTTTTTCAACTTCTTCCAGAGAAAGCAGGCGGTCGCGCGGTTGGATATTTTCCGGGGCAGAGGGGGTGCTAAGCTGATCCCGCATTAGTTCGGATATTTCTTCTGGAATCAAATCCGGAGTAATGGTATCACCGGGGCAGAGCGCAACTGCCTTGGTGAGTATATTGCTTAGTTCTCTAACGTTCCCCGGCCAGTTGTACATGGCAAACGCGTTCATTGTGTCCTGAGATAATCGCGTAATATTTCGTTTCAGTTCTTTATTTATTTTACCCAGCAGCATTTGAACCAGTGGCATGATGTCTTCGGCACGCTCCCGCAACGGTGGCATACAGATCGTTACGATACGTAAACGATAGTAAAGATCTTCCCGGAACTCGCCATTTTTAACCTTTTCCTCGAGATCGACATTGGTTGCCGCGATCACGCGCGCATCCGTTTTTCGGGCTTTTGTCCCACCCACGGGCGTAAACTCCTTTTCCTGGAGCACCCGTAGCATTTTAGCCTGAATGGTTGGGGAGAGTTCTCCCAGTTCATCGAGAAAAATGGTGCCAGTATTAGCCAGTTCAAATTTACCGATTTGCCGATTGACCGCTCCGGTGAAAGCACCTTTTTCATGACCAAACATGTCTGATTCGAGTAGAGTCTCTACCAGCGCAGCGCAATTGATTGCCACGAATTCACCGTCCGACCGGTCACTGGCGTTATGAATTGCTCGAGCTGTGAGTTCTTTGCCGGTTCCACTTTCACCCGTAATTAGTACCGTGACCGGTTTAGACGCCACCAGACCGATGGTTTTAAATACCTCTTTCATTAAGTTACTGCGGCCAACCATGCTGCTGCCATCGGTGCGATCGTTGGGCGCAATGTCGAGGTCATCCACCAGAGCTTTGCTACGATTCAATGCCTTGGTAACAGCCTCATCGATTTCGTCAATATCCAACGGTTTGTGCACGTATTCGCAGGCACCGGATTGCATGGCCTTGATGGTACTTTCCATATCGTGGAATGCGGTAATCATGATCACGCTGCATTCGGGATGGGCCTTTTTGAAATCCGGCAATCCTTCAAGGCCGCTACGGCCGGGCATTTTAATATCGAGTATGATCAGGTCGGGTTGCATGCTCTGAGCCGTGCTTAAGCCGGATTCTACGTCGTGCGCGCTTTGTATCTCGAAACCCTGGTGAGTGAAATGTAGTTCCAGGGTTCGACAGCTGGCAATATCGTCATCAACGATTAATATTTTTTTCATGTTTCAGTCTCAGCCCTGGCCTCGGTTTTGGGCGCAGGATCAATGTTTGATGATTCTGTGAGTATGGATACGGGTAATTGTACGGTGCACACAGCGCCTTTACCGTCCAGGTTAGTGTGTAAACTTATCGACCCGCGATGTTGTTCTACAAAGCCTTTTACGATCGCTAGCCCAAGGCCGGTACCCTGTGCCCGGGTCGTAAAAAACGGCTCAAATAGCTGTTCAATATTCTCATCATCGATTCCCGGGCCATTATCGAAAACTTCTATTTGTATGGACGGCGTGCTTTCGCCTAACCGAGACATTACATCAACAAAAATTTCAGCTGAACCGCCGGATTTGGCGCCCGCCTGTATTGCATTGCTGATCAAATTAGAAAATATTAACCTGAGTTTGCTCTGGTCTGCATACAAGGTTGGCAATCCGGTCTGAATGTTAAGCTTTACATCTGCCTGGTGCTTACTGATGACACCCTGAAGCATATTGATGGTTTCATTCATCACGTTCTTAATATCAAGCCATTGCGGTTTCAGGGCAGGTGGGCGGGCGTAATTAAGTAGATCGTTCAGGTTATTTTCCATGTAACCTACCTGTTGCAGTGCGATCCTTTTTAGTTCCCGGCTGTATTCCCCGGCAATATCCTGATTCGGTTTACTTAAAATTTGCAGGCTCATTTTGATTGATGACAGAGGGTTACGCAGATCATGTGCCACCATGGAGGCCATGCGCCCAACGATGGCCAGTGTTTTCGATCTGGCTACTTCCCTGTTGCGTTGGTCCAGTTCAGACTCAAGTTCCCGCCGCGTCGTGATGTCTTCCTGTACGCCGATATAATTTGCAATTTCCCCCTGGTTGTCGCGTAGCGCTGAAATACTGGCGGAAGCCCAGTAAATTTCACCATTTTTCTTGCGATTTTTAAAGATACCGTGCCAGGTTTTACCCGATCGAATTGAACTCCAGAGATATTCATATTTTTCTGATTCAGCATGGGGTTCAGATCTCAGTATACTGGGATTTTTACCGATAACTTCATGCGGTTGATAGCCGGTAACCTCGGTAAACCGCGGGTTTACATACTGAATTTCACCGAGCGTATCAACAATCATAACCACTACCGGGCTTTGCTCGACTGCACGGGAAAGCGTGAGTATCTGCTTTTCCTGCGCGCGGATATCGGTGACGTTTTCACCAATGCAGGTCAGGCCGATGATTTCTCCGCCCGCATCTTTCATCAGTGTATGGTTCCAGTCGACTTTGCGTAACTCGCCGTCACGGGTTTGAATGAGCTGATCCTCGCTAATTTCATCGATGATGCCTGCATTGAGATCATGCATGGTTTTCCGCGCGGTGGAACGGTACTCCTGTGACACAAAGACATCAAACCAGTTTTTACCGAGCATGTCTTCCCGCTTCCAGTCCGTCAACTCAGCCAGAGCCTGGTTGCAGAAGGTAATGGTGCCATCGATGTCCATTCCCACTGCCAGCAGGTCGATGTGCTCAAGTACCTTTCTGAATCTTTGTTCGAACGCCACTTGCATCTTAGACTGGCGATGGCGAATAATGGTACTGGCCAGTAACAATGAGCCCAGGGCGAGCAGTAGCAATATGGAGCCATACAAGAATCGATATTTACCAAAGGCGCCTTGCAGGGCCGGGTGGGAGCGAGGCACCACGGAAATGACCTTCCAGTGTGGCGTCGATTCGGTCTGAAAGGCCTCGGGCAAAGGATTGATGGTGGTATAGGTTATTAAATTGGAGGCTGTATTGATCTGGCCTGCGGATTCATTTTTAATTTGCTCCCAGGCAGTGGGGAACAAGGTCGAAAAATTATCCGGTCGATCAAACATGAAGCCCCACTCCTGCTCTTTGTCGGGGCTGCTGATCCAGTATCCATCCTTGTTGACCAGCATGATGTGTTTTCTGGCCGAGTCGGTGGCTTCACGAAAACCCTGTAACAGCCCATCACCAATCACGTTAAGTAATAAGGAACCTTTATACTGTTTCCGTGCGTTGTACACGGATTTTGCCAGCCGGATCACCGGTTTATAAGGGATCTCTATTTCGCCATTCTCGATATTAAGATCGAGCGGGGAAATATAAAGTTCGTCTTTAGCCAGGCCCTGAACGTCCTGAAAATAATATCGTGAAGATTTTTCCTGTAAATCGGGCACCGCGACAGGATAGGGCGAACCCTTGTTGTAATTGATGCGTATGCGTTCCCTGCCATCCGGGTCCAGAAAGCGAATCTGGTCATATACCTGTTTTTCGCGACTGAACACGCGTAAAAACCGTGTCAGCGCTCTTTTTTGCTCGTGGTCATCGTCAAAAAATGAATAGACATTTCCGTAGCGGGTCTGGTAGTGCTTGCCGTAGGCGGCCAGGAAGTTTATATCGCTGACCACTCCTGCGAGTTTCTGTTCAACGGCTGTTTTACCGTGTAATACGCTGGATATCTCGCTATTTTTAAAATCAGTGCGTTCTTTAAGGGTCACCTGCCAGTAATGTGCCAGCGCCACCAGAAATAAAAAGGTTCCGGCAATCAGGAAAATGACGCTGAAAAGGCCCAGGGTGTTCCAATCCGATTTTCCCTTATTTACCGGCATTGTTCAGCGATACGTATCTTAAGGCGTTGTAGGTAATCCGCTACTGATTCTTCTCGTTGTTGGGGGATGATGTACAGTAACTTGGCTGCAATAATATAAGGGCGGCGGCTTTGCTCTTCTGCCGGGCGCTCTTCGGTCAGTACTTTTTCGAGATAGTGCAGGGTGTCGGCAGGATGATCGCAATAACGCGGCATCGAAACTACGCCCGTATACCATCGGAGCCACAAAGAAATACTCAGCAATATGAGCAATACGAAACCAATTAGTCGAAGCGGATTAAACGGCCGTTCTTCGGGCGACGCGGGTGAGAGCGTAAGCCCTGATTTATCCAGCCCGGACAATTGCGGGTTCATAATCAGGCACGGCAACGTAGCGGAGCAGTATGTAATGTGCTGCTACGAATACTGGAGGTATGCTCGTTTAGGGTTAACGCCAGTTTTTGTGCGCTGACAATACGATCCCGTATCGACACGCCCCCAAGGTAGTTTGCATTTAAATGAAGTCCCGGCATGGTATTGAGCTGATTGGCTATCATTTTCTGTCTGAGGTGGTATTTTCCATGATACAGCGGCAAGGCGCGTTGATGAGCGTCAACTCTGGCCCAATCAGGTTCGCCTTTTGTACCGATAAGGTTTTTCAACTCAAAACAGGCGGTATCAATGCGCATCTGATTCGTCCAATTGGCAATTTCAGGGCGTCGTGCGCCACCCAGGTAATTGCTCAGAAGCACGTGATCCTTCGGGGCGCGGCCTGGAAACAGGCTGTGCATCCACATGCTGCCATTCAGTTTAAGCTTTTCATGCCAGGGAGTCAAAAATCCGGTGCCCTCAAGCGGGTGTCTTACCTGTTGTTTATGGTAGCCCAGGTGTACCACCGAAACAGACGCATATTCAATCCCATCGAGTAAGCTCGAAAGTTCGGGGTTGTGCTGCTTGAGTAATCGTGCGCTCAGTTCGGCTGGTGTGCACAAGACCAGGTTTTTAACCAGGCAACTTTGATCACCCTGTCTGGTTTGTGCGCTCACCAGCCAGTATTTTCCATGCCGGCTAATATCCTGGATCGTATGGCCGGTGTGTATTTTGTCCGACAATGGTTTACTCAACTCGCTAATCAATGTTGACATGCCACCCTGGAACGAAAAACCTTCGGTCACCGAGGCTTTTTTCCGATTTAATATTTTGCGTGCAAAAACACCGGCTGTCAGACTGCCGTAGCGGCGTTCCAGGGCCGTTAAGTGCGGCAGTACGGATCGACTGTCTGCGAGCTCAGGATCTGACGCCAGCGTGCCGGAAATGTAAGCTCCCAGCGCTTTGTCCAGCATTTCATTGCCCAGGCGGCGACGAATAAAATCAGCCACACTTTCATGTTCTGCGGCCCCTTTTAAGATAAAAGGCTCGAGCATTAAACGCAGTTTTCCGGGCAGGGACCACAATGGAGAGATCAGCATGCCACCCATTTTCATGGGTATATTCTGTAAACTACCCTGGCTTATAACGTAGCGCATGGAGGTCGGCGTGCGCAGTAATTTTTGATTGTTTAGCCCGCTTTCTTTAAGAAAACGGCTGACTTCGGGGCGAAAATTTAACACCATGGAGGCCGATTGCTCGGTGGTATAGCCCTGATCACTGTTGGTGACTATTTTTCCACCCAGGCGTGGCTCTGCTTCCCAGAGTGTGACATCCTGCCCTATGCGGTTTAGCTGCCACGCAGCGCTTAAACCAGAGATCCCACCACCTACGATAAGGGTTTCTAACAGCTTCACCGGGGCGGGCGGAACGGTGGCCGAAAAGATGTTTTGGCACCAAAACGTTTGGCGGATAAGGTGGCCAGATGTTCGCTTGTGACCTGTGACTCGCCCTGGCCGGCAACGAAGGTCTCGGCGCGTTTTTTCACCATTT
>JAUVBY010000035.1 GCA_030590945.1 Gammaproteobacteria bacterium | reverse complement strand
TGAGCCGGTTTCGTATGATCGATGACACCGATGTGGCGGGTGCTATTCCTTACTTGCCTGCAGCGGGACAGGCCTGATACTTATTTTAAGGAATACCGGTGCCGGGTTTCCCCTGCATCTTTCATAGGCCTAGCTGCCCGCTGCTTTGAATCCGGCGCGCGCGGCGTGGGCCTTTTCCATTGCTGCTTTGGCGCCTTGCGTTGTGAGCGCCTCAACGGTTTTCAGGTTACAGACACCGCCGGTTGACGCCGCGATCATTAATCCTGAAATGACATCAGATATATTGTCGCCTTCCGAGACGACCAGAAAATCGTATTCGCCAGTGGTTACATAATATTGAAGTAGTTCCGCCCCGACGGATTTCATGAGCCCGGCGACCGCATTAGATCGATCCTCCGGTTGGTCTACCATTCCTTTTACAGCTTGTTCGGTGTAATTGCCTTGTGTAATGTAAATAGCCATATTTTCCTCTTTTTTATTTAGTTGCTGAATAAAAAACGTATATCGCCGCAAAGCTCATTTCGGCAACCGGACATCATAGCACACAACGTTCTGCAATATTTTCAGGTTACCCGAAGACGACCGTGACGTATCATATCAGTGGATCCACCAGTTCATTGGTCTCATGGTTGAACCAGCCCGGTTGCTGGTAGAATCCAAATAGCTGTTTCTCCTTTTCACTGAGGCTGGCGATGGTTTCGGGTGAAAAACATTTCTTGAAATCCCATTGTGGTTGTATCCACGGTTGCATGAACAGGGCATGGATGGCACGACGGGGTAGCGTTGTATGATTAGAGCTGCCCGCGTGCCACAGCGCAGCGTTGAAGGCTAGAATAGAGCCTGCGGGGGCTTCAATATACGTAGATTTATCCTCATAGGCTGCCATATCCATGTTGTGACTCCAGGCTTGATGCTGAGACCCGGGTATGATGCGCGTACAGCCATTTTCTTTTTTCCAGTCATCCAGCATATGCAGTGCATTTATACGCAGAATGTTTCCCGGCGAGATGGCCTCATTCTGATCAATATGCAGGGCCTGCGTTTCTCCATTGGGCGTCATGGTCATGCCATTTAGAGCGCCAAGATAGCAGTGTTTACCAAGTAAGTTGCGCATGACTTGCAACAGTTTTTCATTTAGGCATAAGCTTCGAAAAATGTTGTCTTTTATCGGCAAAGCATAAGAGATTTTGTAAGATTTATTGTGCCAGCCTCGTGCGGGGCCGATATGTGATTCATCCTCTATGATTCTGTCAAACGCCTCTCTTGCCGATTTCAGCACGCCCGGAGCAATCGCGTTGTTGAAAAGGGTATAACCTTGTGTGTGAATGTTCCGCGCATGTAGTTCGGCTGTCTTGTTCATTGCTATAGATTATTGATTAATAATGCTGATTTTTCACACTGGGATTAAGCAGCTCTTTGTATCAATTATGCTCAAAGAAACCGGAGTTGTTTGATGTGTTATCCGCCCACGAAAGTGTATTACCAGGGTGGGTTGGACCGGATGTTTCAGAGCACTTATTTGGTGGCAAGTATAACCGGATAGGTATTGCCAAACAGATGATTGCATTAAAAAGAAACATGATCTAAAAAGCATATCGTTATTAAAGATACAATCAATTGGACTAAGTAGAACATCTTCAGTATATTGGTCATGCGCGCTACTTTTGCGTGCAACAGACATTCAGCGTAGCTGAGTGATTTTGATCAAAATAACTATTTTAGGAGTTTAATTATGTCTTTAAAAGGTTCACAAACTGAGCAAAGTTTGAAAGACGCTTTTGCCGGAGAATCTCAGGCAAACCGTCGTTATCTGTATTTCGCAGCAAAGGCGGACGTGGAAGGCTACAACGATATTGCAGCGGTATTCCGTTCAACCGCAGAAGGTGAAACCGGTCACGCGCACGGCCATCTTGAGTATCTCGAAGAGTGCGGTGATCCGGCAACCGGCCTGGCTTTTGGCCCTAGTGATCTTAATCTGAAAACTGCCATTGAAGGCGAGACCCACGAATACACGGACATGTATCCGGGTATGGCGAAAACTGCGCGTGAAGAAGGTTTCGATGAAATCGCCGACTGGTTTGAAACACTGGCCAAGGCTGAGCGTTCACACGCCAACCGTTTCCAGAAAGCTCTGGATGAGATGGACTAAACGTCCATACTCATAGTTCGCAGGCCAGCCTGATTTGGCCTGCGGCCTATATTCACTCCCTGTATATCGGAATCAAACATGAAAGAAGGTAATTTAAGCGCTCCAACCCGACACCCCCTGGATTGGTTGTCCGACTCGTTCTATGATGAAACGGCTCTTTTTGATGAGCTTGAACGCGTTTTTGATCTCTGCCATGGCTGTCGACGTTGTGTAAGCCTGTGCCAGTCCTTTCCGAGTTTGTTTGATCTGGTGGACGAATCACCGACTTTTGAAGTCGATGGAGTGGACAAAAAAGATTACTGGCAGGTCGTGGATCATTGTTATCTGTGCGATCTGTGTTACATGACAAAATGCCCTTATACGCCGCCGCATGAGTGGAATATTGATTTCCCGCACCTGATGCTGCGAGCCAAAGCGGTGAAGTTTAAAAATGGCGACACCAAAACCCGTGATAATTTGATTACCAATACTGATGTCATTGGTAAACTTGCCAGCATTCCAGTGGTGGTTAATGCTGTGAATGCGGTTAATAATAACGGTGCAACGCGTAAGATTCTGTCTAAAACGCTGGGGATTCACGAAGATGCCGTCATCCCGAAGTACCACAGCAAAACCCTGCGTAAATCACAAAAACCCCTGATTGGCCTTGATGCACAGGATGTCAAAGCGGGAGAAAATACCAGAGGCAAGGTGGCTCTATTTACCACCTGCTATGGAAATTACAACGAACCTCAGGCCGCGGAAGATCTGCTTAAGGTGTTGCAACACAATGACATTCCCGTATCGTTGCTCAATAAAGAGCAATGCTGCGGTATGCCCAAGCTCGAACTGGGCGATCTTGATGCAGTTAAGCGCGCTAAAGAAGCGAACATCCCGGAAATGGTGCGCATGATTGATGCAGGCTGGGACATCATCGCACCGGTACCGTCCTGCGTGTTGATGTTCAAGCAGGAATTGCCCCTGATGTTTCCCGATGATGAAGGCGTACAGAAGGTCAAAGCGGCCATCTATGACCCCTTTGAATATCTGATGCTGCGCCACAAAGAGAAGCTGATGAATACCGAATTTAAGCAATCTCTGGGAAAGGTGATGATTCATTCCGCCTGTCACCAGCGCGTGCAAAACATGGGCCCGAAAACCCGTCAACTCCTGAGTTTGATTCCGGATACCGAAGTCAGTACGGTGGATCGTTGTTCCGGGCACGATGGCACTTATGCCCTGAAGGAAGAGTTCCACGAGGCATCGGTAAAAATATGCCGCCCGGTTGTGAACAAGATTAAACAGGGCGAAGTTGATTATTATGGAAGCGATTGTCCGATGGCGGGAAAACACATAGAGAACGTGATGGATACGGGTTTTGAGACCGTACATCCCATTAGTATGTTACGCAAAGCGTACGCAATATAAAGGTTAGAAACATGTCATTAAAAAAAGAAGATTTATACGGCCTTGAGCAATATTCGGATATGCGCAGCAGTTATCGCGCCCGGGTAATGGAACACAAAAAGAATCGTGCGGTGGCGTTGGGGCCCAATGCCTCGCTTTATTTTGAAGACAGCTTAACGATTCAATACCAGGTTCAGGAAATGCTGCGCATCGAAAAGATATTTGATGCCGAAGGTATCAATGAAGAACTGGATACCTATAACCCGCTAATTCCGGATGGTGATAACTGGAAAGCCACCTTTATGATCGAATTTACCGATGAACATGAACGGCGTAAGGCGCTGTCTGCCTGGCTTGGGATTGAAAAAACGGTATGGATGAAAGTGGACAATTTCGCCAAAGTATTTGCAATCTGTAATGAAGACCTGGAGCGGGAAAATGAGCATAAAACGTCTGCGGTGCACTTTATGCGTTTTCAGTTAAGCGAAGATATGGTGGCGGGAGCATGCGAAGGCCAACCTATATCAGCCGGGATCGATTTAGCAGAATATAGCTGTCATGAAATGCCGTTGCCGGATAATGTTCAGGCGGCGTTGAGGTCGGATTTGAAGAACTGTTCGAGCACGATTTAGTACGAGGAGACCTCAGCACAACCCAGATGACGAGTAAAAATGATTAAAACCTCCCTGCTCAGTATTGCAAATCTTGCGAATTGCGCCTCGACCTGGAAGATTTATTTCATTTTTCTTTCGCCACTGAGTTATGCTGAGGTCTCACGAGATTAATATATTTCGTCAAACTCTCGATGACAGGCATGACGAAAGCATGCCATCTTCGCGAAGGCGAAAGACATGTAATGCGGTTAGATACAGTGTCATGGGTTCCCGTCTGCACGGGAATGACGAGGGGTAAAACGCGCAGAAATGAATATGGCTAAGCGGATTGCCGTATTATCTGTTAGCGTCTGATCGATCCAAACCCAATATATAATCCAGCGAGAACTTCCCGGGTCCACGCGCGAAAATGGCCAGTGCTACCACCAGCCACCAGGCTGCCGGATTCCACCAGTGGCCCCATTCCGGGAACACAGCGAGCTGGATAAACAGTGTCATCAAGATTAAGCCCAGTGCGCCGATACGAGTAAATATACCCAGGATTAATAACAGGGGTAAGGCTACTTCCATAATACCTGCGCCCAGCGCAAACCATTCAACGATGGTTATCGAGAATGAACCTTCTGCATATTCCAGCGTTTCGGGGTTGCATAGCTGCAGCGCGCCTTCGCGTACGGGGTCCGGGCAGAAGAACTCATACAGGAACAAATCGTACTGTTGCTCATTAAAATCGAACCAGCCATTCCATTTAAGCAGTCCGGAACTTAGAAAGACTTTAGCCAGTAGCAGGCGCATGAATAGCGATGAAAGATCAGCAAATAGTCTAGTGCTGGCTTTGCAAAATCGTTGGTAGGCCGTTGATATTGAACAGAGCAGGGTCATGGTGTAGGTGTTTAGAGTGATTATTTAACGGCCAGTATATCAGTGTCCAGCAATTCAGAAAAAAAGCTGAGTATGGGGAAGGCGTTGTCCATTTCTAAAGCACAGCTGGCAGCATGCGCGATGGTGGTGCCGGTTTGAAGTGCGATAACAAAGGCATGTTCAGCAGTTTGCAAAGCGCGAACCCTGACCTGATCCGTTGCGTCGCGCCAAATCAGCAGATGTTCAATTTGTGATTCAATCTGTGTGTTATCCGGTAGTGATTCTGTTGATTTCAAGATTAGCCATGCTTCACAAACCTGATGTTGTAATGTAATCAAGCGAGCAGATTCAGGCAAACAGAGCGACATATTTTCAATCGCATGACCGGCATTTTGCCATAGTTCAATGTCCTGTTCGCAGAGCAGAGTTGAATCTCCAGCGAAATAGGCATGCAACCAGGCCTGGTCGAGCCGGGCAAAATCCTCTAGATAGCTGAGGTTATGCTGTTCAAGATTTTGTTGCAGAAACTTAGGAACATTTTCTCCGTAGGCAATAAAGGTAGCCTGCCGCGGCGGATGTTGCTCGACGTAGGCTTTCGCAAGAAAATCAAAGTATTCATTGCCGACCAGCAGCGCAACGACCGGGTAGCTGTTGCGCAAGGCATCAATGCTCGCGCGTAAGAATCCATTGCGGTATACCGCTGCGGCTGCATGACTTTCGGCCTGCGGAAAAACGTCGGCCAAATACCGGGTGTCGCCGGATTGTAAATAAGCGGAGAAAGACTCAAAATAGTCTTTGGTTGATTCAGGCGCAGCGTCTATCATCATTGTTTGTTGCGTTTTGTAATATCGCTTTTGAATGTTGGATAGCCTTTTCAGCCAACGCCCGTTCTTCGAGCAATACCGGGTATTCCGGCAGATTATCATCTCGCTCCAGTAAAACGGGTTTGGGGCCAAATTGCGCGAGTGCCAGATCCAGCAATCTCCATACTTCGGGTGCAACATCGGCCGCATGGCTGTCTATCAGTAACCGCTGCTCCAGGTTCGGGTCAACATCAAAACCGGCAATATGAATTTCGCCTACCAGGTCAGCGGGGATAGCTCGAATGTATTCAGTGGCATCAATGTCGCAATTTTGGCTGCTGATATAGATATTGTTCACGTCCACCAGCAGGCCACATCCTGTCTGTTTTGCGATGGAAACCAGAAAATCGGCTTCATCCATTTCGCTGATTACGGGTAAATAATTACTGGGATTTTCAAGCAGAATTTGGCGCCCGATACCTTCCTGAAAATGGTTAACACCGTCTACCAGGCGTTGCATGGCATCCCGGGTGCGGGGCAGGGGCAGCAAATCGGCATAATACACACCATTCGCTCTGGACCAGACAGCATGTTCAGAAACGGATTGGGGTTGGAGTAAATCAACAAGCCGCTTGAGCGCAGAAATATGAGCGTTGTCGGTTAACTCAGGACCGCCCAGGGAGGCGCCGACCCCGTGCAGGCTCAGTGGGAAACGCTCACGAATTGACAGCAGACCCCGCAATCGAGGCCCGCCACCAATCATATAGTTTTCGGGGTGAACTTCAAACCATATATTTTTCGGTGAGTGTTTTTCGGCGTCCGAAAAATGTTCGGGTTTTAAACCTAGCCCGGCGTGCAGAGGCAGGCCGGGCCGGTTGTTGCGTTTACTCACTTAGGAGTCTGTCGGGCTTAGGCGTTGTTACGCTCCAGCTCAGACAGGGAAGCAGGGCCATCGGGTGTAACGATGTTATCGCATACACCTTTTGGGGTCATGGTGAAGGCGTTACCCTGGAAATCATTAGTAGCGGTTCCCTGACAACTGGTGCCTGGGCCGGCTTTGCAATCGTTTTGACCTGCCAGGGAGATGCCGTAGCATTTCTCGCCGCGCCCGGCAATTTTATCCCCTTTCTGCCAACTGGCGAAAGCGACCATTATGGCTTTACCCGTGTCGTCAGCAAGGGTCAATTGATCATTTCCGCCGGCATTGGCCTGCGTGGCAATGGCCATAACGGAACTTATTAATAAGGTTTTAGATAGATTTGATTTTAATTTCATTTGTAACTCCACATGTAGATGTTATTTCCATTCTTTATATATTAAAGAAAACGATGGTTTGTAACCAGTAATACGTTCAAAGAATCGCAAGCGCGATATGCTCGTATTGTCCTATCGGGCAGCATGAAACGATTTTGGTTCAATATAATTTGAATTTATTCGTGAAAAATATTGCAAAAAATGCATTTATCTTCTATTTCAATTCTTGAAAACGAGTACGATCAGCGGTTGCATTTTTCTTATCTAATATTATTATTTTTGCATTGAAAATCAGACTATGAATAAACCTCGAACGCTGTTAAACGGAGATATGCGCCGTGAATTTGGGGATACCTACTTCAGACGGGGAGAAGCCTATTTTAGAGATGGTCTGGTGCTCAGCCAGCGTGAACTATCATTCAGGAACAATCGAGCCGTGCTGCAGGGGCGGGTAGCCGGCAGTGGTTCGCAGCCGTATCAACAGGATATATCGATACTCTGGAACAGCGAAAACCAGCTATTAGACATCGTGGGAAACTGCAGCTGCCCTTTACATTTTAATTGCAAGCACGTGGTTTCGGTTTGTCTCGCGTATCGGGAGGCGAATCGTCGTTCGGTAAATAAGGTTAAAGCGGGCAACTTTGACTGGCTGGATAATGTACAGCGTTCGGGAGAGGCCAATGTTACTCACGCGGATCAGCCTGATAGTATTATCTATATTCTGAGTAAAATAAATCATTCGCCCAATATTCAGGTCGAACTTAAAGTCTCACGGCGGCTAAAGCGCGGGGGCATGGGTGTGGCACGAAAAGTGACCATTGCGAATATTGCCAACCCTTATCTACGCCCTGCGTACGCCAGCAGGCTGGATGCCGATATTAGCCAGTTGCTGATTGCCGCGGACAATGATAGTTGGCAGAACCTGAAAGTGTTACAACGTTCGGCCGGGGCGCTGGCCCTGGAAAAAATGATTGGTAGCGGGCGCTGTTTCTGGCGAAAACTGGATTCCGAGCCACTTTCGCCAGGGCCCAAAAAAAACCTGGATATCTATTGGCAGGAACAGGAGGGCGATAAACTAAAACTAATACTCAACGCCGGAAAATCAAATCACCTGATATTAACCGACCCGCTGCTTTATCTTAGTCCCGATAAAAGTGAAGTAGGTGAACTCGATTGCATGGGCCTGAACGCGGAGCAAATACAACAATTGATGAATGCGCCGCGATTGGCGCACGATCAGGCGCAGGAATTTAGCTGTTTGCTGGTTAAGCGCTATAGCGACCTTGGTATTCCTCCGCCGCGCAAAATAGATGTTACAAAAATTCATGGCGTCGCACCGGTTCCGATTCTGGAGCTGGACCAGCTCATCGAAAACGGGCAGGTGATGCGATGTATACGCCCTTTGTTCAAGTATAAAAACTGGACGGTTCCAGCTTCCGATGGTCAGGCAAGAATATTGATCGAAGATGGCGATGCTCTGGTTGATGTCGGCCATGATATCGATCGGGAAGCTGAAATTCTGTTGACGCTGAAGAAATTGGGGTTTGTCGCATTTCGACGCTCAGAAAACAATGAATTGCTCTATGTCACCCCGGGGAATGATGCCGGGCAGAGCAGTATTGGCTTGTGGGCCGAATTTATGGAGCAGTCGGTTACGGACCTGGAGGATCAGGGCTGGCAGATCAGGCGCCAGCCGGGATTTAATCTTGACTTTCACCAGGCTGATCAATACTGGGGGGAAGTAGAAGAAGAAACCCATGACTGGTTTAATCTACGTCTTGATATTGAAATAGATGGCAGGCGGATTTCCCTGCTTAGATTATTGCTGCCGTTGCTGGATGAGTTCGAGCCGGATCAATTGCCGGAAACGTTATATATTTCACTGGATGAGACCAGCTATATTTCGCTCAATGCCGATGAAATCCGCCCCTATCTGCTAACTCTGTATGAGTTATACGATACCGCGCAGCCGGACCAGGACCGGGTGCGATTGTCCCGGTACGATGCCGCGCTGTTAAGCGAGCTTGAAAATCAGACTAATTTACAATGGCAGGGCAATGCCTTCTTACGCGAACTCGGCGAGAAGTTGCGCCATTTTGATGGCATACAGCGTTGCCCGGTACCCAAAGGGTTTCTCGGGCAATTGCGTGATTATCAGGAAACCGGCCTGAGCTGGCTGGCATTCTTGCGGGAATATCAATTAAACGGCATTCTGGCTGATGACATGGGCCTGGGGAAAACGGTACAAACCATTGCACATATTCAGAACGAAAAATTATCCGGTCGTTTGAAAAAACCAGTGCTGGTTATTGCGCCGACCAGTTTGATGGGCAACTGGCGCCGTGAAACGAATAAATTCGCGCCAGGTCTTAAGGTGATCGTGTTACAGGGCCCCAACCGCCGCGTTCATTTCCCGGCTATTCCGGATTCGGATGTGGTGTTAACGACGTACCCATTGTTGTCGCGTGACGCGGATACGCTGCTGGCACAACAGTATCATTTACTGGTGCTCGATGAAGCTCAATTGATTAAAAATCCGCGGGCCAAGGCTGCTCAGGTGGTACGTAAATTACAAACCAGTCATCGGCTCTGCCTGACAGGAACCCCGATGGAAAATCATTTAGGAGAGCTTTGGGCGCAATTTGATTTTTTGATGCCGGGGTTTCTGGGCAACCTCAAGACCTTCAAGCATGTCTATCAGAATCCCATTGAAAAACACGGTGATGATGAGCGCCGGGCGCAACTCGCGCGCCGCGTTGCGCCCTTTATGTTGCGACGCAAGAAAGATGAAGTCGAAAGGGAGTTGCCGCCCAAAACGGAAATGATTCGCTCGGTACCGCTGGGCAAACAGCAAGCTGCATTGTACGAGACTATACGTTTGTCAATGGAATCACGCGTTCGAGAAACAATCGCCAGTAAAGGCCTGGCACGTAGTCACATTACGATCCTGGATGCTTTGTTGAAATTGCGCCAGACCTGTTGTGATCCCGGCCTGTTAAAGCTGCAACAGGCCAAAAAGGTTAAGGAGTCTGCCAAGCTGGAAATGCTTATGGAAATGTTGCCGGAATTACTCGAAGAGGGTCGCAGGGTGCTGGTTTTCTCACAGTTTGTCAGCATGTTAAATATCATTAAAACTGCTTTAGACGGGCAGAACATCGCTTACCTGGAATTAACCGGGCAAACTCGAAACCGGGATGACGTTATCGAACGGTTTGATCAAAAGCAGGCCGATGTTTTTCTTATCAGCCTAAAAGCTGGTGGGGTAGGGCTGAACCTGACTTCAGCAGATACCGTGATTCTCTACGATCCATGGTGGAATCCGGCTGTTGAATCCCAGGCCATGGATCGCACGCACCGGATCGGTCAGGATAAGCCGGTATTTGTATATAAGTTACTCACCGAAGGCACGGTTGAGGAAAAAATTCTCGCTCTGCAAAAGCGCAAAAAAGCTCTCGCCGAAGGTGTTTACGGGAAGCCGGGTAAGGACAGCGGGGAGTTGAGTAATGACGATATCCAGGTTTTATTTGAGCCGCTGGGTTGAATTGCAACGAGGCGGCAAGAATCCCCCTCTTTGACAAAGAGGGGTTAGGGGAGATTTACACTTTTTAAATCCCCCTCGGCCCCCTCGCAAGCTCTCCCCCTTTTTCTAAGGGGGAGGTTTGGCAAGCTTTTACGACATTTAATATCTAAAGGGAGACCTATGGATGTTGAGGAAAGAGCCCGGACAAAACATAATTAAAATTTTGTGATTATTGTCACATTATTTTGATTCCTCTTGCCACTATACTCAAATCTCGAATTGAGTAATTGTTTAAGGAAATATCAATTCGTCAAGGAGTTGTCCATTAACTGGGCACTAATTTTAAACGGTAATAAGGAGATTCAAAATGAAATATTCTATTAAGTCACTGCCTGCGCGTGCAGTTAAAACCGCGCTTTTACTGGTTCTGGTTTCGGCCTTCTCGTCTACTGCGTTGGCTGAGAAAATCAATCTCAATACGGCAGATGCAGAGACCATTCAGTATATTCCGGGAATTGGCCTGAGCAAGGCTGAGAAAATTGTCGAAATACGCGATAAGGCCGGTAAGTTCGCTTCAATGGATGAAGTGGATGCAGTACCGGGTATCGGCGAACGAACCATGATGGATATTCGCAAGTACGGCTCGATCGATTCGGGGGTGAGTGAGTTAACCGAAGAAATGAAAGCCAATCCGCCAGTGCGTTCGGCCTCAAACGCGTCGGGTGGCGGCGCTGCTTCTGCAAGTTCCTGAGCGTAAATTGTGTTTGGGATGAGGGGGCGTATGCGCGCTCCCTTTTTCTGTATTATTCGTTAGACTATAATGGTTTCATTATGGTAGCTATCATTATTATTGAATTTTACTTATGGGATATTTCCATATAATGCACGCCAGTTCTAATCAACCTAAGAGGATCATCTAATGGATCAATCAGCACGTTACGCAGACTTAAGCCTGAAAGAAGAAGATTTAATCGCTGGTGACAATCATATGCTTGTCGCTTATACCATGATACCAATGCCAGGTTTTGGTGGCTACCTGGAAACTGCAGCTCACTTTGCAGCTGAATCTTCCACAGGTACAAACGTAGAAGTGAGTACAACGGATGATTTCACCAAAGGCGTTGATGCAATGGTCTATGAAATCGATGAAGCCAAAGGCATTATGAAAATTGCCTACCCTATTGACTTGTTTGACCGTAACATCATTGACGGTCGCACCATGGTGGTCTCTTTTCTGACGCTTGCGATTGGTAACAACCAGGGCATGGGTGATGTGCAGTGCGCACAAATGCAGGATTTTTATGTGCCTCGTAAGTTAATGAAGCTATATGACGGCCCTTCGGTATCAATCAACGAGCTGTGGTCATTGCTGGGCCGTGATTACAATGATGGTGGTTACATCGCAGGTACGATCATCAAGCCTAAGCTTGGTCTACGTCCTGAGCCTTTTGCAGAAGCGGCATACCAGTTCTGGCTAGGTGGTGATTTCATCAAGAATGATGAACCACAGGGAAATCAGGTTTTCTGTCCTGCAAAAAAGGTTTACCCTTTGGTTGCTGATGCAATGAAGCGTGCTCAAGATGAGACTGGCGAAGCAAAAATCTTCTCTGCGAACATCACGGCTGATGATTATCATGAGATGTGTGCTCGTGCTGATTTCATTCTTGAAACCTTCGGTGAAGATTCTCCTCGTGTTGCCTTCCTGGTTGACGGTTATGTTGGCGGCCCGGGCATGGTAACGACCGCCCGTCGTCAGTACCCAAGCCAGTACCTGCACTACCATCGTGCAGGTCACGGTGCGATAACATCACCTTCTTCAGTGCGTGGTTACACTGCATTTGTTTTGGCTAAGCTGTCTCGCTTAATGGGTGCTTCTGGTATTCATGTAGGCACAATGGGTTTCGGTAAAATGGAAGGTGGTACTGACGACAGAAATATAGCTTACATGATTGAACGTGATAGTGCAGACGGTCCTTTCTTCCATCAAGAATGGTGGGGCATGAAGACAACCACGCCGATCATCTCGGGTGGCATGAACGCACTTCGCCTACCTGGTTTCTTCGAGAACCTGGGCCACGGTAACGTTATCAATACTTCCGGTGGTGGTGCATACGGCCATATCGATAGCCCGGCTGACGGCGCCAAGTCTTTACACCAGGCATACCAGTGCTGGAAAGAAGGCGCTGACCCGATCGAATTCGCCAAAGAGAACAGAGAATTTGCGCGCGCGTTTGAATCCTTCCCGGGTGACGCAGACCAGCTTTTCCCTGGCTGGCGTGAGAAACTGGGTGTGCATAAGTAAGCTTTCTTGCTTAGCATATCTTGAAAAAGCCTCCACACTCTGGAGGCTTTTTTGTTTAAAGTACGTAGGCCTGATTTGGAACCGGCGCTTCAGCCCCGCTTCCTGTTCGCGTCTTGAAATAACCGAATACTTAACTATACAGCGTAATAAACATGTCAAACGATAACAGCCAACAGTATCTTGTCAACGAGGAGCCTTTTTACGCCCCTCAGGAAGATGAAGTAGAACTCTACAAAGCCGCGTATGCTGCACGCCTTCCTGTGATGATAAAAGGCCCCACGGGTTGCGGAAAATCACGCTTTATCGAACACATGGCCTGGAAGTTAGGCAAACCCCTCATTACGGTAGCCTGTAATGAAGATATGACTGCATCAGACCTGGTCGGGCGTTATCTGCTGGATGCAGACGGCACCCGTTGGCTGGACGGACCGTTGACAACAGCAGCCCGAATCGGCGCGATTTGTTACCTCGATGAAATCGTTGAGGCGCGTCAGGATACTACGGTTGTAATTCATCCCTTGACTGACCATCGTCGCACCTTGCCCCTGGATAAGAAGGGAGAATTGATCCATGCACACCCGGATTTCCAGCTGGTGATTTCTTACAACCCCGGTTACCAGAGCCTGATGAAAGATTTGAAACAATCCACCAAGCAGCGCTTTTCGGCACTGGATTTTGATTATGCCCCGGAAGCTATCGAAGCCGGGATCGTGGCAAAGGAAACCGGTATTAGTATGGACATTTCTGAGAAGCTGGTAAAAATGGCTCATACCGCGCGTAATCTCAAAGGCCATGGCCTGGATGAAGGTATTTCTACGCGCCTGCTGGTATATGCAGCACAATTAATAAACCAGGGTGTTGCTCCGGTCGCAGCCTGTAAAATGGCGATGGTAAGACCGATCACCGATGATGCAGATATTCGGGAGACTCTGGACAATGCGATTGATGCACTTGGTTTTTAACGGAATTACTTTGTAGCCCAAGGGTGGATAAGCGTAGCGCATCCACCATGAATTAACATTTGCTAGATGCGCTGCGCTTATCTACCCTACGCCATTTATGATCATTAAACCCACCGCCCCTCTCGCCGATCACGTCGTCTCGATTTACCGGGGAGAACTTCGTTGTAACTTCGAGCAGATCGACGATATTTTCGACGGTTGCCTCGAAGAAGCGCTCGATGTTCTGAGTGAACAGGGCATTAAGGATTACCTGGAAGGTGCGTCGCTGGTCTGTATGATTGGCCGCGGGGTCGAGCCCGTATTGGTGTTTCTTGCGGAAATCCCGCAAATCGCAAACAAACTAGGCGAGTCTGTCATAAACGACATTGCCCAGGCGGTGTGGAAAATGTCACGCAGTCCCAACGGCAACGCGATCCCGGCATTTGTGCAGTCTATGCCTGAAGCCGCACGGCGCCTGGGCAGCGCAAAGCAGTTGCAGCACTATCTGGAAGTGGTGTTTCACCTGATGGAGGCGACCACCGGTTCAATCCATGGCTTCCACACCACCATCCCCAGTCCCGGTTTGCCGGCATTTCTGGAAAAATCATCTTTTCTGTTGAATAACCTGTCTATTGAAGGCATAAAAAACTGGGTCGATTATGGTGTCGCAAACTATAAAGATCACCCGGGAAATCAGATCGAATATTTTTCGCTCGCCTCACCTGACAGCAAGGCGGTCATTCAACGAGAACGGCATGGTACGCTGTTTGTAGATCATGAACGCACCCTGGGCCTGTATCTTCAGGCCTTATGGAAAATAAAGCCCCTGTTGGTGCCTTTTTCTCAGGGTTTTGATGAGACAGAACACGTACGACCATACTATGATGTGCGCGGCCTGCGTGTACCCGATGTGTATGATGACAAGGCCGTAACAAATGATCAATCCATTAGCGGTTTGCAACGTTATTTCGCCTTATTGTCACACGTTGCGGCGCACAGGAAATGGACGCAGCAACTGGTTGCGGATAACTACAGCCCCTTTCAGCGTTATGGTATTGAGACTCTTGAGGACTGCAGGGTCGAATACCTGGCGATGCAACGCTACCCCGGTTTGCGAGTTTTATGGACGGCATTGCATCCAGTTCCGGAGGAAAATGATTGCGATATGCAAAACGAATCATGTATTCGCCATCGCATGACCATGTTATCCAGAGCGATTCTTGACCCCCAACACGGTTACCGGAATGAGGATATCAATGAATTCGCGGCGCGTTTCCACGAAATAATGCAAGCGGGGAAAGCTAGTACCAAAGAAATGGCACAATTAGCGGTTTCTTTTATCGTACGTACGCGTCGTCAGGAAGATCAGGCAGCAAAAATGTATTTCAAAGATACCGAAATTAAATATCGGGACGATAATCGTCACTTGTGGGTATACATCGAAGAAGGCGATGATGAAGAACAATTTGATGAGCACCGGGATCAGGATGATGAGCAGGAAATCGACGCGTTACCGCCGCGTCACTACCCGGAATGGGACTATAACAACCAGGCCTATCGACCGGACTGGGTAAGCCTTTACGAGAGTTTGCATCCATCCGGTAATGCCTCAGATATTGATGCTTTATTGGCCAAGCACAGCGCGCTGGCCAATCGCCTCAAGCAGCTGTTTGATCTGCTCAAACCACAGAACTACGTACGCGTGCGCTACCAGGAAGAGGGTTCTGAACTGGATCTGGACGTGGCGTTGCGTTCATTGATAGACTTTAAAGCGGGTAGTCAGCCTGACCCGCGTATCAATATGAGTCATCGTCACAATGACCGGGATATATCGGTGTATCTGTTGCTTGATTTATCCGCGTCGTTGGCTGAGATACCAGCAGGCTGTACTCAAACAATCCTCGAACTTAGTCAGGAAGCGGTGTCTTTGCTCGGATGGGCAATCGAAGGGCTTGGAGACCCGTTCGCCATTGCGGGGTTTTTCTCAAATACACGTCACGAAGTGCGTTATCAACATCTAAAGGGTTTCAGCGAGCACTGGGGTGACGAAGTCAAAGCTCGATTGGCCGCGATGGATGCGGGGTTTTCTACGCGCATGGGTGCCGCGATGCGTCACGCCGGTCATTATCTTGAGCAGCAGAAAACTGATAAGAAACTGTTGCTGGTATTAACCGATGGCGAGCCTGCAGACATCGATGTTAAGGATGAGAGATTACTGATCGAAGATACGCGCAAAGCCGTTATGGAGTTGGATCAACAGGGTATTTATAGCTATTGCATTACGCTGGATGCCAATGCGGATAATTATGTCAGTGATATTTTCGACACCCGTTATACGGTGATTGATCACGTTGATCGGTTGCCGCAGAAACTGCCCGAGCTGTTTATTTCTTTGACTCAGTAGAAAAGCAGGATGCTCAACTGCATCCTCCAACCCTGATGATTTTCTGGTATTTTTGGTGGATGCGCTATGCTTATCCACCCTTGTATTTGTCTCGATATTCAGATATAGCTTATCTGACTATCAGGGAGCGTGGTGAATCTGGATCCACCCTTGTAGGTTCTCTCATTTCAAGGGTAACGTGGCAATTTGAAATTCTGGCGTTGCGCATCCACCATAAGCACGTGATTGCGGTAGAATGCTAAATCGCAATCGCGTACTATCGTGCTGTAAAGAATCCGAACCAAACCCTTCCAGGCAGTCCATGAGCCAAATAATCATTATCGCCGATGATCACCCGTTGTTTCGCCAGGCGTTACGCGAAACCATTGCACCGATATTTAAAGGTGCACAAATATGTGAGCTTGAATCTCTGGAAGAAACCAAATCAAAATTACTGCAACAGAGTGTTGAATTGTTGTTGCTGGATCTGCGTATGCCCGACAGCGATGGCCTGGCGGGACTAATGATGATAAAGGGTATGTACCCGGCGTTACCGGTAATCATCGTATCGGCGAGTGAAGAAGCGGAAACGGTGCGCGCAGCAATACAGGCGGGTGCAGCGGGTTACATCTATAAATCCTACTCACTACGGCAAATTCACGATGCGGTTGCACAGGTCAACCAGGGCGATGTACACATCCCCGAAGGTGTGGATCAGGGGGTCACCGAACATGAGCATCAGGAACTGGATACCATCGCAAAAATATCGAGCCTGACGCCATCTCAATTGCGCGTATTTGTAGCGCTCTCCCGGGGCTTCATGAATAAACAGATTGCCGCAGATATGGATATTTCAGAAGCCACGGTCAAGGCGCACGTCACCTCGGTATACAAAAAACTGGGTGTGCGCTCGCGTACCCAGGCGGTAATGGTGTCCAAAGCGCTTGATCTAACCAAAGAAGGAATTGAATTGGGCTGAAATAAATTCGATGCCTCAAATACGCCTTTAACCAAGATTTCCTTTTCAGGTAAAACGATGAAAGCTCTAGTAAAAAAACATGCAGAAGAAGGGCTGTGGATGGACGATGTTCCAGCCCCCGACGTGGGCCAGAATGATGTACTAATCAAAATCCAGAAAACTGCAATATGCGGTACGGATATCCATATCTATAACTGGGATGAATGGGCGCAAAAAACCATCCCGGTGCCGATGACCGTGGGCCACGAATATGCCGGCGTGATCGCAGAAGTCGGTCCTGAAGTAACCGAGTTGGAGGTAGGGGATGTGGTCTCAGGCGAAGGACATATCTTCTGTGAGCGTTGCCGAAATTGCCTGGCCGGCCGGCGCCATCTTTGCCCCAACACGATTGGTGTGGGGGTGAATCGAACCGGGGCATTTGCCGAGTTTCTGGCAATACCCGCGAAAAACGTATTTAAACCCAGCAGGGCTATTTCAAGCGATTTACTGGCGATTTTTGATCCGTATGGGAATGCAGTTCATACCGCTTTATCTTTTAACATGGTCGGGGAAGATGTTTTAATCACGGGTGCGGGCCCGATCGGTATTATGTCGGCCATGGTTGCGGCGCATTGCGGAGCGCGCAATATTGTAATCACAGATCTAAACGAATATCGGCTAAAACTGGCACAGGAGGCCGTTCCCAGAGTCATACCGGTTAATGTTAAAAAGGGTGAAATTTCGCGTAAATTTATGACTGAACTCGGCATTTTCGAAGGCTTCGACGTGGGCCTGGAGATGTCAGGCTCGCCCCATGCATTTAAAGGAATGCTGGAGTTAATGATCAATGGGGGAAATATTGCGATGCTGGCCATTATGCCTTCCGGTGCGGGCATCGAATGGGACAATGTAGTGTTCAAGGGCCTCACGATCAAGGGTATCTACGGCCGGGAGATATTTGAAACATGGTATAAAGGTTCTATGATGGTGCAGTCAGGCCTGCCGCTGGAGAAAATCATCACACACCATTTTGACTATACAGATTTCCAGAAGGGTTTTGATGTAATGCGTTCCGGGCGATCCGGAAAAGTTATTTTGAACTGGGAGTGAGGCATCCGGGGCTAAAGCCCCTGTTCCAAAAAGAATTAATCGGGGCAATATACCAGGAGGTGGGACTTCAGTCTCGCAAATTAGGTAAATCAGCTGAAGCTAAATTTCCGGTTCCAAAACGAGTAACCAAGGGGAGAATAATATGAGTTTTAAACAAAGCAAACAGGGCTTTATCAACGACCTGACTGAAATAAAATCCGCCGGTTTGTGGAAAACCGAACGGGTCATCGCCTCTGAACAGAACAATGAAATCACCCTGGCCGATGGCAAAGAGGTGATCAATATGTGCGCCAATAATTACCTCGGCCTGGCCAATAATTCCGAGGTGATTCAGGCTGCACGTGATAGTTACGATAGATGGGGTTTTGGTCTTTCCTCGGTGCGTTTCATTTGCGGCACCCAGACTATTCATAAAACTCTGGAGAAGGAGGTCAGCGTGTTTCTCGGCATGGAAGACACAATTCTTTATGCGGCCTGCTTTGACGCCAACACCGGTTTATTTGAGACCATATTAAGCAAAGATGATGCAATCATTTCGGATGAATTAAATCATGCTTCTATTATTGATGGGGTGCGCCTGTGTAAGGCTGCGCGCTATCGGTATAAGAATAACGATATGCAGGACCTGGAGGCTAAACTGAAGGAAGCCAGAATCGGGGGCGCAAAAAGAGTTTTGATCACTACCGATGGAGTTTTCTCCATGGATGGGACGATTGCCCAGCTCGATAAAATTTGCGATCTGGCCGAGAAGTTTGATGCCATGGTGCACCATGATGATTGCCACGCGGTTGGCTTTATGGGTAAAACCGGCCGAGGTATTCACGAATACTGTGGCGTGATGGATCGGGTTGACATTATCACAGGCACGTTCGGTAAGGCGCTAGGGGGTGCTTCCGGGGGATACACCGCAGGGCGACAGGAAATTATAGACTTGCTGCGACAGCGTTCGCGCCCGTATTTGTTTTCAAATACGCTCGCCCCTTCAATTTGCGCAGCATCACTTAAAGTACTGGAAATGCTCTCGTTATCTACCGTTTTGCGCGATCGATTACAGGATAATACCCGCTATTTTCGCAAAGGTATGCGCGCTGCCGGGTTTGATATGGATGACGGCGATCATCCAATCGTGCCGGTTATGCTTGGTGATGCGAATCTTGCACAGAAAATGTCGCAGAAACTGCTGGAACGGGGTATTTATGCCATTGGGTTTTTCTTCCCGGTGGTACCCAAAGGCAAGGCGCGCATCCGAACCCAGATATCCGCTGCGCATACACGGCAGGACCTGGATAAGGCGATCGTAGCATTTTCTGAAACCCGGGCTGAATTAACCGGATAAATTACGCTCACCCTTTTTCAGGTCTTACACAGAAATTTCAGGTTATTAAGATGATTGAGCAACTTAAAAAACGCTACGCCAGTTTGCAGGTGCAGCTACGTGACAACAACATTTCCATGGCGATATTGAGCGATGAAAGTTCAATCGCTTACTTTGCCGGTTTCTGGGGTTATCTGGGCATCGAATTTGGCCGACCGACATTCCTTATCGTGCGCGCCGATGATGATCCCGTAGTGATTACCCCTTTGATGGAAAGTGAAATGGTCTTCGCCATGACCTGGGTGCGGGATGTGCGAACCTGGGAAGATATCGGGCCGCGTAGTTGGGGCGCTGTGCTGTCTGAAACGCTTGGAACAGCGCCGACACATATATGGTTTGAGACCTTGCTGTTGCCCGCGATTGTGCGCGCTTTTCTCGAAGAGCAGTACGCGCAAAGCCAGTTTGAAAATATCTCTCCGTATATCGCCCGGTTGAGGGTGATCAAGTCGCCCGAAGAAATTGATATCATGAAAAAAACGGGTGAAATCGCCTCTGCCATGATGGGCGCAGCGCAAAGCTCGCTGGCAGAAGGTGCGCCAGAGTATGAATCGGCGCTGGCGGTGATTAATGCCGGGACACGCACAGCGGCAGGATTTCTGAGCGACAAGGGTTGGGAAGCCTTCATCTCACCAATGATTCACAACCTGCAAATTATGCAAAGTGGTCGTGATACTTCGATGGTGCACCGTCGCGCCAGCGTCAAAACTTATCAGCATGGAGACCCTGTGTATTTCTGTTTTTGTAATATGGCTCAATTTAAGCTATATAAATTGGGTTTTGATCGCATGTTTTTCATTGGCAAAATCTCGGACCAGCAACTCCGCGTGCAGGAAGCAGCAAACGCAGCCCAACAGGCTGCGATTGATTTAATACGGCCCGGCATTAGGGCTGAAGAAGTAGCTGAGGCGGCGAATGAAGTTTATCGACAGGCAGGTTTTGAAACCGGCTATCGTACCGGTCGTTCAATCGGCATGTCCTATCTGGAGGCGCCAGAGCTTAAAACAGGAGATAAGACAATTTTGCGTCCGGGCATGACCTTCGCGGTTGATGGCGGTATCTCGGTTGACGGAGAATGCGGTGGGCGCATCGGTGATTCGATTTACGTAACAGAAACTGGAAGTGCATACCTGACAGACTACGAACGCGGGATATTGTTAGTGTAATGATCGCTACTAATATGAAGGTAGCAATATATCAGGCCGATGCCCGCCCTTTGATTCTACATCAGCGCCTGCAAACGTTGGATGCGGTATTGGAGCACAATAAAAAGCACCAGGCTGAACTGGTGTTGTGCCCGGAATTGTTTGTTTCCGGTTTTGCAAATGCCGAACAAGTTCG
>JAUVBY010000109.1 GCA_030590945.1 Gammaproteobacteria bacterium | reverse complement strand
TTAATCGCCGTCAGGCAAAGCAGCGTCAGGCCGATGAACAGATGGCTGCACAGGCGGATTAACGACTGTAAACAGGTGAACTGTCCTCGGAAGTGTCCCTGGCCTTTATCTCGCCTTTCTCATCTTAGCTAAGGGAAAGAGTGAATCGTAAACTATTCGCTTAGCGTACTGATTGCGAGTACGATTAGGCCGGGTTAATAGCCTGTTCTTTTATTATTAGATAAATGGTGACGTAAACAAAATGGCAACAACTACGCAAGCTAAGGAAATCCCTATGGCTGAAGAATCCAGCGTCACTGAGGTGATTCTGGAAACGAATGAAATTTTTGAACAGGTTAATGAGTACGGCTCGCTAATCAGCAGCAGTCTGGTCCTCATTTTGGGCGGTATGCTGATAATATTTCTGCTACACAAACTCGCTTCAAAACTCCTCTATCCCTTGCTGGAAAACAAGCGGCTAATAAAAGTTATATTCGGCGCCCTGTATGTTCTAATCCTGGTCATCGTGGTACTACTGGCACTCAGGGCCGTTGGCTTAGACGTTACAGTGATTGGTAAGATTTCAATTCTGGCTGTCCTTACTGGCGCGGTAATTAGTTTTTTTCTGGTGCCATTTTTCCCAAGGTTGCCCTTTAAAACAGGGCATATGGTTGAAAGCAATGGAGTGCTCGGTATAGTGGATAATATTTCGACCTTTCATACTACGATTCGTAAGCTCGACGGTACTATGGCCTTCATTCCTAACGCGCTGGTGATGGCCACGAAAATACTGAATTATCATGATTTGCCGGAACGTCGAATAGAGATATCCTTATCCGTTAATACCAATTGCGATTTGCGTGCAGCCAAAGAGCTGATCCTCAAAATTATGAATGAAGATGAACGGGTACTGGCAAGCCCGGCCCCGCCACAGGCTTTTATCGTCAACGTTACTGCCAGTGGCGCCGATATCATGGCTTTGTGTTGGGTAGTAAATGCAGATTGGTTCGCTGCGCGCAGTGATATATGGCTCAATATTGTGGATGCGTTTCTCGGAGATGATCGAGTAAGCATGTCTCTTCCTCAGCAGGAAGTATTTGTGATGAAAAATAACTAAAAAAGAGCTCAATCACCCTAATATTTGCTCGTGATCTACAGATTCGCCGCTCTCCATATTTATGCGCAGTAACAAGTTATGTGTCGAATCAGAATTATGTAACACCTCCTCCAGGGTCACTTTGTTTTCTTTGTATAAATTAAACAGTGCCAATTCCATGGACTGCATTCCCTTGGCGCCGCCCTGTTCTATCGCTTCATGAATTTTGCTGATTCGTCCCTTTTCAATTAACTCCTTGATGGTAGGGGTCGGCAGCATTACCTCAACCGCCGGAACGCGCTCCTTGTTGTTCCTGGTGACGAGTAAGCGTTGCGACACAATTGCTTTTATGCTTAAGGACAGGTCCATTAGCAGCCCATCGTGATATTTAGATTCCGGGAAAAAGTTAATAATGCGTTTGATGGCTTCAGCCGCATTAGACGCGTGCAGAGTCGATAAACATAAATGGCCGCTTTGAGCAAATCTCAGTGCCTGTATCATTGTTTCCGTATCCCTGATTTCACCAATGAGAATCACATCCGGCGATTCGCGCATGGCCCTACGCAGAGCCGTTGCATATGAGTGAGTGTCCAGGCCGACTTCGCGTTGATTGACAATGGACTTCTTATGCGCGTGCAGATACTCAATAGGATCTTCAATTGTCAGTATATGCCCCGTTTTATGACGATTACGATAGTCGATCATAGAAGCAAGGGAGGTTGATTTGCCCGAGCCGCTGGTACCCACTATCAGGATCAGGCCGCGGGGCTCCATAATAAGCTGTTTTAAAATTTCCGGTAAATGCAGGTCCTCAATACTCGGGATCTCATTTTTGACGTAACGAATGACCATGGCCACTTCATTTCGTTCCTGGAAAACATTGATACGAAAACGCCCGAGGTTTTCCAGATCAAATGAAAAATCCAGCTCTAACTCGCTTTCAAAAAGTTTGATTTGAGCGGGCGTCATCACGGTATAGGCAAGGGCTTTAACATGTCCCGCGTGTAATTTCGTGTCGCTGACCGGGGCGGTCAGGCCATCGATTTTAATACCGACATCTGTACCGACACTTAAGAACATATCCGAGGCATCGTGTTCAACCATTAAAGTTAATAACTGCTTAATATTCATACTTTACCGGGCCATTAATATAGGGTCAAATTACAGCTTAATCCGCCGGGTGATTCTGGGCGAACAAGCAGGATATATTTTTAAGCTATTGTAACTTACTGCAGGTTGTTGAGTTAAATTGATGTTATCCGGTTCCACTAATATCCATGCCAGGAGTCTGTCGGGTTTGACTGTTTTGGAGAAAAATTCATTAGATCGAATAAAATGAGTTTATCATGTGAGAAGAATGGCTGTTCCATTTGACGGTCATGATAGGCTCAGTTTATCGATATTCATGATTTTTGAACGAAATATGCTAAATCCGATAGACTCCTAGTGCCCCGGATGAAAGGGCTTACCCAGGCTAGCTGGAGCATTGAGTTTTATGCGTACCCGGTCGCGGGAAATCAGTACCAGTACCAGGATGGTAGCCAGGTAGGGCAGCATGCTCATCACTTGTGAAGGAACGTTGATGCCGATGGCCTGAGCGTGTAATTGCAGAATGGTGATGCCGCCAAACAGGTACGCCCCAAGCAGTATTCGGGTTGGGCGCCAGGAAGCGAAGACGACTAAGGCCAGCGCGATCCATCCACGGCCCGCGGTCATGCCTTCCACCCAGAGCGGAGAGTAGGCCATAGAAACGTAAGCTCCGCCGAGTCCAGCCATCGCGCCGCCAAATAATATCGCCAGGCCGCGGATCAGGTTTACCCGATATCCAAGGGCGTGCGCAGCATCGTGTGAATCTCCCACTGCGCGAAGAATCAATCCACCGCGTGTACGGTTCATAAAATAGCGTATGAGCAACAGCATGACGATCGACAGGTAGACCATGATATCGTGATTGAACAGTAAATCCCCGAGAACCGGAATTGAAGCCAAACCTGGAATCGCTATTTTTGGTAAGCCGGTATAGGCGACGCCAATCATGCTCTGACCAAGCAGGGCACTCAACCCTACGCCAAATATAGTCAGAGCCAGACCAGCCGGTACCTGCCGTGCCTGAAATACCAGTACCAGTATTGCAAAAATTCCGGCCAGAGCTGCACCCGCCACCGCGCTCATAATAATAGCCAGCAGGATGCTGTCAGTTTGGGTCACGACAATGAAACCGGCTATGGCCCCCATTAGCATCATGCCTTCCACGCCCAGGTTTAATACGCCGGATTTTTCGGTGATCATTTCGCCAAGCGCGGCAAACAACAACGGGGTTGCGGCGGTGATGACGGTCAGTAATGCAAGTATGAGTATATCGAACATGGTATTCGTCAGGCTTTGTTAGGTGACAGTCTTAATCGATAGTGAATCAGTACATCACAGGCAAGCAGAAAAAATAATAGCAAGCCCTGGAATACGCCACCGACAGCCAGAGGCAGGTTTAACTCGATTTGCGCAGACTCACCGCCCAGATAGGACAGTGCAAGCAACAGACCTGCAAATAATACGCCGACCGGATGCAGGCGCCCGACATAGGCGACAATGATTGCAGTAAAGCCGTAACCGGGCGAGATAGAGGGGAGCAACTGACCAATAGGTCCGACGACTTCGATAACGCCCGCCAGGCCGGCCGCACCCCCGCTCATCAGCAAGGTCATCCAGATGACTTTTTTATGGCTGAAACCGGCATAGGTGCCGGCATCCGGAGCATCTCCCATGACCTTGATCTGGAAGCCGAGCCGGGTGCGCGCCAGTACACCCCATGCAATTAATACCACCACTACCGCAATCACAGCGCCTAGATGCAGGCGCGTTCCATCAGCAATAACAGGCAGAAGTGCTGAATCGCTAAATATTCTCGATTGCGGGAAACTATAGCCTTCCGGATCCTTCCAGGGCCCATGGATCAGGTAGCTCAATAAGAGCTCTGCTACGTAGGTGAGCATGAGGCTGGTTAGTATTTCATTGGCATTAAAACGGGTGCGCAACCAGGCTACGATGCCGGCCCAGAGCATGCCGCCGAGCACGCCCGCGAGCAGAATAAGGGGTAGAATATAAAAGCCTTCCTGTTCATAAAAGAGTAGCGCTACACCCCCGCCAAATATACCGCCCAGGATTAATTGACCTTCGGCGCCGATATTCCAGACGCCGGCCCTGAATCCCAGTGATAGCGCGACCCCGATGAGTATCAGGGGGGTGGCTTTTACCCATAGCTCTGACAGGCCGTAGGAGGTGGAGATGGGTTCAATGAAAAAGATGTATAGCGCTGGAGCAACTTCGACGCTCATAATCCGGAACAACAGTGCGCCCGCAAGCAGAGTGAGCAGTAGCGCCAATACAGGAGACATATAAGTCCAGAGTTTGGATTCAAGCTGCCTTCTTTCCAGATAGGGTTTCATGATTTAGGTTTCCACCCCTGCCATCAGCAGGCCAATTTTTTCACTGTTCATCTCAGTTATTGGAAAAAATGCGGAAACTTTGCCGGCACAGATTGCTCCGATACGGTCGGACATTTCAAACAATTCATCCAGATCTTGTGAGATAACCAGCACGGCGGTGCCCTGGTTAGCCAGTGCGCGTAGTGCGGCACGTATGCTTTGTGCCGCTCCCGCATCAACACCCCAGGTGGGCTGCGCGACTACGATTAATTCGGGTGATTGATTAATCTCCCTGCCGACAATGAATTTTTGCAGGTTGCCGCCCGACAGGCTATCGGCACGGGCGTTTTCATCTGGCGTACGGACGTCAAATTCTTTGATGACCGATTGTGTAAAGTCGATCGTTTTTGAATAGTTAATCAGGCCCAGTTTTATCAGGCCCAGGCGGATATTAGCGGTTAGCAAAGCATTATCAACCAGGCTCATCCCGGGGACGGCACCGTGCCCAAGGCGTTTTTCGGGCACGCTGACCAGTCCGTATTGGCGCCGTTCATTGGGGCCAAATCCCCCGACATATTTGCCTTCTATATTGATCGAGTCAGGCGTACAGAGAAGTTCGCCGTTGATGGCTTTTAAAAGTTCATCCTGTCCATTGCCAGCCACGCCCGCAATGCCAATAATTTCACCGCCACGCACTTCAAAGTTTATCTCTTTTAATGAGATACCCAGAGCACTTTCTGCCGGTATGTTCAAGTTTTTGATGCTAAGCCGAACCTCGCCCGGCGTGCCGCCCGGCGCGTGGTCTGCAAGCTTTAGTTCTTCACCCATCATCAATCCGGCAAGTGATGAGGGGGTTTGATCTGCAACGCTTACGCTGTCTATTTTTTTGCCGAGGCGCAGGATAGTTGCGTTCCGACACAGCGCTTTGATCTCATCGAGCTTGTGGCTGATGTACAGTATGGCCATGCCTTCGTCCGAGAGGCGGCGCAGTGTTTCAAATAATTTGTCTACTTCCTGTGGTGTGAGTACCGAAGTGGGCTCATCCATGATGAGCAGCTTGGGGTCTTGTAACAGGCAGCGAATAATTTCTATGCGCTGACGTTCACCTACTGAAAGTGTGTATACGTGGCGCTCCGGATCCAGGGGTAAACCGTAATGGTTGGATATTTCAATGATGCGTTCAGAAAGTTGTTCCGGATCCGATTTATCGTCCATGCCCAGGGAGATATTCTGGGCTACGGTTAGTGAGTCAAATAATGAGAAATGCTGGAACACCATGGCAATGCCGAGGCTACGTGCATACGCCGGGTTATTGATCTGTACGGGTTTTCCATCAAATTCGATGCTTCCTTCATCGGCCTTGACCACCCCGTAAATTATCTTGACCAGGGTGGATTTCCCGGCGCCATTTTCGCCCAGCAAGGCGTGGATCTCGCCGCGATCGATCTGCATTGAAATATCATCGTTCGCAACACAGCCGGGATAGGCCTTGCGTAAATGTTTCAACGAGATCAGGGTTTGATCGGACATTATTTTTAAAGCCTTATAGTTTAATTCTTAAGTTGGCTGATAATGAATAATTATGTCGATCGACAATAAACCAAAAAGCTGTGTTTAGCAAATAGTGCGTGTTGTTTTGAATATATGCACTGATAGCTTGTTGATTAATAACATATATCACTACTGTCCGGTTAAAGCGTCATTCCCTCGAAGGCGGGAATCCATAAGCCTGTTTCTGACGGTATTATGGATCCCCGCATACGCGAGGATGACGATAAAACGGGATTTAGGTTTTAAGTCTCTAAACATAAGTGTCTTCTGCAAACATTGTTGTACTGCCGTTTGTCGTGATCCTACGAAAATTAAACCGGACAGTAGTACTATCAGGTATCAAAGTAAGTATCCAAATTTGGCGACAAAGCACAATTGTCACGCATACTGTAATCTGGGAGCATAATTTGATTATCAGTTTCATTTAGAGGGGTTTTTAGCCATGAGCAGTCATTTTTAAGTTGTTTCACACCAACTGCTGCCACCTGGCGCCACGATTAAGCAAAGCCACCAGACAGGCTCGGAACCCGTTTCGCTGGATGACAGCGCCGATGCGGTGCTAACCGATTTGCGTCACACCCGTCCATTTTCGATCACCCCATCGGCCACCATGGATGAAATCAATAATATGATGATCACGGTTGGCGTCCGCCTGTTATTTGTTGGCTATACCGACTTATTTGGCGAGAAATCGGTGCAATATATTAAGGAACATGGCGGCAGCAGATCAGACATACTCGCGCAGGACATCATGACTCCTCTTCTACAACTGGAAGTCCTGAAACAGGATGACGTCGACAAAGCAAGCGTAGGCGATATTGTAGAAACCGTCAAAACAGCGGAGCGTCAGCACATGCTGGAGACCACAAACCTTGAAAATGGTACGCAGCTTATAAGCGGAATATTTTCTTCCACCCGCATCGAAAAACTACCAGGCATCAAGCTGGAGTTATCTGCACGCGCCAAGACCTTTGCGGATCCTGGACGCGCGCTGACCTGATATTCAAATACGAACCAACGACAAGCGGTTAAAACAGATCCAGACAAATATAGCCTGTACTTAAGCGCGACCTTCTAACGCCTCATAACCGGGTGTAACGGCTCTTTTTTTTATCTGTTTGATCAACAGAAAAAAGATGTACATATGCGATACCAGTAACAACGGCACGATGGTTGCCGGAATCCAGTGCGCTGCGCCAAAATGACCGGCGGGTACAAACAAAATACCCCTGACAACGGCATTCAGGAGATCTATCAGACCCCATATGTTAAATACCCAGACAAATGCCAGGGCTGATTTTAACCGTGATCTCAGCGCCCAGATTGCGATAAACGCAAGCACCGCAGCCGCCAGATCACCGTAAGCCGCGGGGTGTGCGAAACGCGTATCCAGCGCCTCTGAGGTCACGCCCGGCATAAGAAACATGAGCCCGATATAGCGAAAACTGTGTAGCAGCAGAAAAGGTTCCAGTACTTGCCCGGTGGAATACCTGTTTGACACCGGATGAACGTACCAGCGAAAAATCAGGGTCCAGGCGAGCATTGAAAACATAATACTGAGGGGTAGGATAAAGTCGATATACATGATATTCACCGGTAGTTACTTGTTTAATGCAAGTCACTATACGCGCATTACTTGCATTGTGCAAGTAACAATGTTATTTTTCTGTGTATGAATAAAAGTCTGAATTGCCCCGCCGGTCCGCGCTCCCAATGCCCGATCTCCTCCGCGCTCGATTTTGTAGGCGACAAATGGTCGCTGCTTATTATTCGGGATATATCGTTATTCGGTAAACACAAGAATAAAGATTTTCAGAATGCCGGTGAGAAAATCCCAACGAATATACTGGCAAACCGCTTAACATCATTAGTGGAGAATGGGCTGGTGGAGAAACGCCTCTATCAAGAAAAGCCGCCCCGCTACGAATACCACCTCACCAACGCCGGAAAAGGGCTTATACCGGTCATCCAGTCTATGGCCATATGGGCTGACAATTATATTGACGGCGTGAGCATTCCCGATTTCAGAACAGCCTGATTTTTTCCAATGCGGGACATACTATGCCTATAATCGCTCGCCTACATATTCATAAGCTGAAGCCGCATGAGAATCGAAGAAGACTGTAAACTGGATTACAACAACGTTCTGATTCGCCCCAAACGCAGCACGCTGGGTAGTCGCCGCGAAGTTGAACTGTTTCGAAACTTCCAGTTCAGAAATTTCGAAACGGCTGAAGCTGAACCCCATTATCATGGAGTTCCTATCATGGCGTCGAACATGGATGGCGTGGGCACGTTTGAAATGGCCGATGCGCTGCTCAAACAGGGCTTATTTACCTGTCTGGTCAAGAGTTACGATGACGAAGCCCTGATGGCGTATTTCAATGAGCAACATACCCAACGAATTGACAATGTAGCGTACTCAATGGGCATTACCACGCAGGATTTTGAGAAATTTCAGCGCGTATATCAACACGCTGACACGCGTTTGAAATACGTATGTGTAGACGTAGCCAATGGTTATTCGGAGCGTTTTTCTCTGTTTATTAAGCAGTTACGCGATGCCTGTCCGGATATCATCATCATCGCCGGGAACGTAGTCACGGGCGAGATGACAGAAGAACTTATTCTAAGTGGTGCAGATATCGTAAAAGTGGGCATTGGCCCGGGAAGCGTCTGCACCACACGCATTCAAACTGGCGTGGGTTTTCCACAACTTTCAGCCGTTATTGAATGCGCAGATGCTGCGCACGGCCTGGGCGGGCACGTGATCGCCGATGGCGGCTGCACCAGCCCGGGCGATGTGGCCAAAGCCTTTGCCGCCGGCGCAGATTTTGTTATGTTAGGCGGCATGCTCGCAGGTCACAATGAAGGTGGAGGTGAAATTCTCTCACGGTTTTTCAAAACCGGCGAAGTAGAAGAAGGCCGGGACGGCCGGATTGATGTGGTTGAAGAACGAAAGTTCGTACGCTTTTACGGCATGAGTTCACGTGCAGCAAACAACAAACATTTTGGCGGGCTGAAAGAATACCGTTCTTCCGAAGGGCGCGAAATTTCTGTGCCATATCGCGGAGCGGTCGCGGACACGGTACAGGATTTATTGGGCGGCATTCGCAGCACCTGCACCTATGCCGGGGCGAAGAAACTAAAATGGCTTAGCAAATGCGCCACGTTTGTAAAAACGGGCCAGCAGTTCAATACCATTTTTGCCGGTAAGTTGTAGGCTAATCCGTCGCTTTGCTGAATAAACCCCCGGTTTTATTAGCCTAACGGCCATCTTTCCGGGCAGAAGGCACTACAAATATAAAAAGATTCTTGACGCGTAGAACGCCTCAGGTAACATGGCTGACATGGATGCTTCCTACTCACCAATTCAAACGTTTATTCACACCATTCTGGCCAGTTTGATGCTAAGCATATTCATGCACCCTGCACTCGCATCAGGCACGAGCAGTGAAAAAGTTGACAGCATAAGAACCGCTTTCTCTAATTTACAAGATGCAAAAGCAGATTTCGATGCCGCCCGAAACCGTAGTGAACTTGATGCAACGGCAAAAAGCGATTATCTTGCCTGGATACGCCAGCTGAGTGATCAATTGGCGAGGGATTGCGCGGCACTGACACAGGAAGAACAGGCTGCATTATCTGATGATCTGCCCTGCGAGGCCCTTCTTACTTCAAGCCTGAGACCCGTGAACATAAATCTTGCCAACGAACGAACTAAATCCGAACAGACTAACGGCCTGCTTGACGAACTGAACGCATCAATGGGCGAGTTTGATGAGCGCTTATTGCAGGAACAGGCGCGCGTAAAAGCGCAGGTACCGCACACGGAAAACATCAGCGGAGAAGCCGGAGGTGGACGAACAGGCCAGCCAAACGAGGAGGGCGCGGCACAAAACACCGATACCGCAACCACTACAGGCCGGGATCCTGATCAAAGCATGGAAGGCACATCTGGTGCGGCAATGGAACAATCAGAAGGAGAGAGGAAAAAAACGGTTAGTGAACCTGGCGCGCAGGGGACAGCCAGAACAGGCAGCGATAACGATGTGCCGGATAATATTCCCGACGGAAGCGATGATGATGTAGTTGCAAGGCAACTACGCGAGGCCGCTGA
>JAUVBY010000167.1 GCA_030590945.1 Gammaproteobacteria bacterium | reverse complement strand
CTTCGCTATCGAACCTGATTCTGGGAGACGGTACGCCCAGGAAGGCTTTTTATACGGCCCTGTTTGTAGGTACAATACTGACAATTATTAATCATGGCGACATACTGCTTGCGGGCGGTGAATTTCCTACTATTAAAGTTTTCCTTACTTTCTGTGTGCCATATTGTGTTACGACCTGGGGTGCAATAACAGGCAAGCGTTCACAATGGATCAGGGATAACGCCATCATCGAGCCATCGCTGTAGTGAGATTGGGAAATGAACAGCGAAGATCTTTTTGACCAGAAAAATATACTTGATTTAAGCTTCTTTAATTTTCGTAATGCCATTACGGCGGCTTTTTACGCGAACAAAAAACTTGAAATCCTGCGGACAAATCAAAATTTTATTGATTTTTTTCCTGTTCTTGGGAATGTAACAAATACCTATTTCCCCGACGTACTCCTGCAGTTGGGCGTTCCAGGTAAGCAGATCGAAGCATTTATGGCCGATTTGGAGCAGAAGGGCTCTGTTTTAATTCCAGAGTTACACATTACCGTCGAAGGCGAAGAGCGAGTTTATTCTCTATTATCGACGCGCACCACTGATCCCGACTTTTCTTACCTCAACGGCTTTCAGGGTCAGTTTGCAGATCGTACAACGGAATGGAAGCTGAAAAAAGAAAAGGAAGCGCTGTTGGAGCAAAAAATTCGCGACCAGGAAATCATCGAACAAAAAAGTGTCCAGCTGGAAAACCTGGCGACACGTCTTGCGAAATACTTGTCCCCACAAATTTACGATAGTATCTTTTCAGAAACAGAAGATCAAAGTCATACCCATGTGCGTAAAAATCTGACCATCTTGTTCTCCGACATCGTTCAGTTTACGGATCTCAGCGATACACTGGAACCCGAGCGCCTCGCAGTAGTCATTAACTCGTATTTATCGGAAATGTCAACGATCGCTATAAACTGTGGCGGTACGGTCGATAAATTTATTGGTGATGCCATTATGGTTTTTTTCGGAGACCCTGAAACTGAAGGTGAGGTTGAGGATGCGCTGCGGTGTGTCGAAATGGCAATCCAGATGAAGAAGCGTGTGGCGGAATTGCAGAAATTCTGGAAAAGGAGCGGAGTATCAGATGGTCTGCATATTCGAATGGGAATCGCTTCCGGCTACTGCACGGTAGGAAATTTTGGCTCAGATCAACGCCTTGATTATACCGCGCTTGGAAGCCCGGTCAATTTGGCTGCTCGATTACAATCTACAGCCGATGAAGATGCTATTTTGATCGATGAAAATACTCACAACCTTATCAAGGACAAGGTACAGTGCGAGCACATGGGTGAGACGATTCCAAAGGGGTTTTCAAGGGCGCTGAATTATTATAAAGTTTTCGATTTTCTGTCTGAAGAGCACCGCTCACAACGCCGTCAATTATCGCATATCGGTGAGCATGTCGAAGTGAATGTGATCGATGGCTCTAATATTCGCGCAGCAATCAATGAGCTGCGTGAGATTCAGGTTAATTTTGAGCAGCAGCTTGCTGATTCAAGAACGCCTCAAGATAAAACCGATACTTAAGCATACAAAGTCTTGATCGGCCCGTTAATTGCCGCTTATCTTCAGTGGAATGGCTGATTCTCAGTTCAAATTCGCCGGCTATTGCTCGCCCAAATGTCGCGTCAATGTTTAAATGCGCTTTAACTTCCCACGTTCTCGGCGCGACGCTGTACTTCATCGGCGAGAGTAGGGCGAACCGCATCGGGGATGCCTTTGAAATGTATGGGCTGATACTGCGCAGGGCCTTCGTAAATAATGCTCCAAACATCGTGTTCACTGAGCTGCCAATACTGGCGTATCCGTTCATTTTGGTGAGCAATGCTATCGGCATATTCTTTATTGAATGACACTACTACCATTTCCGATGCACCGGGATATTTAAACATGCTCAAATCGCTAAGTTCGAACTCCTTATAACTCGCCTGCTGCAATAGCGTATTTTGCGCCTGCAACCAGCTTTCGCGATTCCGGGGTCCGCTGCTGAATGATTCAGCATAATATGTTTTGATTTGTTCTATCTCTCCATCTTTCCAGGTGTTTTTCCACGCGTTGATCTGCCTGGAAAGGCTTGAACGAAAAGGCGTGTTTTGAGCGGGATCAACCCAATTAATTCCTTGCGTGATGATCACGGGGGAGTTTTCGATTTGGGGCGTATTGTATAAAAGCGAGATGTCTTTATTGGGGAATGCCACACAACCGCGTGTCGCGAATGGTGGCCGATTGTTTGTATCAGACGGCATGCCGTGTAACCAGATGCCGAAGCCGGAGCGCCCCAATCTTTGATCCCACTCGTTCGGGTAATTTAGCGGCAGAGCGCCATCTCCATAGAGTTTATCCAGACCAAGCGGGTTGAGCCGTGACGTAATGAAATAAACGCCAAGCGGTGTTCGGCTGTCGCCTTCGACGGTTTTGGACACACCGTTTTTACCTACCGTGATGTAATAGTCATTGACCAAAGAAAGCTGATTTTCATTATGCTCGAATATAAGCGCTCTCGACAGGCTGGAATCGATCACTACTACCTGTCGTTGCGAGGGCGAAATCTGGAGTAGAAGCTCGGGTATTTTTCCCTTTGTATAGGCTTTCGATAGTGTATGGTTTGCGTAGCGTTGGCGAATTTCGTCGACCAGGCCCGCTATTTCATTATTATCCGGCGCAAGCCAGTCGCCAATTCCAGATGTTTTGTCGGGCTTGGTGGAAACCAGCTCAGCGTACATGAGCTGAGTAAGTCTGAAATCCGGATCGTCTGCGATCAGAGACTGTAATTCTTTCTCGGCGGCCGCAAATTCGCCATTATAAATATGCTCGGATACATTCAATATTTTGACTTCAGGATCTTGCAATAACCGCGTAGCGCCTTCCTGGTTTGCGGTATGGGCCAGCGCATTCGTGGCTATCAGGAGCAGTGTCAGAAAGGTAAGCTGGAGAAATTTCATGTCACGTTTATGAAGATTTCCGGGGGTATCCGATTTACGCGTATTAACCGTTTCGGTCTTTCCAGGCTAAATAAAGTTCCTCTGGCCAGAGGCTTTGAACATAAATCAGCACGGCCTCTTTTTCTTCCTCTGTGAGTGTGTCTTTGAATGCCGGCATGGTTCCGCCGAGCGGGATGCCACCACGATTGACTGTACCTAAAAGCGTTTTCATATCGTGATGCCAGGCGTGTGCGCTGCCATTTAATGGCGGCGCCGGGTATATGCCGCCTGCATCTGGTTTTTGCCAGTCCTTTACCATGCCCGCTGCCTCGACGCCGTGGCATTCCTGGCAATGAGCTTCAAAAACCTGCTTGCCCTGTGTTATTTGCTGGCTCGATGTATTTTCAGCGGGGGCATTCACAGTAGGCGTATTGTCGCAGGCGGCCAGGATCAATGATGTAACTAAAAGGAAAATGAATTTCATGTCGGCGGAGTTCAGAATTTAGGTGGTTAATTTCTGGTTTTGGATTTCCTCATATTTTGCGCAATTCAAAAATTATGGGTATAAGCCAAGCCATGTCGACTGATCAATGTACCACATTCTCCATACTGACTCTATTAATTTACGCTTACACGGGAATAGTAAGGCCGTGGCTTGAATTATTCGGTAAACTCTTGTATCCCGAACTACATTACGTCGTGCAATGAGCGAATATAGACGCCTTTATCCAGAGATTGAAGCCGTAACAACAGGCATGCTGCCGGTCGGCGACGGGCATGTAATATACTATGAAGAATGCGGAAACCCTGACGGAAAACCGGCTGTTTACGTGCATGGAGGGCCGGGTGGTGGGTCCAGTGCAGATCAGCGACGGGTTTTTGATCCGGACAAATACCGGGTTATTCTGTTTGATCAGCGCGGCTGTGGCAAAAGTGTTCCGTCGGCATCTTTGGAGAACAATACGACCTGGGATCTGGTTGACGATATGGAATGTTTGCGGCGCCACTTGCTCATTGATCGCTGGCAGGTTTGTGGCGGCTCCTGGGGCAGCACGCTTGCGCTTGCCTATGCGCAGACACACGCAGACAGGGTTACAGAATTAATACTGCGCGGAATTTTTACGCTGCGAAAACGTGAGTTAGACTGGTATTACCAGGGCGGCGCAGCGAATCTATTTCCAGATGAATGGGAGAAATTTATTGCACCCATTGATGTCGCGGATCGGGGAGACTTGATAAGCGCCTATTACCGCCAATTGACTTCAGATAATCCGGATATACAAATAAGAGCTGCTCGTGCATGGAGTATCTGGGAGGGCAGCACTATAAACCTGCTGCAACGCCCGGAGCAGATCAAGCACTTTGGTTCCGATACTTTTGCCATTGCGTTTGCGCGCATCGAGTGCCATTATTTTGTGAACAAAGGCTTTTTCGAAAGCGATGGCTGGTTGATAGAAAATGTGGACAAAATTTGCCATTTGCCCACCATCATCATCCAGGGGCGCTATGACGTCTGTACGCCGATGACCACCGCCTGGGATTTGCATCAGGCCTTGCCGGAAGCGGATTTTTATGTCGTGCCGGACGCCGGCCATGCGTTTGATGAGCCTGGTATTGCGGACCAGCTAGTGCGGGCAACAGACCGATATGCGGAACACTAGTTTACGATCCCTTTATTTCACCATGCAAGGTCATTTGCGGAAATGGTATCTCCCAGCCATTTTCAGTACATGCATCGACGCTCCAGCGTTGGATGGCTCGACGCAGCCGATTATATAAATCTCCCAGGTGCCCCTTAAAATCAGCAATGATCACGATATCCAGCGATGAATTGTTCGCTTCGGCGAATTCAACTCGAAGGTTCAGCAACTGGTCACCGTAACCTTCTTCGTCAGCTCGCCTGGTGATATAGGCGTGCAGGGTTTGCGGGATAGTAGTGGTGCTTTGTTCCTGTAGCGTGTACGAAATGCCCAGTGTCTCCTTGATTCGGAAGTTGGTCGCCAGGTTATGTGGTGTTTGTGCCAGGAAATCAGGCGTGAGGTAGGTTACGCGCGTACCGCCCCGTTCAATCAGTTGCACCATTTCAGGTGATATCCCCGTCACCTTGGCGCGCAGGCCATCGCTCAATATAATCCAGTCGCCTTTTTTGCATGGAAACCAGGGTTCGCTGTTATCAAACGGCCTCGATTTCAGGTCAATCATTTCATTAATTGGGACGCGTAGGCTCATATTGGCCACAGGGTTGGTCAAATCGCAATATAGATTGATGCGCTCTACCAGCCAGGGCAGATTTTCAAAATCGATGCGTTCTCCTTCTCTGACTGAGCCGATGTTCAGGAACAGATGTATTTGCCGCCACATGAGTGGAAGCGCGCGCACCAGCGTCCACATAAAACCAAAAAGCAGTAAAAT
>JAUVBY010000074.1 GCA_030590945.1 Gammaproteobacteria bacterium | reverse complement strand
TTGGGCGGCACGCGCCCACCCGCGGTAACGAGAATGCCATCAAACGGCGCTGCTTCGGGCCAGCCGTAATTGCCATCACCGGCCTTTACTTGAATGTTGTCGTAACCGAGGCGCTCAAGGCGGGCCGCAGCCGCCTGCGCGAGTGGTTCAACGATCTCGACCGTAAACACCTCGTCGGCAATTTCTGCCAGCACCGCCGCCTGATAGCCGGAACCGGTGCCTATCTCCAGCACACGGGAGCCGGGTTTGAGGTCGAGAAGATCCGTCATAATAGCGACGATAAAAGGTTGCGAGATCGTTTGACCGTGCCCGATCGGTAACGGGCGATTAAGATAGGCTTCCTCGGTGTGCGACGTCGATACAAATTCTTGCCGACGCACTGCGGTCATTGCATGCTCAACCGCTGGTTGCATCTTCTTGCGTCCGGTTAGGTCTGCGGTTGAGCGAAAATCACGAGCAATTTCTTTGAGCATGCGTTGATGCATAGCGTCAACCTCCTGCGGGAGTGGGCTCAGGAATAAAACTATCGCGATACAGGCCGCTAAGATCGCGTAATATTCTTGTGCATTCTACGCTGAAAATTTCCGATAACATATAGTGTAAGTATAAGAAGAAAGCGGCCCTTGAGTTAATCACTGGCGAATGCACAATATCGAGGGCTACAGCTTACCCAGAGAAATGAACAACTTCAAAGCTGCAACACCTTATTTTATTAGATTAGATATGAGGTGCTGCAAAGTGCTTATCCGACTTCAATTCGTCTGCGATGAGATTTCTTGTGTTTCGGAATAGTAAGTTCCAGAACACCATTCTTAAAAGAAGTTTTAACCTTACAATCATCGTCAACGTCGTCTGGCAAGGAGACCGAGCGATATATTTCATTCTTGCTGATTTCCTGTTTTAGATAGTCTCCCGTTTCTTCTTTTTCTTCATGGCAGGTCGTTGCTTTAATCACAAGTCGATTATTTGTTACCGATATATCAAGATCTTTTTTATCGATGCCGGGTAACTCGACTTTGATTAAAGTCTCTTTGTCTCTGTCAATGACATCCATTTTAGGTATATCTATTGAAGGACCGTGGGTAAAAAGATCAGGAATATTTTCATGGTGAAAAGGATTCTTCCATAACCTCTGAAACATATTTTCAACTTTATGTTCGAGATTTTGAAGGGCTATTACATAATCGTGTTGCTCATTGCTTGAACTTTTTAAAATATCTTTTTTCATTTGCAGACCTCACATGTATCAGAACCTATGTCTACTTTTTATCATGATTACGTAAACGCATCATTGAGCCATATCAAAGTACATGAAGATATTTTGTAAATAACCGGACAGTCAAAGTATGCAAAAATATTGGCATGGAACTAATTGCATTGAATGCCCAAGTGGCCGGCGTGTGTGGTGGGTTCAACTGGTCAATGCAACACTTTATCCTTAGATTAAAGAGATCGAGGGTTGAAAATGAAATACAGAACTCGAACAATTTATACCCCTGAGCAACTGCTGAGCTGGGTTCTCCGTAGATAATTGCGTTCTGCCGAAAGCAACTCCCAAAGGCATTTGCCAGTTCATGCGAGATTCCCAGAACAGCGAGGCTTGGCTCTTCCCATTTCCCATCACTACTCACCCCAAGCGCAGGAAAGGCCTCGTAAATAGGCAAACATCCCGGAAATATCACGATCACTTAAAGGGTTTTGTAAGGCGATTTCCTGCGTGCCGTGAACACCCACGATCATACGCGCAATAAATTCTTTTTCGGGAAGGTTCCTGGCCATGTCTGACAAAGAAAAAACTGGGGGAGTTGCCTCGGGCATGGATCGCAAATGACAGCTCATACAATACCTCGAATAAATCTTCCCTCCGTCAATCCGTGCGGCTTCCGAGGCGTTTCCCGGCTTCAAATGCTCGATCCTTAAAGGGCTAAGATTTGAAATGACTGAGAGCTTCTGTTGCACTGCCGCCCAGTCTTTTGCCGCGAACTTGTTTTTAAGCTGTTCAATGCTGCTGCGCATTTCCATTGCGTCCAGATGATGCAGTTCTGCGTAACGACGACATAACCAGATGAGGGTGCTCAGCGTTCCGTTAATACGTTCCTTGAGCCAGAGTTTTTGCTTGTCGGGAGTTGCAGGCTGTAACTGCTTTCGCAAATCAGCGCCTAAAACTACGATGCCCGAGCTGCAAAGGCGGGCATCGTATTCCATCGCATCCAGCGCCCAGGCGCTAGTGGGTACCGTAAAGAGAAGGCTTACCGTGAAATAGCACGCTATAAATCTTAAACTATCAAATTGACGCTTAGTAATTAATCGCACGTTCCATTGGCATATCAGCAATAGCCGTCCACTCTACCATTGAACCATCGTAAAGTTTAGCGTTGTCGTTACCCATTATTTCGCTACTTACAAACCATCCCAGAGACGCCCAATGCCCCGTATTACAAAAATCGATTTGCGCTCCCATAGGATCAACTTCAGCCACTGCGTACAGTTGTGCCAATTCCTCTTTATTTCTGAATGTTCCTCCACCGTTTACCGTCATCCAGCTCTCAGGCAAGTTTTTAGCGCCGGGAATTGTGCCATTACGTTTACTCTTCGGATGGCGATTAATGCCTACAAATTGATGCTGTGGGCGTAAATCTACCAGTTGCGTTTTGCCATCTCCAATAGCAGCCTTTACATCGGCAGCAGTTGCGAGCATATCAGTCTGTAGATTAGCGTCGAAAACCCTGGCTTCTACTTTGTTATTGCCTTTTTCAATCTTGTTTTTTTCATCTGCGATATATGCGAGATAGCCGCCGTTTAATATCGATACGTTATCATGCCCTAGCACATTGAAAGTCCAATAAACGCGAGTCGCACTACCGACGTCCAGCGCATTTTTTCCGTGATGGTAAATAACCACGTGGGTATCGTTATCTATGCCTAGATCACCAATAAGTTTGGCAATTTTACTGGTTGGGGGAAGCTGGCCCGGCACCTTCTTTACGCCTTCACGCCAACCGCCTTTCAGATAATCGGTGTAGACCGCGCACGGAATGTGCCCTTTTAGATATTCTGTGCGTGAACCACCGTCGAGTCCGTTGCGTATATCCAGCACTCGAACGTCGTCATTGCAGGAATTAGCTTTAATCCAATCTACGTCTACCAGAGGCAGAGCGGCAAATGCGTTGCTAATCAGAAACAAAGCGCTTGTAGCGATTAAAGTTTTTATAAGCTTGTTCATTTTGTTCTCCCGCCACTATTGTGGCTAATAATTATAAAGTGATCCACCATCTTCGTAGCCTTCGGCGAAGCGTGTTATGGAGGCTTTCGCTTCCATCATTTCAACCTTGAGTTTTTCTGAGTTTTGAGCATTTTCTCGATTCATTAACAATGGCAAGCATGTTGCCAACACTCATATACAAAAAACTAAGATAAAAATCCACATTGATACTGTATCATTGCGGGCACATTACACCAGACATCATACTAGACCTAATTTCTCCGGATACGGTAGTATCTATTGCAAACGCAAAACAATTAATGCGATCCATATACATATGTCTATTTTTCTCAAAGCCAATTCTGCTTTAGATCATATATTTCAGGCGTGTACAACTGAGCAAATTAATGAATTTATTCCTGTAAAACGTGGTTTTCGTATTCACGGGCATAGCACCACCCTGCGCCTGGAAACCGCATTCTGGTCTGTATTAGAGGAAATGGCCCGTGATGAGAATATATCGCTGAGCGCGCTAATAGAGAAAATTCACGATACCTGTTTGGTCGCAAATGATAAAAATCTGGCATCCTGCCTTAGGGTAATATGTCTGAAATACCTGAATTTATACGCTTAAACGCGCACCATAGCCTTTGTTTAGACCGCACACCTTCAGAGTGTGATACAACACCCTGCATTCAGTAGCTTATCTAATACGGCATCCCAGTCTCTATCGCTCATGGTATCAGCATTAAGCTGCATTATTTCATTCTCAGCATCGCGGCTTATGGCGATAATCGCCAGGCGCAAAGCGCTGTTTTCAGCATAAAAACCAAAATCCAGGATTAGTAAATTTATATTATCCATAGCTCATATATTAACAACGTGCTGACAGCACAATAATAGCGCGGTCAACTGATCGTCATCGATGCGATCAATGTTGGGGTCGTCGATCAGCGAGACTGGTTCAATTTCACTCAGTTCCAGGAGTTCTGCCTGTTCGATATTTTCCGCGCTTTCTTCAACCACGCGATCAGTAAATACCAGTTCGACGTGATGGCCAAATATAGTCAGGCCGGCAGCTACCCGCATGGCTTCCGCATGATCATGATTCGCAAGTATGACTATTTGTTTCTTACGACTTTGCTTACTGCTCATCAGTTCTTGCATGGTATCGGTACTCATAAAGAAAACACCTGATCTGCTTCACCTATCATTGCGCTGTGATCGGTTTGGCTACCTTCTTCTATCGGGGGTGCCTCGTCCGGAAAAAGGCGGCTCCATGAGTACTCGCATACAACGGCACGCTTCGATTCCCTCAGTATATTTGCAATTTCCGGATCACGTAATACGCGCACACCCTCTCCTGTCACAAAACAACTGAAAGGCTGGCCGCGCCGCAGACATGCACCGGTAAAACCAGTCAGTGCAGCAATTGAGGCCGGTGTGCTAATGACGATCAGTAGTTTCACGTTTTTTCCACAAAACAAAGGTGAGTAGCATCGCGGCAAGTATCAGCCAGAAAATGGGCCAAACATATATTTTATTGTTACTGCGATGTTCTAATGCAGCCTTATCAATCACCACCTTGAGCGTTTGATGTCCATTTGCCAGCAGCCTGGCGAAAACTGCAATAGCCATCATCGGTGAACCTGCGGTCACTATCGTATTAGCTCGCACAGTTTCTGAAGAAGGCTGCGCGGATGATAAAATCCAACCTGTTTGTTGCAAGGTTGGTATTTCTTGCGTCAATGCAATAAATTTATCCCGTGTGGTGCCTGCGTAAACGTGCGTCCGTGTTACGCCACGTGGTTGACCGGAATCGGCTCCAAGCAAGGTTTGCAATTGCTTCATTTCTCCGGCCCAGCGAGAAACCTTAAGCTGGCCTGCCAGAAATAGTAGACCGGCAACGGCATCGCGGTCCGCTTCATTATCCGCAAAAACCAGAAGATCATCGTTCTCTGACAGGCCCAGGGTGCCCAAGGCCCAGTTGACGTGGTGAAAACTGGCTAAACCATACTCTTTGGAGTAGAACGTCCTGGCTGGGAGGCAGCGTGCTCCGGATACACTTGAATCCAGGCACAACCCGATTGCGCGGACATCCAACAATACCATTTTATTTAAAGCTACCGGACTAGAAGGGTTCAAGGTTTGAATGGAGGCCTGGCCGGGCATCGCCGTTGCGATGAACACGAACAGTATTAAAAAACGCATTCAGTTACGAGCCCCGCTTAGCAGCCGCCGAATTGTCGCGTAGGTGTTGCCTGGGTGCTTTGCGTCTCGGGTGTTGGAGGACTATCCATGTAAAACCCCATGAGTTCGATCAACGATAGCTGGCCGTAATCCTCACCTAGATCAATGAGCTGATCAAAATCCTCGATCGCTTTTGGCGTGGCACTATTCAGGATTACTTCATCCGAAAGCCGCGCATGGGGATACAGTGTATAGGCCACCGCGACAAAGCTCATTAAGCTTGCGACACAAAATATAAATATACTAATTGGCTTCATATTAAATTCTCCCTAACTAAAACTGACGTACATAAAGTACATCGCAATTACAAAGGCTATTAATTGTGCGTAGGTTTCTATATCCACAGACTAACCTTCTTTTTTAAAATGTTCAACTAACTCATCCACGGAAATGGTCTCGCCAGTGTCCGGATGAATGACCTGAGGCGTAAAAAAAGGCACACCATCGCGTGAAAGGCGCAAAGATTCTGGCTGCTTCCACAGTATATAAGTGAATGAGCCAACCGTTATCAGGCTCACAATAAGCGCGAGCGCGGCAAGTTGCAGTTGTTGGGCATTGCCTGTCATCGTGTTAATTCTTTCGCAACAGTAGCTGCCAATGTCGATCTTTGCGTATCGTGGCCAAATGGCTGGCCTGTAGCTCGGGCATCATTGGAGGTATGGCTTCCATGGACGTGGAGTTATCTATTTTTACCTCAATGATATCGCCGGAATTCGCTTTCCCCAGCGCGGCTTTGGTCATCAATTGTGGCCGCGGGCAAGAATCACCGATGCAATCGACAGTTGCATTGATTATCACCGTGGAGCCATCTTCCAACGTTACTTCACTGGTTTCCGTCGCTACGCTTTTGTTTTTTTTGCCGAATAAGCCCATTTCTATTCCTCAAGTAATTTCGTTCTCTATTCTTTGTTCTTTGCGACGTATCGCCTTATAGATCGCAAATAACACCAAAAATTGTAGTATTCCAAAATATATTGCGGGTATTCCTGTTTTCTCCTGCAAAGTTGAGGCGTTAGCATAACCAAGCTGTAAAGCTTCCAGGTTAAATTCGCCCGTCATGGCGGCTGGTGCGGGCGGCCAATACATAAACGACCACAGCAATGAAAACAGAAACATACCGATAAAGGTAAATAGCAAAGCCCATACGGCGCCGAAGTTGCCTTCGCCCGCTTTCACCCAGGTAGATACAGTGCAGGCACCCGCCAGCACCATGCCAATTCCAAATAAAAACAAACCGACAACCTGGTTCAGCCCAACATCGAAATGCATTGCCTTGCCTTCACCTATTGTCATAAAACCGGTAAAGCCAAGAGTCAGGATCATCATTGAAACAAGTAGCGCTTTGGTATTGCGATAGGTTTTAAATAACATCGCATCTCGCAACGCTGCGGTGTTACAAAAACGTGATCGCTGAACCAGCAGGCCGACGATGGATCCGAATAAAAAAGCAACCAGGCATTCTCCAAGTACAGACATAATGCGTTACATACCCAGTGATTTTTTATAGATGAGAGAACCAACCCAGGCACCCGCAATAATGCCTGAAATGGCTAAATACCCGCCTAGATTCAGTTGTGGTGTTAATCCGAAAAATGTAGATACGTTACAGACAAAAGCAAGACGGATTCCGATACCCATGAGCAGGCCGCCTATCGTAATCATGACCCATTCCGAAAGCCGTCGTGGGAACCGGATAAAGAATTCTTTGCTTGCGACCGCACCGACAATCGCACCAAATAACATGCCCAGCGAGATATAGATCTTCCAGTAACCCGCATCGGGTTTAAAAACCAATTGCCAGAAAGGGATGTTATTAATGGCATCCCCCATGAAGAACTTGGCAATTAGGCCTGTCATCATGGTTTCGCCTCCACCAACCGTCCAGGCACCGACGATCAGGAATAAAAAAATATCAAAAAACGCGATGATCGCGAGTGCAATATTTGGATCAAGTGTCTTCTTAAAAAACTCCACGTGCTAACCTCATATAAACAGAATGCATAATAAACCCAAGCGCTTTAGTCAGGGTAGTATTTATTGCAAACGAAAGCTACCAGTCTAGCAATCGTCATCTCCATCCGGGAATCCTTGACGTTTTATCTCAAGAACAGGATAAAAGTGCGCGTTTTCTATACGGTCTCCGTGACTTGTAAAAATTGATATTTTTAGCTACACAGCGCGACACTTTTAAGCTGCGCAAACAGCGTTGAACCCACCTTCAGGCCCAGTATATTCGCCGATTTTCGGGTGATTCTGGACAAGATTGAGGTGCCATTTGCCCGTAAACGAACTGTAAATTGTGCCCCTTCCCGCTCGCCTATTTCTTCAACAACGACTGGAAATATATTCAGAATACTGGTTCCATGTTGGTGGGTCAGCGTGAGACTGACGTCGCGCGCTGCAATTCGCACCCTGACATCCTGCCCAACGGACAGGTGGCTGGCTGCGATCGTAAGTTGTCCACCCGGAAACGCTATTTCACTCAGCGCGAATGGTTCGTCGTTTGATACCACGCGCGCCTCGATATACACGGCGGCATCATCGTCACGGGCAAAAGGAAGGTCTAAACGAGCCAGCATCTCTGCTGTTTCGCCCCGGGCCCGAATCCGGCCATTTTCTATCAGCACGATGTGCTCAGCGAGCCGGGCTACTTCCGCTACAGCGTGGCTAACGTACAATACGGGAATCCTCAACTGGGTATTTATCGATTCAAGATAGGGCATTATTTCCTGTTTGCGCGCGCTATCCAGTGCGGCCAGAGGCTCATCCATTAATAAAATTTCGGGGCTTAAAACCAGCGCCCTGGCAATAGCGACCCTCTGCTTCTCTCCGCCGGAAAGCTGCTCGACGTGACGGGAAAGCAGGTGCTCAATTCCCAGTAGCTCAACCGCATGCTCAAGCGACACATCCTGTTTAAGCCCTTTCAGGCGCTTGAGGCCATATTGAAGATTTCCTTTAACATTCAAATGCTCGAACAGGCTCGCTTCCTGGAAAACATAACCCAGGGAACGTTTATGTGTAGGCACGAATACATTTTCATCCTGCCAGGTGGTCTCCCCGACTTTCAAAAATCCATTTTTACAGCGCTCCAGACCCGCAATAGTGCGAAGCAAGGTGGTCTTGCCACAGCCCGACGGCCCCATGATCGCGGTAATCCCCTGCTCTGGGATTGTAAATTCAACGTTCAGGGAAAAATCACCTTTGTTGATTTCGAACCGTGCTTCTATACTCATCTCAGTAGACTAAATCGCCGATTTAAACCGTATACCATAAGCAACATAATAAAGGAAATCAGCAATAAACCGCCTGATAACCAATGCGCATTGCTGTATTCCAGGCCTTCAACGTGGTTGTATATCGAGATGGAAAGCACCTGGGTCACACCGGGAATGTTTCCGCCGATCATCAATACGACACCGAACTCGCCTAATGTATGCGCAAAACCCAGCACTGCAGCGGTTAAAAAGCCGGGGCGCGCCAGCGGAACGACCACGCTAAAGAAACGATCAAGGGGAGAAGCCCGCAGGCTCGCGGCCACTTCCAGCGGGCGCTGCCCTATTGCGGTAAAGGCCGTCTGTAATGGTTGTACTACGAACGGCATGGAATAGATGATTGAGCCGATTACCAGGCCGGTAAATGTAAAGGCCAGAGGTTGCCCACCCAGGGCCTGCATCATTTGGCCTATCGGGCCATTAGGCCCCAGGGCAATCAATAAATAAAAACCCAACACTGTGGGTGGCAGGACCAGTGGTAAAGCCACCAGGGCTTCGAGCAGAAATTTGTAGCGCCAGCGACTACGTGCCAGCCACCAGGCCAGCGGCGTGCCGATTATTAAAAGAATAAGCGTGGTGAGGGCCGCCAGTTTTAAAGTAATAAACAGGGCCGTCAGGTCGGCTTCGCTTATCATTTATAAGAACTCTTTCTTCAAGCACGCCACAGGCGTAGCTAAAAGTGAATACCGTCGTTTGCGATCTGCTGAGTCCAGCTGAGGAGTGCAGCTTCCTGTGGTATTTCATACCCATGCGTACGAATAATTTGTTGCGCATTATAGCCTTTTACGTAACGCCAGAATTCCCGTGCCGTTGGATTTTCTGTCAACAACACCGCCTGCTGCTGAATCGGTGTGTACAGCGATTGAGGAATTTCCCAGAAAGATCCGGGAATGTTGCCCCCCCCCTGCGCATTGAGCTGCGAATACGCCACAAAACCCAGCTCTGCGCTGCGGCTGTGTACAAACTGATAGGCCTGACTAATATTCTGACCCCAGACCATTTTACCTCTCATATCGTCCCAGACACCCTGTGCCTGCAGGACTTCCCGAGCGGCTTCGCCATATGGCGCGAGTTTGGGGTTGGCGATAGCCAGAAAACGAAACGCGCCCTGTTTTAACGTATCCAGTGCGCCTTCAAGGCGGTCACCCCCGGGGCTCCACAACACCAGTTTTCCGGTCGCATAGGTGAAACGAGTACCGGGCAAGGCAATGCCCTCTTCGTCCAGCAATTCCGGTCGAACCGTATCGGCCGCGAAAAAAGCATCAAACGGCGCGCCATTTTTTATTTGCGCGTAGTGCTGTCCAGTGGATCCCACAATGAGTACGACACGATGATCGGTTTGGGATTCAAACTGATTCGCGAGTGCTTCCAGTGTATGGGTAAAATTACTCGCTACTGCGACGCGAATTTCTTCTGCCACACTGACGCCACTAATAAATAGCAGGCCTGCAATGAATATTCGCTTTAACATGGCATCAATCATCACTTTCTGGCTTCATGAAATCGCATTTAATCACCGATAGTTTCGCGCTGCATTAATCCAGGTCAAGGCCAGACTGAAATTTAAATCCAGCACAACCTGAAGTAGTGCAGCATGAATAAGGTAGTCGTTTTGCATAAGCGATATAGGCATCCAAAGACATTGCTTGCGCTCAAAGCTTCCTGCGCTGGCTGCGAACCAGTACCAGCCCCAGCAGAAATACAAACAAACCAATGCCGCCGGGTATGCCATAGACCTTAAGCGGGTCTAGTTCCGGCGGTAGAAGTAGCCAATACCAGCTTGTCAGCGTATGTTTTGAACCCGCCTCGCCATTGCTGCCATCCCAGTTTGCAAATGAAATCGGTATGTAACGGCCATTTTCGAAATTCACATCACCCGATGAACCGCCGCTCAAAGAGCGTTTCATGACCACCTGCCAGCGCCCATGTTGCCATTCGCCGCTTGCGATGAGGTCTTCGACGCCTCGATGTGCCAGTGGCTCATTCGGGCCAGTAGCATCCATCAGTACTGACATGGGATCGACAGGCGGTTCGATACTACCCGCTGTCCAGTACCAGATGGTGGTCGGGTGTGCCTTATCTCCGTGACGGAACAGTGGTTTGGTCACCACCGGTGAGGTTGCAAACGCGCCTTCCTTGGGAAACTGGATAGCAAAGGCATCCGCCGTCAACTCAAATTGGTCGTCCTGGATGCCTTCAGAGGTCTCTTCACCCGGTCTACTGTCGGTGCGATCATTGAGTTCGAGTAAAAAAGCAATTTCGTCACGGTTATACAGGGTACGCACGGTAATCGCCTCGGACAGGGGCGTAAACAGGCGATCTTCCTTGATGATATTGGGTGCCAGGCGCAAGCTAACCGGTTTGGCCTGCTGCCAAACGGGATCATCCCCCCGTTCCGGGAGATTGCCATCAACCAGCACCGCATTAATTACCGAGGTCTCGCCCGGATACGGCGCACCGCTTTCGCGTAAGGAGTACACATAGTTGGCGATATGCCAGCGATCTTCCAGGCTGACCGGGTCCTTATTGCCTTCATCTACCGCTCGATGCGCGGGCATTGGCGTGCCGATTATGCCAATCGAAAGGCGTGTATAGATATTCTGAATAGTTTGGGCTTGCGCCGTTTCAGCCGGCTTTTCGACATTTGTCGCACGCCAGGTCCAGGGCGCAGTCTGGTCGCGTGGCCAGATTCGATAACCCCAGTCATCTTCCAGGCGTTTACCGGAAATAATATTACCCCGCCCTTCGTCACCGTGGCATTCAGCACAGGCTTTTTCAAATGCGGCCTTACCCAGCTGGATCGATTCTTCAGAATAGGCAATCTGCCCCTCGGTCGGCTCCAGTTCGGTAACCTGGATATAATCCGGTCCAAGGAAATGACCGTCATCGTCAAACTGCTCATCTTCCGCTTCTTCCGGCGCCCATGTAGCCGTGTAGTCGAAAAATTTAATCACGGGCAGCAGGCTGAGCATCTGTTCTTCCGAAAGCAGGGATTTCCAGCCCGGCATGCCCGTACCCTGCAAGCCATCACGTATGGTACCCATTAGATCCTCATCCCGCGGCGGCAAAGACCCCGGGGAACTCTTGTATTTAAACAGCCCCAGCGAGAAATCACGCGGGCGTGGATACAACATGTCGGCGGCAACGCCATCGCCCGCCCCTTCTTCACCATGGCAAACCAGGCAACGCAGATCGTACAGCGCTTTGCCCATCATGTCACTGCGCCGCTTAACGATGCGGTCTTTCAGGCCGGTAACCACCCTGGACTGCTCGATATCCCACATGCGTGGTACCTGGCCGACGTAATCGTACAAATAGGTGATCACATTCCAGATATCGTCCTCTGAAAGCATCTCGTGCCACACCGGCATCGCCGATTTCCAGGGTGTTCCTTCTTTAGGTAACCCCGGCCCACCGGTAACAATTCGCCAGAACAGGAACGATTCCTGAAGCTGCGCGATGGTTCCGACGTCCTGAAAGTTGATTGGCCGGGGATTAAATGCGTCTGCAAACAAGCCATTACCATCCATCAGATCGCCATGACAATAAAAACAGTTCCCGTAATACACATCCTGACCTGCCTGGATGGCCCCGTCGTAAGTTTCCATTGCCTCGTCTTCACTGCTGGCAAGTTGCTCAATCATCTTCAGGCGAATCGGGTTTTCCAGAGAGGTTAGATCATAGGTTTTGTTAAAAGCTTTGAGTTTAGATGGCGGCGCGGGATGGGTCTGGCGAAGCTCTACCGGCGCCTCAAAAGAGGGTTTAACCATGTCATATGTGGTATACGCCGCCAGGGCAGGAACCGCCAGCATAAAAAACCAGCGAAGCGGAAACATCCCGGGCTTGCGCAGCACCGATAATAACGGCGATTTAAACTCCTCCCAGCGTTGTTCATCGAAGGAAAAGTACAGCAGGATACCGACCACGGAGATGATCATGTACTGCACCAGCAGGGTTTTCGGCAACATCAGCGCGGGATAGCTGAATATGAAATAGACCAGTGCGGTAACGATCACCGCCTGCCAGAAAACCGGAACCCTGAGCCCGCGTTTGGTTTTGTTCCTGTTCTCCGGGCTCATTGCACAGCCTCTTCTGATGATGCCTGTTCACTCAAACCGGCCAGTAGATCAACAATCATGCCCAGTTCTTTCACCGTCATTTTTTCGGCGAAATCCGCCGGCATAATGTTGGCGTAACCCTCGGTGATGACCACACCGGGTTCAATAATACTCTGCTGAATCTGTTGCTTATCCAGGCGCGTGCCTACCGTTTCCAGAGACGGGCCAACCGGCGAACTTGCGCCGAGTAGCGTGTGGCAGGCCTGACAACCATATTTCTTAATCGCCGCTTCGGCATTTTCAGCCGCAGCCGGCATACCCGCGACGGTGGCTGAGACGTTGTCGGCCTCCGCCATTTGCGCTGCATCAGCGACGGGCGCATTGTCGGGTAACTCAACGGTAATATCATTGCCATCCTTGTGCTGTAAATAGGCAATGACCGCATCAATTTCAATATCGCTCATCTCAATCGGAGCCGCGTTGACGGCAGGCATGGGTGAAACGGTATCGTTGCTTCCCGCTACGCCCCAATCTTTAACTACGTATAGGCCCGGCTTACGCATTGATTCTGCGATATATTCTTCCGCGGTTTGCGCCTCACCCCGATAGCGCTCATCAGCAAGCCGCAACTCAGCCAGTGCGACCATATCCTCGCCCTGAATATCAGGAGCTCGCCCCAGTGGTGCCGGCTTGTGGCATAGCGTGCAGGTTCCTTTGCCCATAAACAGGTTCTCACCCAGTGCAGCGAAGGATTCCGGAGTTAGCGAGCTTAAATCAATCTCTTCATCCACCGGAGCTTCGCCTTCAACCTGCGGTAGCAAATTGGCTACCAGGGTAAAAACCAGTGTCAATGCCACGCTG
>JAUVBY010000018.1 GCA_030590945.1 Gammaproteobacteria bacterium | reverse complement strand
CGCATAAGCCGTTGGCACCAGTACATCCACAAGGGATGAATCATTCATTACCACCAAATCAAAATCCGGAATCAAGTCTTCACTCCGGCGTAAAAAGAAATTAGTACCAATAATACCCGTTGGGTCTGAATCAAAAGTCGTTACTGCATGTACTGGCAGCACTATCGAATCTACAACCGGGCGTATCCACTTCTCAGGCAAGGCCGCAGTTGCCGCACCACCAATCATGGCGGCTTTTAAAAGTTTTCTTCGTCCCTGCAGTTCAGGGGTATTTGCTTTGCTGCCTACTTTTTTCATTTTACTCTCCCAATTAGTTAATAACTCTATCTAATAACACTATGCATCCGTTTGTTAATGATAAATGTCCGCTTGTTAATGGAAATGCATCGTAATTATAATGAAAAAAGCAATAAAATGCTACAAATAACCACGACAGTTTCAGGGCTGATTTGTTCTAGCCAATCCAGTCTGTCCAACTACTGGATTTTACTACTGTCCGGTTTAATTTTCGTAGGATCACGTTAAACGGCAGTACAACAATGTTTGCAGAAGACACTTACGTTTAGAGACTTAAAACCTAAATCCCGTTTTATCGTCATCCTCGCGGATGCGGGGATCCATAATACCGTCAGAAACAGGCTTATGGATTCCCGCCTTCGCGGGAATGACGCTTTAACCGGACAGTAGTAACTGGATTTAGTAAAGGTGCTGAACAATCCCATCAAATTACGTCTTAATCAGGGTAATGCAATCTTTCTCCAGAGTTATTCCAATTTTGATATACTTCAGCCAACCGGTGTAACGAACGTTAATAATGCTAAAACACAGCGATATCATCAGCCTGATTGACAGCATGGTACTGGCGTTGCGCAAACGCGACGGCATTGAAGACAGCTTGATTATCGGCATTCATTCCGGTGGCGCATGGATCGCCGAACGCCTGCACCACCTGCTTGAAAACCCGCACTCTATCGGGATGCTGGACATCTCGTTTTATCGTGATGATTTTACTCAGATAGGTTTAAATCCACAGGTGAAGTCATCTGACCTGCCCGAATCAATAGAAGGACAAAACATTATCCTCGTAGACGATGTTTTACACACCGGACGCACTATTCGAGCCGCTATGAACGAGCTATTTGATTATGGAAGACCCAATTCGATCTGCCTGGCCGTATTGCTGGACCGCGAAGGGCGACAACTGCCCATACAGGCAGATATCTGTGGAATGAACATTCACCTGGCGCCCCATCAACAGGTTAAATTAAGCTACGTCGACAATGAATTTGAGCTAAAAAACATCTCTACCAAACCTTCTGATACATGAACTCTCCCACGGCGAACAAGCACCTCGAAACCACCGCTGACGGGCAGTTAAAACACTTTTTATCCACTTCAAATCATTCCAGAGAAAACCTGACACGAATTCTCGAACTGGCAGACAGTTTTATCAGCTTTGGTAAGCGGGAGATCAAAAAAGTCCCACTACTACGCGGAAAAACAGTGGTTAATCTGTTTTTCGAACCCAGCACCCGCACCCGCACCACGTTTGAAATCGCTGCCAAACGACTCTCTGCAGATGTCATCAATCTTAATGCATCGAGAATGTCGACGACCAAGGGCGAATCTATTCTCGATACCGTATACACGCTTGAAGCCATGCACGTTGATCTGTTTGTGGTTCGTGACGGTGCCAGCGGAACGGCGGAACTCATCGCCCGCCATTTACCAGACGATGTACGCGTAATCAATGCCGGTGATGGCCGACATGCACATCCAACGCAGGCTATGCTGGATATGTTTACGATTCGCCATTATAAAGGCGCCTTTGAGAACCTTAAGATTGCCATTGTGGGCGATATTCTGCATTCGCGCGTGGCGCGTTCACAGATACATGCACTGCGCATTCTGGGGGTCAAAGATATCCGGGTCATTGGCCCCAAAACCCTGATTCCAACGAAAATTGAATCCATGGGTGTGGTCCCCTATTATGATATGGATAAAGGCCTGGACGGAGTAGATGCCATTTTGATGTTGCGTCTGCAACACGAACGCATGGAAGGACAGCAAATCCCCAGCCAGCAGGAATATTTTTATCGTTTCGGGCTTACTTCGCGCCGCGTCGCGCTGGCCGCAAGTGATGCCATTGTGATGCACCCAGGGCCAATAAACCGGGGGCTTGAGATTTCATCCAGGGTTGCTGATGGCCCGCAATCTGTTATCTTGCCGCAAGTCACCAATGGTATTGCCGTGCGTATGGCCATTATGAGCTTGCTGATGGGCGGGCAGAACAGCATGGGAGGCAAAAAATGAGCCGCCTGGAAATTCTTAACGGTCGCTTGCTGGACCCGTTAAATAATATTGACGGCGTAAGCGATGTCTTTATCGAAAATGGGCGTGTCATCGCGATTGGTACCGCCCCCGACAATTTTGATGCTGAAACACAGATAAACGCAGAAGGAAAAATAGTTTGCCCGGGTTTGATCGATTTATGCGCGCGGGTCCGCAGCCCGGGCGCTGATTCTGCCTACGCCCTGGAAAAAGAATTACGCTCGGCTGTTGCCGGGGGCATAACACGGCTGGTTTGCCCACCGGACACTATGCCGGTTATCGATATGCCCGCGACCGCCTTGCTGGAGCAGGATCTCGCCGCAGATGCCGGGCTGGCGCGCATCCATCCGATCGGTGCCATGACGCGTAAACTCGAAGGCCTGTTGCTGACCGATATGGCGATGCTTGATGAAGCTGGCTGCGTCGGCGTAGGTAATGCGCTAAAACCGATTGCCGATACATTGGTGCTGCGACGCGCAATGCAATATGCTTCAACGTATGACATCAAGGTGTTTTTAACCCCATTTGATCCTTACCTACTTGGAAACGGCTGCATACATGAAGGCGCTCTGAGCACCGAACTGGGGTTGCCGTCAATACCTGAAGCCGCCGAGACCGTCGCCGTTGCACGCGATCTGGCACTCATTGAAACCGCTGGAGTGCGCGCGCATATCCATCTGCTCTCCTCCGCACGCGCGCTGGAGATGATACAGCATGCTCAGAGCCGGAATCTCCCTGTCACCGCAAGCGTAGCCGCACATCATTTGCATATATGCGAAACCGATATGCCACATTTTGATCCCAACTTTAAAGTGCTACCGCCTTTTCGTGAAGCTGAAGATCGCCAGGCCTTGCGTGATGGCATCAAAAACGGTGTCATTTCATCCGTTTGCTCGGATCATCAATCGCGTGGCCGGGATACAAAACTGGCGCCGTTCAGTGAAGCCTCCAGCGGCGTGATTGGTTTACAAACCCTGCTTAGCCTGACCCTGCGCCTGGCGGATGAAGGCGTATGCAGCCTCAGCCAGGCGATCGCGCTGTTGACAAGCAACCCTGCCCGTGAAATAAGTATCGACAGCGGGCATCTTGCCCCTGGTCAGGCTGCGGATATTTGCATTTTCGATCCGAACGAAATGTGGGAGCTATCGTCAGACACGCTGTATTGCCGTGGAAATAGTTCGCCCTTTATAGGTCAGACCCTCAAAGGCAGGGTAAGTCATACCCTGATAGACGGACAGCTAGTTTATCCGTTCAGCTGATAGGAACTAATTAAATACCCCGGTACTCAGATAGCGATCACCCCGATCACAAACAATGCAGACGATGGTCGCGTTTTTGAGCTGTTTCCCTGCCGTTAAAGCAGCCGCAAAAGCACCACCCGAAGAGACGCCGCAAAACAGCCCTTCGCGTACAGCCAGCGAGCGCGTCATTTGCTCTGCCTCTGATTGTGTTACGTCTATTGTGGAATCCAAGCGGCTACGATCAAATATTTGCGGGAGATAAGGTTCCGGCCAGCGTCGAATACCCGGAATCGATGCCCCCTCGACAGGCCGAACACCGATGATCTTAACATCCGGTTTAACTTCTTTTAAATACCGGCTCACACCCATAATGGTGCCAGTAGTACCCATGGCGCTGACAAAATGCGTGATCTGCCTGTCTGTTTGCCGCCATATCTCCGGGCCCGTAGTACGATAGTGTGAATCAGGATTATCCGGGTTCGAAAATTGATTCAGTAAAAACCCTTTGCCCTGTTCGTGCATGCTCTGGCCCAGGTCCCGCGCGCCTTCCATGCCCTGCTCTTCGGTAACCAGAATCAACTCAGCACCGTATACGCTCATGGTTAACTGCCTTTCCTTGCTCATATTTGACGGCATAATCAGGATCAATTTGTACCCCAACGCAGCCGCTACCATCGCAAGCGCGATACCGGTATTTCCACTGGTCGCTTCAATGAGCGTATCGCCGGGAGTTATATCGCCGCGCCGCTGAGCCTGTAAAATCATATGCAGCGCCGGCCGATCCTTAACCGAGCCGGCCGGATTATTTCCTTCCAGCTTTAACAAATAGGTATTGCTGTCGTCCGGTACGATATTAATCGGTCGAATCAGTGGTGTGTTGCCAATCGTGGTCTGGAGCGTTGCGTATGCTTTATTCGTATCTATCGTCATGTTGTAAGTTCTTTATTAATAGCGCGAGCATTGATGCAAAGTATGCCCTTCAACCGGGCTTTGCTACCTCCAGGTAGCGGACAATCAGCTGCAGAGATTTTTTTCCGCGATACTGATTGACGTCCAGGCTATAAACGGCCCTGATTTTTTCAAGCTTCAGTGCATTGCGTTTTTCAGGGGAGTCACCATTGTCCAGATATCGAAAACAGATCGCGTCAACAGGATCCTGCGCGCCAGATAAACGCAATACCAGCTTAAGATGAACTTCACCTACAAAGCGACTGTTCAGCACCTCAAACTCACCTTCAAAAACCGGTTCCGGGCATGCCTGCCCCCAGGGCAGGAGGCTTTTAATGGTCTCGGCCAATGGTTGATTTAATTCCGCCGCACTCAATTCCCCATCCGTCAGTATAGTATTGTCCGGCGGGTGTTTAAGCAATGCCTTAGCCACTTCTTCAACAAAAGCTGCTCGAAATTCATCCAGACGTTCCGGGCGGATACTCAATCCAGCCGCCATGGCGTGCCCGCCAAAGCGATCAATCATCTGAGGATGCCGCGCATCAATGTTCGCAAGCACATCGCGAATATGCACCTGTGAAATCGAACGCGCCGAACCTTTTAAAAATTCACCCGTATCATCAGGCGCAAAGACCAGCACAGGTAGCCCTGTTTTCTCCTTAATTCTGGATGCAACCAGGCCGACGACACCTTCGTGCCAGGACTCGTCGAATAACACCATTCCAGTGCTGACCTTACGGCCCCCAATCTGCAAGTTTTTCACTACTTCCAGCGCCCGGATTTGCATGGATAACTCAATTTCTTTGCGCGTCCGGTTAATTTGATCAAGTTTCTGAGCCAGTCTATCTGCGACGAGCGGATCCGTAGCGAGTAAACACTCTATGCCGCTTGAAATATCCTCAAGGCGACCTGCTGCGTTAAGCCTTGGGCCAACCACAAAACCGAGATCCTGTGCAACCAGGGATTGTGGCTCGCGCCCGCCCACTTTGAGAATGGCTGCAATACCAGCGCACAAACGCCCTGCACGCATACGCGCAATGCCCTGAGCGACCAGAATACGGTTATTTCGCCCAAGGCCAACGACATCGGCCACCGTTCCCAGTGCGACCAGATCCAGCAGACTAAGCAGATCCGGGGTTTGGCCAGCTTTCGGATACTGGCCTGATTTTTTCAGTAAGCCATTGACCGCCAGCAATACATAAAACATCACGCCTACACCAGCAATCGATTTATCGGGAAACTCACAACCGGGTTGATTCGGGTTCACAATAGCCACCGCCGCAGGCAAAATCTCGCCAGACAGGTGGTGATCGGTAACAATGACATCAACACCAACTTCATTTAAAAATGCCACGCCTTCGATACTGGAAATCCCATTGTCCACCGTAATCACCAGATCCGGCGCAGAAGCACCTATATCTTTTGCTAACTTAAGCGAGAGCCCATAGCCATAACTAAAACGGTTTGGCACCGTATAACTTACGTGTTGTAAACCCATGGCGCGCAAGCCCTTAATTGCCAGCGCAGTAGAGGTGGCCCCATCTGCATCGTAATCGCCTACGATCAGAACGCTCTGCTGTTGTTCGATTGCTGTTGCAATGCGCGCGGCGGCAACGCCCATGTCCTTAAAGCCGTCGGGAGCGAGTAAAAATTTTAAACCGTGTTGCAGGCCGTTGTGCGGGTCGATATTCCGGTTAGCAAGTACTCTACTGATAACAGGATGCAATGCGCCTTGCGCATTGTCAGGTTTCGGCAGAGTGTAGGCCGGCTCTCTGGCCTGAATCGTTTGCGACTGCACTCAATGGCGCGCCAGTGTCACGCGAACCCGGACCAGGCCGGGTGAAGTTTTCGCAATACTGGTGCGATCAACATAAACATTTTGCAAGCGTAACAGCTCCAGCCAGTGCAGCCAGTTATCGAACGGCACCTCCTCCATCCAGATTTTTACCGACCTGGTCTGATTAGGCTGCATACGGCGAATCATAAGCCGTACCCCTGATTTTTCTGCTGTCTGTTCGATGACAGTCAACAACGGGCCTTCGATTATTTTCTCACTTTCATCCGCAACCCGATCATCCGCATGTTCCAGTGCCTGCCTGACCCAGGCAAGCGTTTGCTCTGATTGCGGCACTTTTACATCGCGCAAATTCTGTAACTGGATCATTTTAGGTTCCCAAATATATAGATACACCAGTATGAACAAAGCACATAAACCGGCCAGGCTGATCAATACCCGTTCGCGCAGAGATAGTCCTGAAAAAGCATCCATCACAACTTACCGTCAGCCACGATTTTGATCTGGCCCGTCACGTGTTGATCTCGAGCCCCGGACGACACCAGCACGGCCTGTAAACCTTCGAGGTCGTTGATTTTCGCGGTCAGCTGTTCAAGCGCTGCAAAATTTGGGGCAGTAGCACCAATTTGTAATTGTTGATCCCGGTAATTCACTTCCTCGAGCTCCGCCCTGCTAGCATCCGCCGCTAATGAAGCCACTTCGAGCAAATACTGAAACATTTCATTTGCCGGATCATCCTCACTAATCGATAATAAACTTGCGATTTGTTGCCGCGGCAAATTCAGATACTCCTGTTCCGGAAAAGATTCATGAAATAGAGCGCGTATGGACTGCTGATTCGAGTCGTAGCGTTGTTGCAGTTTGCGTGCTTCTACCCATTGACTGCCGCCCATTAATAGCAACGCACAGATTGCCAGCGCAGCGGCGATATTTAACCAGCTGCTACCGGGCTTAAGATGTTCAGGTTCGAATTCACCCTGCAATAATGAAGGCATATTATTTATTGCCGTTGGCGCGTGTTCACACCAGGCACGAAAATCGTCTCCAATCGCCCAATGGCTGATGTGTTCACCGCCTGAGGCGATTAATTCAGCTGCCAGTTCTTTGTCATTAACAGCGATATTGAGCAGCCGATTCGCCTCATCCTGCCACCAGTACTCGAACGCATCCTGATCACAACTAAAACTGTGGTACGCCCCGGTTTTTATCACATAATGACCATCGGCCTTTTTAATCAGGCTTGCATTGCTATCAGGGTGTATCGGTAACAATATATGTTCCGGGATGATCGCATCAAGCTTCACGCCAGCCGTGTAGAACACCTCCAACCAATTTTCCAGGACAGGCCGGGAAATAACGGCAACCTGAGCCGGCCCGTCAGGTTTCCAGTCCATGATGGTAAAATGAAGTTGGTCAATTTCTTCGCTCAAACTGTCTTCCAGTACAAACGGGACAGCAGCAAGCATATTGCTACGTTTTCTGGTCGGCACCTCAACCTGGTGAAAGGTCGTGGAATCGGCTGGAGCAACCCCGATAACCGAACGTACATCACGCGGAATAGTGCGAATAAATGCAGCCTCCAGGAACTGCCCCTTTTCCACGGGCATATTCTGCTTATTGAGCTTTACCCACGGGTAGGGAGCAACGGTTGATACCAGCAGTTTCATAGAGAGTTTAAAGGATCATCGGGTGGTAGCACTCCACAATTATACCTGCGCTGTCGCGATATTACAGTGACTTCCTCATTTTGCGCATCCCGGTGTAAAAGGCTTTGCAGGGCGACATCCACACGGCCGAAACGTGCACAACTGTGCGCACTGAAATAATTACTGCCAACGCTCGAAATTTCATTGAATTCATCCAGCTCCAGGGTAAGCGATAGCGCACTGTACACACTGGAGATCTGATCAAAACGCCTTTCTCTCCTGGAAACCAGGAATATACCCACCAGAAAATTATCGACAGCGTCTTCGTCGAGGCTGCTCAGAACCGCCGGAGGTGCAGTATTAAGATTAATTTTGGTATAGCTTGCGCGTTTAGAATCAACCGGCAACGCCGTAATGTTGGGCCAGAGTATGGCCAGCTTTTCCTGATCAAAGCCCTCAACCTGCACTAGCTCAGCGATACTGAAAAATGGCTGATTTGCTGCGAGATACGGTGGGTTAGCAGACAGGTACACATTGTTTTCAGCACCATCAGGCTCCGTTCTCTCATCATCCGCATCGAGCCAGTCAACCACCGCATCAGCGAGCTCTTCCTCCAGCCCCAGATTTGAAAGCAGGCGCGTAAAATATCGATACCAGGCCGATTCAATTCTTTCCGGCGTACTGGTTGCCGTGCCGGTCCCGGGTTTATCAACCATTTTACCGATCAGCAGATTATTCAGATTGAATTTACCGCTTTCGTCAATCGCCTGCACCACCATTTGCCCATCTTCGACGCTAACCACCTGCGTATTCAGCAAAGCCCATTCATCTCCAAGATAGTCCACTTCTGGCGGCACGCTGAGTAAATCTCGCTCCAACGCTTTGCTTACCCATTGCTCGCCGGCGAGCGCCACCTGGTAAGCTTGCGCCATATCCCGCTGGTTCTCAGCACGGCGTATAGCAATGTTCTCATCTTCAGCGGTATACACCGCAAGCGTAGATAACAAAACCAGAATAAATAATACCGTGAGCAGGGCAACACCCTGCTGCCCACACGCCAGCTTAATTTGGCATCGTTTCACCTCCTAACCACCCTGCGCTACTGTAAATACGCGCCGATATGAACCGCCGGATTTGAGCGTCACATTCAGTTCAATGCCCGCTGGCCTCTGGTCTGAATCAAGGCTATCTGAGGTTTCCAGTCCTCGATTTCTCGAATAGATCAAATAGCTAAATTCGATGTCTGCCAGGTCGTCACTGACCAGCAGGCGCGCAGGCTGAATCGTTCCAGCATGATCCAGAACATCCCATTGAGAGCGAATTAATTCGCTTCCATTAAGCTCCCATTCGACCCGCTTTAGCGAAATACCTGATGCGTTTCGCACATCAGCCTGCGCAACAGTCAGGGCAATCAGAATATCATCCTGTTTACTTATCATGGCCGGCTGTAACTCGTCACCTACCCGCACCTTGCGCCCTACAGAGAATTGAATATCGCGCTCAAGCAGGATAAATAAGCGCTGTAAACGCTCGAGCCGGGCATAATGTGAAGTCAATCGCTCTCGCTGATCGATATACGTATCCAACGTCGTATAGGATATGATAGCAACCACGGAGAAGATGCCGATAGCGACCAGAACTTCCAGCAAGGTGAACCCGGATTGATTCTTCGTGGCGCGTCCCATTAATTTAACGGCTGAGACAGAAAACCAAACACCTTTGCCGCAGCACGATCCTCTGTGTCACCCTCATAAACACTGACGTCCACGCGTACAATCTGATTGTCTCCTGTTGGTGTGTATTCGGCTTCAATACGCCATTCTCGCTGCGCCATTTTACGGTTGCTACGCGTGCTACCGCTCAACAAATATTCCCGATTGATCTGCAATTCGCTTAAATGGTTACTCGCCACCCAGGTCGCGACCATTTTTTGTTCCAGCCTGTCTGCAACCTCTATATTCTGGTAAAGCGCTTTTGAAACAGCAGCAAGACCAACCGCAGCAATGGCCAGCGCTACCAACACTTCAAGCAGCGTAAACCCTCGATTTGCAGGTCGATTCATTTTGCAGGCAACAAGGCCGCTCTGCCAAAGCGATCGAGACCAACATTTGAAACGCGCCCATCAATCGACAGGCTGAGTGAAAAAGGTGACACCAGGCCGTTAGGCTCAAGCAGTATCAAGGCTTTGGCCTTTTCGTTTTCAATGCGCAGATCACGCTTTTCAAACAGGCTTTTGTTTAAGATCTCGTGCACTCTTTTCGGCACAAACTTGTCGCCGGAATCCCCGGCAGACAAATCGGGTAAAAGCGAAAAGCTTATTTTTACCACGTCAGGAATATGTCGCAGTTTAAAAAAACTATCCGTCTGCGGGCTATTGCCAGTGCCAGCAGCAAGTTCCGGATCAGATTCTTCTTCGCGTTCTGCATTACTCAAAAATATCGCGGGTACATCCAGCGGCGCAAACTGATAGGAATGCGTAGCCGCATCAACGGTTAACAATATGGGACGCCCGCTGACAATGCTTTCATCCTGGGCAAGGTTTAACAAGGCCACGAATCGCTTCGCTTCCAGGTGCGCCAGTTTGGAATCGGAACGACCAACGCTCAGCCCGACGAAGGTTGCCGTTAGCGCGATCAACCCTACTGTAAGCATCATCTCGAGTAGGGTGAAACCTGCAAAATGCCGATAAGGTTTCATTTAGGTGGTTTGAATACTACCTGACCTCATCCATATTCCAGTTACCGATATCCCGCCCGGAATCCGCGCCCCCCGCCGTACCATCTGCGCCCAGCGACCAGACGTCAAACTCAAGGTGGGTACCGGGATTAACATATTGATATTCACTCCCCCAGGGGTCTTTGGGAATTTTATCCAGATAACCCCGGCCTTTCGCCCCGCTGGTGACCAGGTCATTAAGCGCGGCTGGATATTTAAAATTATCCAGTTTATAAAGTTTCGCAGAGCTTGAAATCGCGCGTATATCACTTTTGGCCTTGGCAATAAACGCTTCGTCCTGCCGCCCCAGTACTTTTGGCAAAATCAGGGTCGCCAGCATACCGATGATCACTACCACCACCATTATTTCGATCAGGGTAAAGCCCCGTTGTTTGCTATTTTGTTTCATTTTTTCAGTTATTTAATGTGCCTGCTCAGAATGTCTATATTTTGCCTTATTTTTCGCAAGGAAAATGTAAAATTCAGGAATATGTATTTAGCCCGGATGTGGGTGAAACATCCGGGTTAGTTAAGTGCGAAATTACCGATGAAGCAAGCTGAGAAATGAACAGACTTAACAGCTACGCGCTAACTTACCAACTGATTAAGATCAAATATCGGCAGCAATATCGCCATCACGATAATCAGCACCACCGCCCCCATGAACAATATCATCAAGGGTTCAAATAGACTCACCACTACCGATATTCGCGCTTCGGCTTCGCGTTCCAACGAGGTCGCAGCTTTTTCCAGCATCGTATCAAGCCGGCCACTGGCCTCCCCACTCGCTACCATCTGTGTCAACAAAGGCGGGAACAATTTACTTCTCGCCAGTGAGCGACTTAAAGATGCACCCTGCTGCACTTCTTCCGCGGTCGCGATCAAACCTTCACGAATCACCCGGTTGGTGACGACTTCAGCGCTTGATTTTATAGCCGAAATCAGCGGCACGCCGCTGCCAATTAAAATAGACATGGTACGCGCCATTCTCGAGGTATTCAGGCTCGTAGAGAGGCGCTTTGTTAATGGGAAACGCAATATAAAGCGATGGAAAGCAAATTGGGGCCCCGGCTTACGCATCGCGATGGAAAAGAATATCCCGGATAAAATAAGTAAAATCGCCACAACATGCCCATGATTGACGATGAAATCGCTGATTTTAATCATTATTTGAGTTAAGTAGGGCAGTGTCTGACCCGTATCGTCAAACACCTGGACCACTTTAGGTACCACGTAGGCCATTAAAGCGATGACAATCAGTATCGAAACCACGGTCAAAATCACCGGGTAAACCAGCGCGGTGCTAATGCGTTGCTGCAGGCCCTGCCGCGCTTCGGTATAGTCCGCCAGTCGCTCAAGCACGCGCTCCAGGTGGCCGGTTTGCTCTCCCGCCGCGACAGAAGCGGTATACAGTTCCGAAAAAGCTCTTGGAAACTGGCGCATGCCATCAGCCAGCGTTCCGCCTTCAACAACCGCTGCACGCACGCCCGTTAAAATAGATTTTATTCGATGCTGATCAGCCTGTTCCACCAGGCCATTAAGCGATTGCTCGATGGGCATTCCGGATTCCAGCAATGTCGCAAACTGGCGTGTCATAACCGCCAACTCCATTGAACTCATTTTCTGGCGCCCGCCACGTGTTTGACCTGTGGATGCTGACGAACTACGCCCCGCACCTGATGCATCGTGCACCGGCTTCACTTCAAGTGGCGTCAGTCCGGATGCTCTTAACTCGGAACGTACCACTTTGGCGCTATCCCCGGTGAGCACACCTTTTTCTTTTTTGCCGGCCCGGGTCAGCGCAAGGTATTCAAACGCGGCCACTGTTATTGATCCCGCGTCACCCGAATGATTTCGCTCAGCGAGGTCTGGCCATTCAGTACCCGCTCAATGCCATTTTGAAACAGGCTGGGCGTGTGCCTGCGTACCGAATGAAGCATCATGTCTTCGCTTTCCGCGTCGTGTATCATTTTTCGTACCGCTTCATCAATCGTGATTAATTCGTAAATGCCGATGCGGCCTCGAAAGCCGGTCTGATCACACTGATTACAGCCCGCCGGCTCAAATATTGTCAGGCCTTTCTCGCCCTCCAGACCAAGTTGACTGAGCTGTAATTCATCCGGAATGACGGCCTCTTTGCAGTGTGTACATAAGGTGCGCACAAGGCGCTGAGACATCACACCCAGCAAACTGGATGCAATTAAAAACGGTTCCACACCCATATCAATCAAGCGAGTCATTGCGCCGATTGCGGTATTCGTGTGCAGTGTTGAGAGCACCAGATGGCCGGTTAAACTTGCCTGGATGGCGATTTCAGCCGTTTCAATATCACGAATTTCACCTACCAGCACCACATCCGGGTCCTGACGCAAAATCGATCTTAATCCACGCGCAAAGGTCAACCCTATTTTAGGCTGAACCTGCATCTGCCCAACCCCGTCAAGATCGTATTCGATCGGGTCTTCGACCGTGAGTATGTTAGATTTTTGTCTATCCATCTCACCTAAACCGGCATACAGCGTAGTGGTTTTACCTGAACCGGTCGGCCCGGTAACCAGCAATATGCCATGCGGCGATTTGATCATATCGTCAAATTTTGCCTTTATTTTGCCATTCATGCCCAGATTACTCAAATTCAATCGCGCGCCATGTTTATCCAGTATTCGCAATACAACCCGTTCGCCATACTGCGTGGGCAGACTGGACACTCTCACGTCAACGGGCCGATCGCCGATATTAAGTGATATACGTCCATCCTGAGGCAGGCGCTTTTCCGCGATATCAAGACCCGCCATGACTTTTAAACGCGACACCAGCGCGCCATGGAGTTCGCGCCGCGGCTCCACGATATCCTTTAGCACACCATCACTACGAAAACGTACCAGAGAACGCTTTTCAAACACTTCCAGATGAATGTCCGAGGCATTTTCACGAATGGCCTGGGTCAACAGAGTATTGATTAATTTAACGACGGGCGCATCATCCGCCGCTTCGAGTAAATCCGTCGAGGTTTGAATTTCCGAGGTCAGCAGGCTTAGATCAATTTCGTCTCCAATATCGTCAACCATTTGCGTGGCGGCTGACTGACCTTTTTCATAAGCCTGACGCAGAGCACTATCGAAATCAAGCTCCGCCAGGCGATGAAACAACACAGGGGTTTTAATACGCCTTTTTAACTCGGCGTAAACCTCAAATGGCGGTCGCTCTGTGCATAGCAGATGTACGCCCAACACGTCATCAAATAAAGTCATGACTTTGTGCCGCTTGGCAAACGAATAAGGCAGTATTGCTACGGTATCCCCATCCATATACCCTAACCAGCCTTCAACCGAGCTAATACTGTCGGTATCTATGCGTTTCGCCTCGTCCTGGTGCCGGGCATCTCCACCAGCGGTGTTCAAATCCGGATCAGACGCCATCGCTTGTTTAGCAAGCGGGCTATTGTCAGCTTCGCTCATCCCTTACCCTTACTTTGCTAGCGCGATCCCTGCACTTCATCTGTGTTCTCCAACGCCTTTTCCAGCACCGGTGATGACATTTGCAATGGTGGGATCTGCTCGGGTTTGGTTTGCCCTATACCCGGGCGTTGATTCAATAAATAGCGCGTATCCGGCAAGCTCTCTTCCTCGTTGGTGCGGATGTACTCATAGCGCTCAACCGTCGTTTGGTTCAGGTCTTCCGGGTTACGTACGATCGTAGGCCGCAGGAACACCATCATATTGATTTTATCTTTCTTTTTCGATTTCTTGCGAAATGCGGCACCAAGGTAGGGAATATCACCCAGAATTGGAACCCGCTCGTAGGTATCACTTTCATCCGTTCGCATCAATCCGCCCAGCACGATAATCTGCCCGTCGTCCACCAGCACGGTGGTATCAATTGTACGTTTATCCGTGATCAAATCGGAAGCGCCTTCCACCTGTGTCGGGGAAACCCTTGACAGCTCCTGCGAGACTTCAAGACGAATCGCACCTCCCGCATTAATTTGCGGTGTAATACGCAAGGTTAGACCGACTTCTTTTCGCTCAATGGTTTGAAAAGGGTTGGCATTGGGTAGATCCCCACCGCCGGAGGTAAATGAACCCGTTAAAAATGGCACTTCCTGGCCCACCACTATTTCCGCCTCTTCATTGTCGAGTGTCAGCATACTCGGCGTTGAAATAACGTTGGAATTACTATCTTCGCGCAACGCAGTCAGAACTATACCCAGATCAGGCGTTACGACGCCAGTTAAAGTACGCACATACTTGTTAACAAAACCAACCTGAAAGCCATTTTCTTCCTGCGAAAAGGTGGGGTCCAGTTTAGTAAACTCCTGGCCCGAGGAATTCCGGAATGCGCCTACCCAGTCAACCCCGATTATCTCACCATCACGCTCTAACACTTCTGCAATAATTGCCTCGATATAGACCTGTGATCGCCTGACATCAAGCTGTTCAATAACCGCAATCATCTCCTCGTACACATCCTGTTTGGCACGAATTACCAGTGAATTTCCGACTTCATCCGCCTGCACTGAAATCTTCGCCGCCAGTGGCTTACCATCTTCTGATTCGGCGACCTTATCCTGGATAATTCCATTAAGGATGGTAACCAGATCAGTCGCCTCAGCATGTTTTAAAAAGACCACGTGAACATTGCTTTCTTCGGCGCGTTCAACATCCAGTTCGCCTATGAGCGCCTGCAGGACCGGGAAATCCTTTTCTGGCGCGCGGATAATAAGCGCGTTTAATCCTTGATCTACCTGTACAAGCGTCTGTTGTACCGGCGTACCTTTAGATGCCTCATCTGCATTTAGCGTGCCCGCTAACTGGCCGATAATTTGAGCCAGCGCCGTCGCATCGGCGTGCTCGATGGTGATAACGCGTATAACCTGGCCCTGTTGTTCTTTGTCGATGCGCTCAATCAGCGACACGACGCGGCGAATATTGTTTGCGCGATCAGTCAGTATCAGAGTATTGCTACCAGCATGGGGAGCGATATGCGCGGTAGGCGGCAACAAGGGACGTAAAATGGGCAGAATCTCATTTACCGACGCATGTTCCAAAGTAACGATATAGGTGATTTCCTGTTCGTTATACGGTAGTTCGCCCTCGGTGATGGTGGGCGTAGGGTTTTGCTTAACCAGGTTCGCCGGGATGATTTTAGTAAACCCTCCGGAAGGCAATGCAGCGAAGTTATAGGTCGCCAACACTGAAAGAAAGATATCATAGAGTGTATCAACCGGAACGCTACTACCGGAAACCAGCGTCACCTTGCCTTTTACCCGCGGATCGACAATAAAATTTCGCCCCGTTACTTTGGCCACCAGGGCCACCAGGGCCGATATGTCTGCATCCTGGAAGTTGAGCTTTATGCCCTGTCCGGTATCCTCAGAGTCAGGTTCGCTCTGAAATATCGTTCCTTCTACCGAGCCTGATCCGCCATTTTCGCCGACGCTGTTAAATGGGTTCTCGCCTGACTGTGCGAGCATTCGCGTAGGCAGCGATGTGCTATCAGTCGCTGATTTTTCCGAAGTAAATTCAGGTGTCTGTTGAGCGAAGGAATCGATGGCCTGTAGAAAACCATCTTCTGGAAGCATTGTACTTTGCGCATGCGAAAACGTTATTCCTGAAAGGAATAACAACACCGCGACACTAATACTGCATTTTGATTTGTTCGCCATATATTTTTTAAATATGCTGTAGTGGCTCCAAAATTTCGATCGAGTGAACTGAATAACGAAAACAAGTATACCGCATCAGTCGCGCAAATTAAGCCAGTGATTCTACGCGAAAACAAACGGGTTCACTAAGCACTTCAGGCAAGGCTTTAATTTTGTCCAGAACCGCATTAAACGTACCCTCACGGGTTACTTTAGTCAATACAGCCACCGCCGCCGCATCGACACCGGCAGGTGAAGGTTTTTGCAGGAAAGCCTCAATACTAATATCACTTTCGCCCAGCAATTCAGTGATTTTTGCCAGCACACCGGATTCGTCTGTCACCATAAGCCGCATGTAATAAGCAGTATGAACGTCATCCATAGAAACCACCGGCACACTACTCAGTGCATCCGGTTGATAGGCCAGATGGGGCACGCGGTTATCCGGATCAACCGTCAGCGCACGCGCAATATCCACGATATCGGCCACCACAGCTGAAGCGGTCGGCAGAGAGCCTGCACCGGCTCCATAGTAGAGGGTTGGGCCCACTGCATCGCCCTGTATTAACACTGCATTCATCACGCCATCCACGTTGGCGATGAGTCGTTTTTCCGGAATAAGAGTCGGATGCACGCGCATTTCAACACCGCCCGGTGTCATTCGTGTGATACCGAGATGTTTAATGCGATAGCCAAGTTGCTCGGCATTGCTGATATCCAATGGCTCTATTTTTCCGATGCCTTCGGTATAACACTTATCAAATTGCAAAGGTATCCCAAATGCCAGGGAAGCCAATATGGTCAGCTTATGCGCGGCATCGATCCCTTCCACATCAAAGGTCGGGTCGGCCTCAGCATAACCAAGTTCCTGCGCCTCTTTCAGCACATCCGCAAATTCACGCCCCTTATCCTTCATCTCGCTAAGAATAAAGTTGCCCGTACCATTAATGATACCGGCAATCCATTCGATGTGATTCGCCACCAGCCCTTCGCGCAAAGCCTTAATAATCGGAATGCCGCCCGCAACCGCGGCTTCAAACGCAACGGTGACGCCATTTTCTCGTGCTGCCTCGAATATTTCATTGCCGTGTACCGCGATCAGCGCCTTATTCGCGGTGACCACATGCTTACCGTTCTTAATCGCTTTTAACACCAGTTCACGCGCGGGAGAATAGCCGCCTATCATTTCAACAACAATATCAACTTCAGGATTTTCTACTATGGTAAAGGCATCATCACTGATGTCGAGATTCTCCAGTCCATCCAGGGTTTCCGGATCGTATTCCCGGGCTGCAGCATGCGTCACGCGAATATCACGCCCTGCTCGTCGGGATATTTCCGAGGCATTACGCACCAGTACGTTTAAGGTACCACCACCGACAGTCCCCAGACCAATTAAGCCTACCTTTACTGCTTTCAATTTTTTACCCCAAACATGCAAATCTTCATACTGCTATAGTCACCCCATGAATACAAAACTCAATTTGCATCACGATGCTTCTATAACGCTGATTCGCTCTTATAATGACGGAAAGTTGCTGATTGCCGATGCTGAATACACCAGCAACATGATTGTAACATCACAGGGTTGCATGCGTTGGGATTTAAGCTCGCTGGAGTCGTTGACTACAGAACATTTTGCGCCGGTATTTGAATTTTCTTTCGATCCCGAGCTGGTACTCCTGGGAACAGGCAGGACGCAACAATTTCCCGGGGCTGAACAAACCCGTTCGCTGCTCGAGGCGCAAATAGGAATAGAGATTATGGATACCGCCGCCGCATGCCGTACCTACAATATTCTGGCGGATGACGGACGTAAAGTGGTCGCTTGCCTGCTGGTTTAAAAACACCAGCCACCTAAAACACGAATTTAAATCCTGCCTACTCCGCTCGAATAAACTGGCAGAGCCTGGTGTATCAGCCGGGTAGAAATATAAACCTTATTTTTGTGTTCGCGGTTTTTGTAATAAATCTTGAAACCGCAATTTACTGGATGCTCAAACCCTGCTTAAGCATCAGGCGGTCCAGTGCAGCGCCTGTACTTGCGCCTAATTGTTTGGAAAACGTGTCCAGCCAGTCCGCTTGAGGCGTGTAGTCTACCTGGTCTTCAATTTTCAGTATCTCGCGCATGGTATAACCCATCGAGCCAATATGGTCGACCAGACCCAGTGCCTTTGCTTCTTCACCGTTCCATACCAGCCCGGAGAAAATATCTGCACGATTTGAAAGACGCTCACCCCGCCCTTGCTTGACGGCATCGATAAACTGAATATGTATCTGATTCACCACGCGCTGCATAAACGCTTCCTGAGCCTCGTCTTTAGGGAGAAAAGGGTCCAGCATGGCCTTATTGTCACCCGCAGTGATCAGGCGGCGCTCAATCCCCAGCTTCTCCATTGCATCAACTGCGCCAAAGCCGTTAATAATCACGCCGATTGAACCGACCAGGCTTGCTTTGGATGCCACGATCTCATCTGCGGCTGAAGCAATATAATACGCGGCTGATGCGCCTATATCTTCAATCACTGCGACGACTTTTTTATCCGGGTACTCTGCGCGCAGACGAATAATTTCATTGTATATTCGTTCAGCCTGAACCGGGCTGCCACCAGGACTATTTATTTGCAGAATAATGCCTTTTGACTGAATGGCTGAAAATGCTGATTGCAGGCTTTCCACCATGCCGTCGGCATCGATTTCCCCACCCGGCATGACCAGCCCCTCCATAGTAATGACGGCCGCATGCGGCTTAGCGCTCGCAATTCCAATACTGCTTATTTTGTTTTCTGCAAAATAGGGTAAAACAAAAATGGCCAGCATCACCAGCCAGAATAGAATGCGCCGGAAATTTTTCCAGCGCCTTGCGCTGCGATTCTCCTTGATCAATGCCTGACCCAATTTCGAAATCGTGTTTAAGCCTTCACTAACGGCTTGTTCACCCTGCTCTAGTTTATCTGTCATATTCTCTCTATTGGGAGCCGGGGCTTTAGCCCCGGTAATGTATTCAATACGGGACTAAAGGGCTCCTCTAATAATTCATGAATGACCATCTTAAGCCAGAAAAGCCCAATCTCTGCGTTTCTATCCTTCGCAATAGCTAGCTATTACGTGCGGATAGCGCCTTGATCTTGAACTTTTCTGATCTTAATCCGGCACATCCAGAATTAATAGAGGAGCCCTAAAGTCCCGTTTCCAAAATTCGTAGTTCACCTTTTTCTTCGACTATCGCCACCGCGGCCAGAGACTGCCCAACACAGGGCCCGCTAACACATTCCCCTGTATCCGGTTCAAAGCGTGCACCGTGCGTCGAACACACCAGATAGGCCTGTTCTTCATCAAAATACACACCGGGAACCCAATCAAGTTCTACACCAAGGTGTGGGCATCGATTTTCAAAAGCGAATATTTTGCCACTAAACTCAATCGCAAAGCCATTTTTATTTTCGCAACCCGGCTCGTCATGAGGGAACTGAAAACGTATACCCTCACCGTTAGTCAGCTGGCTTCGTTTGCCAATTTTTTTGTTCAAAGCAAATTTGATCGCAGAAAGGGTCAACTCACAAAATCATCAAAAAATGATTTTATTTTATCTTTCCAGGAACTGCTCTGAGGAGAATGTTTCCCGCCACCCGCTTCGAGCACCACACGAAACTTTTCCAGTAATTTTTTCTGCTCGCCAGTCAGGTTAATCGGCGTTTCCGTTAACACCTTAATGTATAAATCACCTACGTGTGAAGAGCGTACGTTTTTCACACCTTTACCACGTAATCGAAAAATACGATTACTTTGTGTTCCAGCCGGTATCTTGATCGATGCCCGGCCTGTAAGGGTTGGCACCTCCAATTCACCACCCAGAGACATGGTGACGTAACCGACGGGTACTTCACAGTTTAAATCATCACCATCGCGTTCAAATATTTCATGCTTGCGCAGTTGGACCTGCACGTACAGATCACCGGGAATCACGCCGCTGCCGCCACCCTCTCCCTCTCCCCCGAGCCGCACCTGATCACCTTCGTCCACCCCGGCCGGAATTTTGACTTTAAGCGATTTTTCCTCGCGCTTCTGGCCCTGGCCGGAGCAATCAGTACAAGGATCCGATATCTGTTTACCCGTACCGCGACACTGAGGGCAAGCCTGCTGTACCGAAAAAAAACCCTGTTGCATTCGCACCTGCCCCTGGCCACCACAGGTACTGCACGAGCTTGGTTGAGTGCCGGGTTTAGCACCACTGCCATCGCAGGTGCCACAGGAACGCATTCGTGGTACACGAATTGTTTTTTCGACACCTTCCACCGCGTCTTCGAGCGATAATTCAACCCGAATACGCAAATCTGCGCCACGTGCCTGGCGCCTTCCGCCCTGGCCACCGCCAAATATATCACCAAACATGTCGCCAAAAACATCACCAAAGCCACCAGGTCCCTGGCCGCCACGCATGCCCGCAGAGGGGTCTACGCCAGCATGGCCAAACTGATCATAGGCTGCACGTTTTTGTTCGTCTTTCAGAACAGCATACGCTTCCTGCACTTCCTTAAACCTTGTTTCCGCACTGGCATCGTCCTGATTACGATCAGGATGGTATTTCATCGCCACCTTGCGGTAAGCCTTTTTAATCTCAGCCTTGGAGGCAGTTTTTGATGCGCCCAGTACTTCGTAATAATCTCGTTTAGACATTTTTTCTATCAAATACCACTACAATATATGGAACCCGGGCTGACGCCCCGGTTCCAATAATAAAAAAGCGCGCTCCTTATAAAAACAGAACGCGCTCTTCGGTCGATTCTAATTAGACGCTTAGGCCTTCTTATCGTCGTCCACTTCTTCGAACTCAGCATCAACGATGTCGTCATTCTCGGCATTCGTGCCTGCATCGGTCGCATCCGCCTGACCTTCCGCTCCAGCTTCTGCATAGGCTTGCTCAGCAACCTTCTGGCTGACCTCACCCAAAGCCTGAGTTTTGGCATCAATATCAGCCTTGTCTTCGCCTTTCAGGGCTTCTTCCAAGTCCGTCGCTGCAGTTTCTACTGCAGTTTTGGTTTCTTCATCTACTTTATCGCCCAGATCAATCAGTGACTTTCTGGATTGATGCACCAGCGCTTCGCCCTGATTTTTGGCATCCACCAGTTCACGCTTCTCACGATCCGCTTCCGCATTTTCTTCTGCATCACGCACCATTTGCTCAATCTCTTCATCGCTCAGACCGGAACCCGCTTTAATGACGATTTTGTTTTCCTTACCTGTCGCCTTGTCTTTGGCTGATACGTGCATAATGCCGTTCGCATCGATATCAAAAGCCACCTCGATTTGTGGCGTACCGCGAGGTGCGGGCGGAATATCCGACAGATCAAATCGACCCAGCGATTTATTATCCGTCGCCATTTCCCGTTCACCCTGCAGCACGTGTACCGTTACGGCGGGCTGATTATCTTCAGCCGTTGAGAACACCTGCGTCGCTTTGGTCGGAATAGTCGTATTTTTCTCGATCAGTTTGGTCAATACGCCGCCCAGTGTCTCGATGCCGACCGACAGAGGTGTTACGTCCAACAATAATACATCTTTAACTTCACCCGACAGTACGCCACCCTGAATCGATGCACCAACAGCCACCGCTTCATCCGGGTTCACGTCTCTGCGAATTTCTTTATCAAAGAACGCAGAAACCACTTCCTGAACCTTGGGCATGCGCGTCTGACCGCCGACCAGGATCACATCATCGATTTCGCTCGCACTCAGGCCCGCATCTTTTAACGCGATTTTGCACGGCTCAATTGAACGCTTGATCAGGTCTTCAACTAATGCTTCAAGTTTAGCTCGTGAAAGCTTGATATTTAAGTGTTTTGGACCGCTGGCATCTGCCGTAATATAAGGCAGATTGATTTCAGTCTGCGAGGTGGTAGAAAGCTCAATCTTGGCTTTTTCCACACCCTCTTTCAGGCGTTGCATAGCCAGAGGGTCACCTTTGAGGTTAAAGTTCTGATCTTTCTTGAACTCCGCCACTACGTAATCAATCAATCGTGAGTCGAAATCTTCACCACCGAGGAAGGTATCCCCATTGGTAGACAGCACTTCAAACTGCTGCTCACCATCCAGATCTGCGATTTCGATAATCGAAACATCGAAAGTACCGCCGCCCAGGTCATAAACCGCAATGGTTTTGTCGCCCGTCACCTTATCCAGGCCAAAGGCCAGCGCTGCTGCGGTTGGCTCATTGATAATACGCTTAACTACCAGACCGGCAATTTTGCCCGCGTCTTTGGTTGCCTGACGTTGCGAATCGTTGAAATAAGCCGGCACGGTAACCACTGCTTCGGTTACGGTTTCACCCAGGTAATCTTCAGCCGTAGATTTCATCTTTTGCAGAATTTTCGCTGAAACTTCCTGCGGCGACATTTGCTTGCCATCCGCTTCAATCCACGCATCACCATTCTTTGCCTTAACAATCTTGTAAGGCATCAATTCGATATCACGCTGCACTACTTCTTCGTCAAAACGACGACCAATCAAGCGTTTAACCGCGAAAATAGTGTTTTCCGGGTTGGTGACTGCCTGACGTCGCGCCGATTCACCCACTAATACCTGTCCATCTTCTGCAAATGCAACCACAGAAGGGGTTGTGCGACGACCTTCCGCATTCTCGATCACTTTCGGCTTATCGCCTTCCATCACCGCAACGCATGAATTGGTCGTACCTAAATCGATTCCAATAACTTTAGCCATGTTTAATAACCTCGTAAAATAATTTGTTTAAGGAGCCGTTGATAAATCAAAGGCTGCTTTTAATAACCTGTGTTCTATATGGGAATAGTTAATCATTTTTCAATGAGTGCTAATTCCCGCTGGAAACAATCACCATTGCCGGACGTAATAATCGCCCGTTAAGCGTGTAACCTGTCTGTATGGTTGAGACGATGTTATTCGCATCCACCTCATCAGAAGGCTGTTTGGTCATCGCCTGGTGTAGCTCCGGGTCCAGAGAGTCACCCACTTCAGGTGCCACTACCTCAACATTAAAACGCTCGAACACGCTGTTCAACTGCTTAAGCGTCAGATTTAATCCTTCGGTCATTTGCTCGATCAGTTGTTCCGTTACATTGCCATTGAGGTCAACCTGCGACGCCTGGTCCAGGCTGTCTTTCACCAGCAACAATTCCTTAGCAAAGCTTTCCAGCGCAAATTTACGCGCTTTTTCAACTTCTTTAACGGATATCCGGCGTGCATTGTCGGTTTCAGCTTTGGCGCGCAGGTATTTATCATCAAGCTCGATGTTGGTCTCCTGCATTGCAGCAAGATCCTGCATCAGGCTCTCCATGGTCGGCGCTTTGCCTTCCTCGATCAAGGCAGCTTCAAGTTCGTCACCCAAATCCTGCCCGACAAACTCAGACTCCAGAGCCGGCTCATCTATCGATACGTCAGATTGCTTTTGTTTGTTGCTCATCTTTAATCCCAATCATTAAAAATTTGTACCCTCGAGGAAGAGTTAATCAAATCATAAGCTGCTTCGCTCAGAGTTAATTAGCACTCCCTAAGGCATCTTCACTCGAAAAGCAATGTGGGGATAGGCAGGCGATTTACAAGGGAATAAAACATAATATCCGCACGGATTATGCGGCTGGAAGCAACCAGATCAGGGCAGGCCGGGGTTTAGCCTGTACAGTGCGTTAACCACTCAATCGCTAAGCGCACTTGATAACAGCCTGGATGTTACATCCACCACCGACACAACCTGCTCATACGCCATACGCGTGGGCCCGATCACACCCAGCACCCCTACTCGCTGCCCTTCTTTTTCATAGGGCATGGCGATCACCGAACAAGCCTCCAGGGCCTCATGTCCAGACTCTTCTCCGATGTAAATGCTAATGCCTTCACCATTCAGGCTTTTACTCACCAGGTCCAACAACACCCGCTTGGTATGAAACGTATCGAGTACGCCTTTTAGCTGCTCAGTCTCACTAAAATCAGGCAAGTTAAACAGATTTGAACGACCAGACACCACGACTTCGTCTTCCCCATCGTTGAGCAAGCCCTGCGCCATCTCAACCGCGGTTTGCATCGCTCCCTGCATTTCAGTGCTGTCCTGCTCCATCTTTTTGAGTAAATCCTGACGCACTTCGAACATAGAGCGCCGCGCATAGGCATCATTAAAGTAATTGGAAGCACGCACCAGTTCAGCATCTGAATATTCCTGATCAAGGTGCAATACCTTGTTTTCTACCATGCCATCCTCGGTGACCAGGATGGCCAATACACGTCCTTTTTTCAGCCGCATAAATTCGATTTGCTTGAAATGGCTGAATTCACTATCAGGCATCGATACCACGCCGGCAAATGACGTCAACCGGGAGAGAATTTGCGAGGCATTGGTGAGCAATTTTTTAGGATCGTCATAACGCTGCAACGCCAGCTCAATTTCATTGCTTTGTTTACACTGCAGTGGCTGGACATGTAATAACTGATTGATGTAGATTCGATAGCCTGCGGACGTCGGAACGCGACCGGCCGAGGTATGCGGCGAATGAATCAGGCCAAGCTCTTCCAGATCTGACATCACATTACGCACCGTGGCGGAACTGACCTGTAGATTCGAAGCGCGTGCAAGTGTTGTGGAACCCACCGGCTGACCGGTACTCACATAATGCTGGATGATATGATTGAGCACTTTGCCCGCACGTTCATTAATTTGTTCGCGTTCTTCTTTCACGTCTCCTCGACCAATGGATAGATACATCTTATAATACCAAAATGACACCTAAATTATTCATTCAAGATGCACAATAAAATCGTCGGCCTGTTTGGCAAGTACGGCTCAGGCGATGTAGAACTTGCGCTCACTACGGTTCAGGAGCTATTAACCGAGGTGGGCGCCAAAGTTTTACTGGGCGATACGACAGCCGCTGAAATTAGCGGCGAACGAATACTGGATACCGAACAGTATCACGAACTGGATTTCGCGATTGTCGTGGGGGGAGATGGCACGCTTCTGCATGCAGCACGATCACTGGCGCCGTTCAAGGTACCGATTGTAGGCATCAATCTTGGCCGGCTCGGCTTTCTGACAGACATTCCCGCCGACGAAATCAGACAGAGTCTTAAAGCGGTCATCGATGGCGATTATCGAATTGAAGAACGCGCCATGATCCAAACCACCGTTTTCGGGGCAGCCGACGAGATCAATGCCTATTTATCGCTTAATGACACAGTGATCAGTAAAGGTGACACCGGCAGGCTGATAGAAATGAGCATCCATATCGGGGATGAATTCGTCTCTAAAACGCGCAGTGATGGTTTGATTGTATCAACACCAACGGGCTCGACAGCCTACGCACTGGCGGCAGGCGGACCCATTGTCGAACCCACCCTGCCCGTATTTGTACTGGTACCCATTTGCCCGCACACGCTGAGCAACCGCCCCATTATTTTGAATCAGAAAAATACGATCAAAATATCGAATATTCAATTGACCGATAATCATGCAACCCTGGCCGTCGATGGCATCATTGTACAGACACTAAACGGCAGCGAAACCATTGAAATCAATCAGGCAGAACACGCGCTGAAATTGATCCGCATCGACAAACACAGCCATTTTGAGGCCTTGCGCGTCAAACTGGGCTGGACCAGTTAAATAGCCCCGGGGGTTCCTTGCCGTGCTGACCTGTTTACACATTAAAGACTTTGCCATCGCGGATGATATCAAGCTGGATTTAGGCGATGGCCTTAGTATTATTACCGGCGAGACGGGCGCTGGAAAATCGATCATTATCAAGGCGCTTGGCCTGGTGCTGGGCCAGCGCGCCGAACCCGGCGTGGTGAAACATGGCTGTAAGCGTGCCGAAATTCAGGCGATTTTTGACATATCAAAAAACAAAGCAGTAGCCGGTTTGCTGGCCGAGCAGGAACTTGATGAAGACAAGGAGTGCCAACTGCGCAGGGTGATCAATGCCGAATCAGGCAGCAAGGCGTATATCAACGGTCGTATGGTGACCGCGGGCATGCTGCGCAAGGTCGGCGAATTATTAATAGATATACACGGCCAGCACGAACATCAATCTTTGTTGCGCGCTGACACACAGCGCGAGCTACTGGATAAATACGCCGGCATCAACCAGCAGGTCAGCCAGATAAGACATTGTTATCACAAACTGCAACAATACATCACGCAGTTAAATCAGCTGCGTTCGGATTCCTCCCGCGCGCACGAAAAGCTGGATTTCCTGCAATTTCAGGTGGATGAATTATCTAAATTTTCACCGCAGGAAAATGAATGGCCCAAACTGTACAACAATCATCAACGCATACACCACCAGGCCGAGCTGGCGGCTTTGGTGAAAAAGGCAGAACAGACGTTAATGGGTGATGAGTCAAGCCAGGCATCGCTTAGCTCAAAGCTTGGTTTGGTGATATCCGAACTTGATCGTGCGCACGCCATCGCTTCCGGATTTACCGACATCAGTGACGTCCTGCGCGAAGCGCAAACCCTGCTGATTGAGAGTGAAACCAGCCTGCAGCACGCCGCTGAATCAATCGACCTGGATGAAGGCGAACTTGAACAAATCGAGCAGCGTTACGCAGCTTATATGGAATTGGCGCGTAAACATCGTGTCGAGCCCGAACAGCTATATGATACTTATCAGGTTTTGTTAAGCGAGCTGGAAATAGCGGAGAACCCTGAACAAAATGAACACGCGCTGTCAGGCGAGATCCAGGCGCTGGGTACACAGTACGCCGAACTGGCAAAGACCATCAGCCAGAAACGAGTTTCTCATGCGCAGAAACTCTCAAAAGCGATTACTCTGGCCATACAGTCGCTGGCCATGGAGGGCGGTGAATTTAATATTGTTTTACAAACCACTCCGGGCAGTTCAAATCCGGGCGACGAAAATAGCCCGGTATCCGGCATTGGCCGGGAAACCGGCATGGAAAGTATCAGCTTTGAAGTCAGCACCAATACCGGCATGCCGGGCATGCCGCTTTCACGTGTCGCCTCCGGGGGCGAGCTTTCGCGTATTTCCCTGGCGATACAATTGATACTTTCCGATCTGGCAACCGTCAATTCCCTGGTTTTTGATGAAGTGGATGTCGGCGTAGGTGGGAAAACCGCTGCCATTATCGGCAAAATGCTCGCTCAGCTGGCGCAAAACCGGCAAATTCTTTGTATTACACACCTGCCCCAGGTGGCGGCTTACGGTACGCGCCACTATCACGCCAATAAGCAACAGGGTAAGCAACAGGAAAAACAAGTGAAATTGAGTATTGAAGCACTCGATGAGTCGGGTAAAATCAACGAAATCGCGCGCATGGTGGGTGGCGAAAACCTAAGCGATGAATCGCTCGCACATGCACGCAGTTTGATTGCAGATAGTATTACGGTTTAATCATGACAGATTTCGAGGTAAAAGCAGCCAATGTCTGGCACGCCGACGGCATTCACGAGTTGCTGACGAAGTATAGCGACCAGGAAGTATTGCTCCCGCGCGCTGTGAGTGAAATTCTGAGCCTGATTCCCCAGTTTTTTGTCATCGAAGATGATAACCGGGTTGTCGCCTGCGTCGCTATAGAGGTATTCAGCACTGAATTGGGGGAGGTTCGCAGCCTGGCGGTTGATCCTTCATACAAACGTCAGAACCTGGGTAAATTGCTTGTACAGGAAATTGAAGCCTATGCACGCCAGCTAGGCCTTACAAAAATGATGGCACTAACCTATGTTGAAGG
>JAUVBY010000147.1 GCA_030590945.1 Gammaproteobacteria bacterium | reverse complement strand
CTCATTCTGATTGACAAAGACGATCAGACTATACCTTACGCCGGGATTACGGAGCGAAGCGGAGTGACCCAAGGAAGGTTAGGCTGTGAGGCTGGGGCAATCAGAATTAGTCCACGCAGGATAGGTGGCCCAGTGAAGCGTACTGCCAAGAAAAAACCCATTTTAAAAATTCGAACCAATAAGAAGAAATAAATAAGTATTTTCTTATTGTTATCCAGCCGCTTGCCACCTCCCGCCCTGAAGGGCTGCAGTGGCTACGCTAGTGAAATTGAAGGTAATAAGTTAGAGAGCTTGCTGCCAAAAGTTAAATTGTCTGCTACACACTGAGTGGACATTTTGGCATCCAGAATTTAACTGCTGACATTCATGGTTTGTTCAGGCATATTTCAACCACACTAAACAAAAGGAAACCACCATGGCCAATAAAAAATCAAACGATAGCAGACGTAAACTGCTTAAATCTATTGCTGTAGGTTCTGGTGCTGTAGTGGCCGGGAAGTCTTTACCTGAATCGTGGACTAAACCAGTAATTGATACCGTAATGCTTCCAGCGCACGCTGAAACCAGTGGTTGCGCTATATACGCAGTGTCGCATATTGAATTCAAAAACGAGGGAGAAGACTCCCTATTGACCGTATGTGCTACGGTCTGCGGCGACTCAGCTGAAGTCACTCAAGCGACAGATTGGGACAATGTAGGCTATAACCAGCGCTCTGGTACGATACCAATAGGTGGCGCATCAGGTCAAATGCCGCAGACTGCAGTAGCGCCAGGTTGCGAGGGTGATGGACCTCCATCAAGAAGTGCGACACTTACCGACCTAACTGCCGATAGTGTTGTATTTACAATGGAGCGTGGACAAAGCGCACCAGGCCCGCTTGTTGTTACATTATTACGGGTTGACTCCTGCCCTGGTTTTTCACCTTTGACTTGGGATTGTGATACATAAACGGAAATCAAATTCGCTAAATACTGATAAGCCGCCTTCCGAGGCGGTTTTTTATGGCCTAAAATGTCCGCGTGGGTTAAGGATTGTTAAACATCTGCGCGGTAGTAATCGGCGTGTCATTCAATGGGCGGTGAGGTGCGCAGTTGTCTAACAATCCTTAACGAGACAGACAAAAGCCAAGGTTCTTTTACCCTGGCTGACTTCTGGCTAAGAGTATCGTATTAACAGTACGGCATACCTACGGTAGAGGTGGTGATGTTTTGAAAGTTAGGTATACGGGTTGCATACGGTTAGGGATTACGAGCTAAAAAGCAGCTTCCCTCTCAATTTCCCTTTCTAATGATCATCAGCATGGTAACAACCACAATTGACGGTCTTCCTGACGGTTCGCATGATCCAGAAACAGAAAAACCTGCTTAACATCAGCAGGTTATCTATATGTATTGGCGGAGAGAGAGGGATTCGAACCCTCGATAGAGCTATAAACCCTATACTCCCTTAGCAGGGGAGCGCCTTCAGCCAACTCGGCCATCTCTCCAATAAAAAGCATCGCTATTTTGATATAGCGATGCTTTAAAAACAACTATATTTATGCGTTGCCGAAATTATCGTCTATTTCTTCTTCTGTTTTATCGTCGCCTTCAGCGTTGCTATCGGTTTGACCTCCACGCATTTCCTGCTCGTGTTTGATTCGATAGTAGATTTCTTCTCGATGAACCGGGACGTCTTTAGGGGCATTGATACCAATTCGCACCTGAGAATCTCTGACACCTAATACTGTTAAGCGAATATCATCTCCGATATGGACTGACTCGCCTATTCGTCTTGTTAAAATTAGCACTGTTCTGCTCCTTTTTACCTTTGGTCGTTAATTATACACCATATATCCGCCTCTAATACATCTGGGCGCCTGCAACGGTTGCGGCGCCGGATTATACATCAAACATCCTGAATCGCAGCTAAATGAATTCGAATCTTACGCCTATTTTTCTAATTCAAAAGTTGTGTGCAGCGTACGTACAGCTAACTCGGTAAATTCTTTTCTAATGGTGACTGATATCTTGATTTCGGAAGTAGAAATCATCTGAATATTGATGCCTTTTTCCGATAATGCCTTGAACATTTTGGTGGCGATACCTTCATGAGAACGCATACCGATACCCACGACGGAAATTTTCGCCAAATCATCATCCGCAACCACTTCCTGGGCATTTAATTCCTCTACCAACGGCTGCAGCACTTTAATGCTTTTTTCCATTTCCTGGCTTGGCACGGTAAACGTGAAATCCGTGAGCCCCTCAGCGCTGACATTCTGAATAATCATATCTACATTGATATGTTCATCGGATATAACACCTAAAATACGATGCGCAATTCCGGGAGTATCCGGCACGCCACGCATGGTTACTTTTGCTTCATCACGGTTATACGTAATACCGGTAATAACTGGCTGTTCCACAATATTTTCCTCACTCGTAATCAGCGTGCCCTTGCCCGCTTTAAATGATGATAAGACCCTCAGGGGTACGGCGTATTTGCTGGCGAATTCTACCGATCGTATTTGTAATACCTTAGCACCCAGACTCGCCAACTCCAACATCTCTTCAAAAGAAATCTGGTCCAGCCGTCGCGCCTCGGGCACGATACGCGGGTCAGTCGTATATACGCCATCCACATCAGTATAAATACGGCATTCGTCTGCCTTGAGCGCGGCCGCTAATGCCACTGCGGTCGTATCGGAACCACCACGCCCTAGAGTAGTAATATTATTATTCGCATCGATCCCTTGAAAACCAGCAACCACAACCACTCTTCCAATATCCAGATCCGCCTGCATCGCATCACCTTGAATATCGACGATGCGCGCCTTGCCATGAACCTCATCGGTGCGGATATTTGCCTGGGCTCCGGTATAAGATCGCGCCTCAACATTTTGCGCGTCCAGGGCCATGCACAAAAGCGCTATAGTAACCTGCTCTCCGGTCGACACCAGCACATCCAGTTCTCGCGCCGGGGGATGGTCGTTAATCTCATTGGCCAGCGCCAACAATCGATTGGTCTCGCCGCTCATCGCCGAAACCACAATAACTACCTGGTGCCCTGCTTTTAGTTCAGACGCAACCTTGCTGGCAACCGCGTTAATGCGCTCGACACTGCCAACAGAAGTACCGCCATATTTTTCGACGTATAAAGCCACTATGTATTTTGTCTAAGCAGGGAAGAAATTATTTCGGGCGCGGATTTAACCGCTTTCGGGACTTAAAGTAAAGGGTTTAGTGGTGAATATAATGGTGGATACGCTACGCTTATGCCACCAATGTTTACGAGACGATCAGGGTTTTAACTTCTTCCAGCGCTTTATCCAGACCTTCGGGATCTGTTCCGCCGCCCTGCGCCATCTCAGGTTTACCGCCGCCGCGTCCGCCCACGAGCGGCATTACTGCCTGGATCAGTGTTCCAGCTTGAAATCGATCTGTCAGACTTTTGGAAACTGCCACGATCAAAGTAACCTTGCCCTCGTTTGAACCCCCTACAACCACTACACCTTCGCCGACTTTGTCTCTGGCCTGATCCACGGTTAAACGCAGGGTGTTTACGTCAACACCATCCACTCTAAGGCGCATGAACGGCGTTCCCGCGGCATCTTCAACCACCGTTTGCGTATCCCGGCCGGTTTGAGACCCGGCCATGGCCAGTTTCGACTGTGCGGTTTGCAGGCTCTTGCTCAGAGCTTTGTTCTGCTGTAACACCAAGTCGAGCTTTTCAGACAGGCCTTGCGGGCTGGTATTGAGTTTTTGCATGACCCCTTTAAGCGCATCGTATTCAACATGCACCTGATCAAGCGCTGCCTGGCCCGTTAAGACTTCAATTCTCCTCACGCCAGCCGCAATACCCGTCTCTGAAAGTATCTTAAACAGACCAATTTCCCCGGTTGCTGAAACGTGGGTGCCGCCACACAATTCCAACGAAAAGTCGCCCATTTCCACTACCCGAACATCCGCCTCGTATTTCTCACCAAACAACGCGGCCGCGCCACGTGCTTTTGCCTCATCCAGCGCCATTTCAGATGTCTCGACGAGTGAATTTGCGCGAATCTGTTCGTTCACCATATCTTCGATGCGGCGAAGTTCGGCTGGCGTTACCGGCTCAAAATGCGAAAAGTCAAAGCGCATACGCTCGGGCAGAACTTGCGAGCCCTTTTGCTGAACATGTTCACCTAGAACATTTTTTAACGCCGCATGCATCAGATGGGTAACCGAGTGATTTGCAGCACAATGTGCCCGACCCTCATGATCGACTAATGCATCAATGCTTATCCCCGATGAAAACTGGCCTGAAATGACCTCGCCAATATGGGCAACAACTTTATTCGCAAGATACTGAGTATCATCAACACGAAATTCCGCGTTCTCGGCGCGCAGCACGCCTTTGTCCCCTGCCTGTCCGCCGCTTTCAGCATAAAATGAAGTCTGGTTTAAAACAATCGCACCTTTGTCTCCTGCGGATAATTTTTCAGTTTGCTGATCTGCCTGCCCGGTCGCTACTACCTCCGCCCGCACATTCAAATCAGTGTACCCGGTAAATCGCGTACTGTTTGTATCAATAACCAACTGCGCCTCAGCGTTAAATTTTTTCGCTGCACGGGCGCGTTCGCGCTGGGCCGACATTGCAACATCAAAACCTGCCTGATCCAGCGTGATATTATGCTCACGCGCGTAGTCTGCAGTTAAATCATAGGGAAAACCAAATGTATCATATAGCTTGAAGACCACTTCACCCGGCAGAACTGAACTTTTCAACCGTTTAAATTCTGCGTCAAGAATCTCTATCCCCTGCGCCAGGGTTTCAATAAACTTGGTATTCTCTTTTTCCAGTACGCGCTCGATGGTGACCTGGTTCTGCTTAAGCTCTGGATAAGCATCGCTCATTTCTTTGATCAATGCAGGCACCAGCAGATGAATAAAGGGCTGCCGTCTGCCCTGTTGATAGCCGTGACGAATCGCGCGCCGGATAATACGCCGCAATACGTAGCCCCGCCCTTCATTAGAAGGCGTCACACCATCGACAATTAAAAAAGCGGTCGCACGAATATGATCGGCAATCACACGCAGCGATTTATTCTCTTTGGTCGCAGGCACCTCAAGTACACGTGCTGCATCCTTGATCAGGTTTTCAAACAAATCAATTTCGTAATTACTGTGGACGTGTTGCAGCACTGCGGCCATGCGTTCCAGCCCCATACCGGTATCGACTGATGGCCGGGGTAAGGGGTTTAGTATTCCCTGATCATCCTTGTTGTATTGCATGAATACCAGATTCCAGATCTCCACGTAGCGGTCGCCATCTTCTTCGGGTGTTCCCGGAGGGCCGCCTGCCACGTCTTCACCGTGATCATAAAATATCTCCGAGCACGGCCCGCAAGGACCGGTATCACCCATTTGCCAAAAATTATCTTTGGCACCGATTCGCGTCACTTTTTCCGGGTCTACTCCGATCTCGTTTATCCAGATATCGGCGGCTTCATCGTCTTCTTCAAAAACCGTGATCCACAAACGCTCTGCGGGCAAGGCAAACTCTTCTGTCAATAATTGCCAGGCATAACGAATCGCATCCGCTTTAAAATAGTCTCCAAAACTGAAGTTACCCAGCATTTCAAAAAAGGTATGATGGCGTGCGGTGTAACCTACGTTTTCCAGATCATTGTGCTTACCGCCGGCACGCACGCAACGTTGAGAAGTGACCGCACGAACGTAATCGCGTTTTTCCTGCCCGAGAAAGGTATCTTTAAATTGCACCATACCCGCATTGGTAAACAACAGGGTTGGATCATTGCCCGGAATCAAGGGACTGCTCGGCACTTCTGTGTGACCGTTTTCGACAAAAAAGTCGATAAATTTCTGTCTGATTTCAGAGGTTTTCATGGGCTGGGAATACGAGGGGCACGCGATCAATAATGGTGTCTTGGAGTATAGCGGTGACTACGTGTTAATAACAGGACGTAGATGTCCATACATATTAGATATATTGCGCGGCGATGGTGGATGCGCTTTGCTTATCCCCCCTACGAAACCGCGAGACATGGCACATTGTGGATGCGCTTTGTTTATCCCCCCTTGAAATTGCGAGACAAGGCACATTGCAGGGTGGCATAAGCGCAGCGCATCCACCAAATGGCAATCACCGCGGAATCGCCTGATTAATCTGCTCCGTGGTAAACCCACGCCCCTGAAAAAATCTCGCGCGCTTTGCCCAGGCTTTGTAATCAGCTGCCGGGGCATCACCATATTTTCTTTTATCCAGCGCCTGCAAATGCTCAACCCACCGCCCCGCATACTCATCCATCGCCTGTTCTGACCACTCGGCAAGAATCTGATGCTGTCGAAGCTCATGTGCGATACGCACGGGCCCTACGCCCCTGTTAAAACGCGAACGACACAGCATATGCGCAAAGCGTTCATCGCTCAGCAAATCATCTTTTAACAGCGCATCAAGCAACTCGTCGATCAGTTCTGAGCTTGCTTTGGGCTTCAGTTTTTGCCTTATTTCGTAGGCACTGTGTTCACGGCGTGCCAGCGCATTCATCGCTTTAGCCCACAGCGTGGCAATTTGCTTTTTGCGTTCTTTGTCATCCATACTATTTAGCTTAGAACCAAGGGTGGATAAGTGCAACGCATCCACCATTATTAATCTATTTCGGTGGATGCGCTGCGCCCATATTTATATTTATATTTATGGCACCCTACGCCCTTCTACATCTCTCACAATATACTGGCTTTAGACGCTAACGGGTTCTTCCTCTTTCGTCTTATCTTCTGCTTCATCGTCTTTGCCAGGCACAATACCCTT
>JAUVBY010000142.1 GCA_030590945.1 Gammaproteobacteria bacterium | reverse complement strand
GAGACTTAAAACCTAAATCCCGTTTTATCGTCATCCTCGCGTATGCGGGGATCCATAATACCGTCAGAAACAGGCTTATGGATTCCCGCCTTCGCGGGAATGACGCTTTAACCGGACAGTAGTGATTCCAAAGACCACTTCTCAGGCACCATGCACCCGCTGTCGCTTGTTAGTCGACCTTCGGCCTGGCTCCTTTTTTAACCGGGCTCGCGCGACAAGCAAACACTGGGGCAACCCCTTAATTCCACTGCTCTCATAATCCGCTCGCAGGCAGGCTTTGGCCGATGTTTCATCCAGACCAAATTCGGTTGTTAATGCGTCAAAAAGCAGATCAAACAATCGCTTCAGACTTATTTTGTGTGTCTGTCCGGTGGTCAGAAACAACCATTCGCTTAAGCGCATGAATCGATCAAAAGGTGAATCGCCCAACACCCGGGCCAGGCTGTTTTTAAAGCGCCCGGAGTTGGCGACCAGATCCCAGTATCGCGCCATGCGTCTTAGTTTTTGCATGCTCTCAAAATCAACGTCGCGCGTCGATAATATATCGTATGGCGGGTTAGGGTTGAACACCAGTTCGTATTCGGCCTCGCGTTTGGCCATCGGCATTCCGCGCAAGCGCTTTAGTATCCCCAGCTGAATTTCATCCGGCTGCAACGCAACCAGCTTATTAAAACTCTGCGCCATGCTATCCAGGCTTTCGCCGGGCAGGCCAAAAATAAGATCTGTGTGAATATGCGCCGGGCTAATTCGGCACAACCAGTCTAAATTCTGTTCGGTGCGATGATTGTCCTGCTTGCGCTGAACGATGGCCTGCACCTTTGGGTTAAAGGTTTGCACCCCCACTTCAAATTGCAGGCTGCCGGGGGGGAACTGTGCGATCAGCGCCTTGAGCGATTCCGGCAAACGATCAGGAATGACCTCAAAATGCACAAATATGTCATTTACATTCGAATCGCGGTGCAGGCGATCCAGAAAAAACTGCATGATGGGCAGGCTAACCCGCGTGCTCAGATTAAAGGTTCGATCCACAAATTTAAAATGCCGCGCACCGCGCTGATAAAGCACGTCCATCTCTTCCAGAAACCTGTCCAACGCAAACGCTTTGGCGGTTTTATCCAGCGCTGACAGGCAGAACTCACACTTAAACGGGCAGCCGCGAGAGGCTTCAACGTACAACACGCGATGCTTTAGATCTTCATCCGTATACAGGTAATACGGTAGTTTGAGATCATCGAGCGCAAGCGCTGTGGTGCGGCCCGGTTGATTGCCATCCAGTAATGCCCGGCATAATGCGTAAAACTCACCTTCGGCCGGCCCGCTTAGAACATGATCTGCCAGCTGGCAGATGGCTTGATCGGCCTGTTCATAACTGACCTCCGGCCCGCCCAGCACGAGTTGAACTTGCGGTGCAATTTTTTTAATCAGGGCTGCAGTTTCCAGACTTAACTGCACGTTCCAGATATATACACCCAGGCCGACTATTTTGGGTTGATGCGACAAAATCTGCTCAGCGATATCCAGCGGCCGCTGTTCCAGAGTGAACTCACGGATCAGGGTATCGGCCTCAAGCTCCTTTAAATTGGCCTTAAGATAACGCAAGCCGAAGGCGGCATGAACATACCGCGCATTAAGGGTTGCCAAAACGATGTTGGAAGTCGGTGTTGTCACAGATAGCTATTTGTCGGTAAATTTCGGCGCTGAATTAAATTACACTAATTTTCTGCAAAATGTTGCGCCTACAGCAGGCAAAGCGTAAACTTACCCGAATTGAAGTGCCTGAATGATCAAAGAGGACCACAACGATCGCAGGCCTTACGGACATTATAACTCATCGCTTTTTGGGAGAAGAAAAACATGCGTCAGGCAAAGTACAAATTATTGAAACTCACCACACTCGCCATTGCTATTGCGGCAACCGGTGGATGCGTTACTGCAAAAGTAAATACGGGTGATAAGGAAGCCATGGCCGCACCAGCCCCTGAAAAAGAAGTGGTTGCACCTGCACCCATGATGGATGGCAAGACAAGCAGTTACACCGTGGTTAGCGGTGACCATCTCTGGGGAATCTCAGAAATGGGCGATATTTACGGCACTCCTTACAGCTGGCCTTTGATTTATAAAGCGAATGCAAACCAGATTACTGATGCTGATTTGATTTTCCCCGGCCAGGACCTGGAAATTCCTCGCAACTCAAGCCAGGGCGAGATTGATTCGGCCACGATGCACGCTAAAATGCGTGGCGCATGGTCGCTGGGCCCAACCGAAGCAAGCGATACCGCGTACCTCGGCGGCTAAACCCCCGGAATACCATTTCGGCTTTTTGTCGGAGAAAACGAAAAGCAGCGCATTGCGCTGCTTTTTTTGTGCCTTAGTTTTTCGGGGTAGTTCCGGAACTCCAGAACTTCCTGAACGGCTACCCCACCAGCTTGGTCAGGTTCAACTCAAGAATCCCCTCTGCACCCGCTGCTTTTAACTGTGGAATCAATTCACGCGTCTGTAGGCGATTGATCACCGTTTCGACCGCTACCCAGTCGTCTCCGTGCAAGCGGTTGATGGTCGGCGCATGCAAACTTGGCAATACCTTGACAATCTGATCAAGCTTATCAATCGGCGCATTGAGTTTAAGCAGGACTTTGTCTCGCGCGGCCATGGCGCTCTCAAGCATCAAGGCGATGTTTTCAATTTTCTTACGCTTCCAGGGGTCTTGCATTGCCTGTTTATTGGCCACAAATACCGTATGCGTTTGTAATAAATCTTCGACGATACGTAAGCCATGTGCTCGAATGGTGGTTCCGGTTTCAGTGATTTCCACCGCCGCATCCGCCAATCCTTCGACTACCTTGGCTTCAGTGGCACCCCAGGAATGCTGCACCGTCGCGTCGACGTTGTGCTCCTTTAGATAACGTTCGGTAAATCCCATCAATTCGGTCACAATCAGTTTTCCTGCCAAATCCTGAATCGACTGGACTGGTGAATCATTTTTGACAATTAAAACCCAACGGCAACCCTGATCCGATGCCTTGGAATAATGCAGGCCGCATATTTCCTCAACATCAGAATTATTCTCAATAATCCAGTCCTGCCCGGTCAGGCCGCAATCCAGCACACCGCTTTCAACATACGGTCCCAGTTCTTTGGATTTAATCAGCTTACAGGATAATTCAGGATCATTTACAGTCGGGAAATAGTGGCGCGAACGCACATTGATCTTCCAGCCAGCCTGATCGAACAATTTCAGAGTTGATGCTTCCAGGCTACCCTTAGGAAGGCCCAATTTTAATTTTGTATCCATGCGTTGAATGTAGTCTAATTTAAGGCGCGATTATACCCAATCACCCCAAAGCCTGTCGCCCACATGGCTATGTGTTTTGGAGAACCCTGTGAAATCCTCTTGAATACTAATGAATTACCCCCATCTGCGTTATATCTCGCCAAAATGCACCGGCTTTTCTGGCGCTTGAATGATGCTTACGTTATAGTAACGCGCTTTTTCATTTTTGACGCACGCTTGTGCATAAACTAAGAGGTTGTTGAATGGCTGACACAAAAACGGGCGTTGTAGAAAAGAAAAATATCAAGCCTGCTACCAAAAAGAAACCCGTAGTTAAGAAGAAAATCGTCGCGAAAGCCGACGTCCAACCCAAACAGCCAAAAGCATCCGAAAAGTCTGCGATGAAGCAGATGATCCTAAAGGGTAAAGCTCAGGGTTTTTTAACTTACGCAGAGATCAACGATCACCTCCCTGAGGATATGCACGACACCGATCAAATCGAAGCGGTCGTTAAAATGATCAACGATATGGGCATCGAGGTTTTTGACAAAGTGCCTGATGCTGACGAATTACTGCTTAAAACCGACAACCCGGAAGATGAAGAGGTTGTCGAAGAAGCGGAAGCGGTACTCAAAACAGCGGTAGAAAGTGAATTCGGCAGAACCACCGATCCCGTGCGCATGTATATGCGTGAAATGGGCACCGTAGAGTTATTGACGCGTGAAGATGAAATCCGCCTGGCCAAGCGCATAGAGGCTGGCTTAAAGCAACGCAATGAGGCGGTCTCAAACTGCCCGCGCGTCATTGAAGAAGTCATCAATATCGTCGACAAGATTAAAGCTGAAGAAATGAAATTGACCGATTTCCTGGTCGATTTTATTGATCCGAATGAAATAATTCCTGATATTATTTTGCCTCCGCAACCGGGCGAAAATGATGACGAAGAAGTCAATACCGGCCCGGACCCGGAAGAAGCGAATCGACGTTTCAAGAAGATACGCACGCTGTACCGTAACTATCTGAAGATCATCGAAACCGATAGTAATGTATCCGAAAAAGCGCAAAGCCAGCTGAAAAAAATCGCTGATGAGCTGATGATGCTGAAAATCACGCCCATACAGATCGAAAAACTGAACGACATTATGCGTGGCTCGCTGGATAAAATCCGCAAGCTCGAGCGTAAAATTGCAGGCATCTGCATCTCCAAATGCAGCATCCCACGGGCGACCTTTACCCAGTATTTTATCGGCAGTGAAACCAAAGAAAGCTGGCTGGAAAACCTGATTGAAGCTACACCTGACAAGGCGAAAAGCCTGAACCAGTTCCGCGATCACCTGTGCCTGCATACACGTCAGATGCACAATATCGAAAATACGATGGGCTTGCCATTACCCACGCTCAAAGACATTGCACGCCGCATGTCCATTGGCGAAGCCAAGGCACGTCGCGCGAAAAAAGAAATGGTCGAGGCTAACCTGCGCCTGGTGATTTCGATCGCCAAAAAATACACCAACCGTGGCCTGCAGTTTCTGGATTTAATCCAGGAAGGCAATATCGGTTTGATGAAAGCGGTAGACAAATTTGAATATCGCCGTGGTTACAAGTTTTCAACCTATGCGACCTGGTGGATTCGCCAGGCTATCACTCGCTCTATCGCAGACCAGGCACGCACCATCCGTATCCCGGTACACATGATTGAGACCATCAACAAACTCAACCGTATGTCACGCCAGATCATGCAGGAAAAAGGACGCGAAGCGACACCTGAAGAACTGGCTGTACTGATGGAAATGCCCGAAGATAAAGTGCGTAAAGTATTAAAAATTGCCAAGGAACCGATTTCCATGGAAACCCCGGTTGGCGATGATGACGATTCACACCTGGGTGATTTTATCGAAGATAAGAACATCACCGCGCCGGATGAATTTGCCACCAACATTGGCCTGCGCGATGCCACCAAAGAGATCCTCAGCACGCTCACCGAGCGGGAAGCCAAGGTTCTGCAAATGCGTTTCGGTATCAACATGAACACCGATCACACGCTCGAAGAAGTGGGCAAGCAATTTGACGTCACGCGCGAGCGTATCCGTCAGATCGAAGCCAAAGCCCTCAGAAAATTACGCCATCCAAGTCGCTCTGAGTTGCTGAAAAACTTTTTAGAAAACTAAGCAAAGCTGAATACAACGATGATATTGGTGACATTATCATTGCTTGTTCACCGCTATTTGGATTAGCTTTTTAGTCTCTGCATAGGCACTTTGGCAAAATGCTGAAAATTCTTTAAGCCTATCTTCATCCGGCCAAACACCCTTGCCTTTGTTCAGCTTTCCAATAGCAAGCTGATAATCAGCCAGGCAGGTAATATATTGCTGCCGCATGGACTGATTAATGACCAGCGGCGGCAGCCCTGCCTTCAATAGGAATAGATTTGCAATGAGCCGGGCCATTCTGCCGTTGCCATCGTAAAATGGGAGAATATGCACGAACCCCATGTGCACCCTGGCATAAATGTTTGCAGCAATTTCTAAATCAATGTTGTCTGGGGGATAGCTATTGATGTAGTTAACCAGGTTATCCATTAGTGTATCAACATCTGACGGACCCGCATATTCTATGTATATCTGTTGGTTTGAACCAGTATAACGATTCAATAATACATTTACGATAATGTCAAATTCAGCTATCCTGCTCGCAAATACCGGAGATAGCCATGGCACGCAAAACTCAACGAGCAAAACTTCACTTAAGCGACGCACAACGAAATATGCTTGACCAACTTAGTCATTCCCGTACCGCGCCATTGCGAGAGGTGCAACGCGCCAAGATTTTACTGCACTATGCCGATGAGGTCCCAATCTTGCAAATCCAGAAACGGGCCAATGTGAGTCGACCTACCATAATACAAATGCATTGACAAAGCCCTGGCTGCAGGTGCCGATGCGGGATTGAAAGACCAGCACCACCGGCCCTTCGAGCCGGTCATTGATGATGCTGCAAAAACATGGGTGACTAACTTGGCGTGCACGAAACCCAAAGAGCATGGCTTGGCCGCTGAACGGTGGACACTCAGTGAGTTGGCTAAGTATACCCGCGAACACGCACCACCGGCAGGGCACCCTTCGGCATTTCGGGCGGCTAAAGCCACGGTTTGGAGAATCCTCTCAGCAAATGAAATACGCCCGCATAAAATTAGATATTACCTCGAGCGTCGCGATCCCGATTTCGAACTGAAAATGCAGGAGGTGCTGATGGTCTATCAAGAGGTGAATCTACAAAATGATAAGGCAACAACGAGTCTTGTCCCACCAAGGATTATTACGGTGTCGATTGATGAAAAACCCGGCGTACAGGCCATCAATACAGTTGCACCTGATTTACCACCCAAACCAGGGCAGCATGCGGGTGTAGGACGCGACTACGAATACAAGCGTCTGGGCACGGTTTCTATCCTCGCAGCGCTCGATTTACACAATGGTAAGATCCTGGCACAAGTTCACGATCGGCACCGCAGCAGAGAGTTTATTGAACTCCTCAAAGAACTGGATGAAACCTATCCCAAGTCGAGTACGATCCGAATAATTCTGGATAATCACTCGGCCCATGTCTCAAAGGAAACCATGGCCTATCTCAAGTCTCGCCCTGGTCGGTTTATCTACGTGCATACCCCCAAACACGGATCATGGTTGAATATGATTGAATCGGCCTTCTCTAAAATGGCGCGTTCTTTCCTGCGACACATTCGCGTTTCCAGCAAAGATGAACTTAAAGAACGCAT
>JAUVBY010000134.1 GCA_030590945.1 Gammaproteobacteria bacterium | reverse complement strand
CAGAAGACACTTATGTTTAGAGACTTAAAACCTAAATCCCGTTTTATCGTCATCCTCGCGTATGCGGGGATCCATAATACCGTCAGAAACAGGCTTATGGATTCCCGCCTTCGCGGGAATGACGCTTTAAATCGCAACCGGCTTGTCGGGGTTTGATGCCAGCGCATCAGGTTTCGCCTCCAACGGTTTTGGTGTGCACTCGCCTGCGGGCTATCAGCTTACCTCTGCGCTGGTCATCGAAATCGTGATGACCTTTATGTTTCTAATAATTATCCTGGGCGCAACCGACAAACGCGCTCCAGCAGGGTTCGCCCCTATCGCCATCGGGCTGGGGCTGGGGCTAACGCTGATCCACCTCATCAGTATACCCGTCACCAACACCTCGGTTAACCCCGCGCGTAGCACCGGTGTTGCGATCTTTCAAGGTGATTGGGCCTTGTCCCAACTCTGGTTATTCTGGCTAGCTCCTATTGTCGGTGCCTTACTAGCGGGTTTTGTGTACCGCTGGTTTGAAAGCGAAGAATAGGCAAATACCGGGTAATACATTGCTCACCTGAATATGAGTAAGAGGGTTAAGAAAAAGCACATGAAAATTACGATTCTAATTCTGGCGCTGTTTCAGGTCATGGGCTTTATTTCTTCTGTACATGCGGTACTCAATACTCGTACTGCGCAAGGTGCCATTGCCTGGGTAATAAGCCTGAACACTTTTTCTGCCATTGCCGTACCCGCATACTGGGTATTCGGGCGCAGTAAATTTCAGGGTTACGTGGATGCACGTCGCGATAAAGTGTTGGATATCGACACACAGCGTACAGAAATCATAGAGTCGTTCCGCCATTATAGCGTTGAAGTACCGCCGGATTTTCCGGAGTATGAGGCCATCCAGTCGCTAGCTCAAACACCCTTTATGAAAGGCAATGACGTGCAGCTGCTGATCGACGGGCGGGCAACCTACGACAGCTTGCATGAAGGCATTGAAGCCGCAGAAAAATACGTATTATTTCAGTTTTATATCCTGCGTGCCGATAACAGCGGAAACCGCTTCAAAGAGCAACTGATTCGAAAAGCAGGTGAGGGTGTAAAAGTATATGTGCTATACGATGAACTCGGCAGCGGCGATTTAAAACAGCCCTGGCTGGACGATTTCAGCCAGGCTGGAATAAAAATTATTCCCTTTAACACCCGCCAGGGCAAACAAAATCATTTCCAGGTAAATTTTCGCAATCACCGTAAAATTGTCGTGGTCGATGGTCTCAGCGCGTGGGTTGGCGGCTTAAATGTGGGCGATGATTATCTGGGCCACGACCCCAAACTCAGCCCCTGGCGGGATACCCATATGCGCATCATAGGGCCCGCAGCTCTGCTTGCTCAATCGGTTTTCTGGAACGATTGGTACTGGGCGGATAATAGCGTTTTAAATGATTTATCCTGGCTACCCCGGGCGGCTGAAGGCCTGGAAGATGTCGATGCGGGAAAAGAAGTACTGATCCTCGACTCCGGACCGGCAGACGAACTCGAAACCGCCAGCCTGTTTTTTACGCACGCGATCAATATAGCGCGAGAGAAGATCTGGATTGCGACGCCCTACTTTATTCCTGATGAAGCAACCATGGCCGCGCTACGGCTCGCCTTGCTGAAAAATCTGGATGTACGAATCCTGACACCCGCACTCAATGATAACTGGTTCGTACGTCATGCCGCAAATGTATACCTCAGTGAATTATCGCAATTAGGTGCAAAAATCTATTTTTATGAAAAAGGTTTCATGCATCAGAAAGTCATGCTGCTGGACAATAAGGCAGCGATAATCGGCACGGTTAATTTTGACAATCGATCTTTTCGCCTCAATTTTGAAATATCAGCCGTGGTTGCAGACACCGGGTTCGCGACCGAAGTCGAACAGATGCTTTTAGACGATCTTAAAAATTCCACCGAAATTAAAAATTATTCGCTGAACGATGAATCACTCTGGGAGCGGTTTAAAGCACATGGCTCTGCCTTATTGGCACCGGTATTGTAGCGCCTCCTACCTATTAGAGGCTGTCGCAAAAGTATAGAAAAATCTTCCCCCTTTGAAAAAGGGGGATAGAGGGGGATTTAAAATGACAGGTAACATATTGATAGTTCAGTATTTTATTTGGCATGAAAATCTCCCCCAGCCCCTCTTTGATAAAGAGGGGAGCTTTTACGACACTCTCCTAGTACAGAGAGAACGTTTGCAGGAGTTGTTGGCCAATTAATACTGGATACATTCCAATAAATTATTCCTTAGAGAAAACATTAATTCAAACCACAAATCAGCCCCGGGTAGCAATGCCGCCCCAACCGGGTCGAGCTCTCCCACGCGAATATCGGCATCTTCTGCGATGCGTGTAAGCAAACGTGGCTCGAACTGGGGCTCATGAAATATACACCTGGCATCATGGAACCGGATATTTTGCTGGATGGCCAGTAAGGTTTTTATTCCGGCTTTGCGCTCCGGGTTCAATGTCACCGTGCCCACCGGGCTCAAGTCAAATTCGCGTTCAAAATACTGATACGCGTCGTGAAATACGAGATAAGGTACATCCTTGATCTCTTGCAAAGACCGGGCTATTGTTGATTTTGTATTCTTTATCTTATCGATCACCTGAATACTGTTTCTATGGTAGATGTGTGCGTTGCCCGGGTCCAGTGCACTTAATCTTTGCTCAACCGCGCTAACGATCGCCAGTGCATTTTCAGCTGACAACCACAGATGCATATCCGGCAAGCCCGGCCCTGCCGATTCCAGGCGGGAATGCTTACTCTGATCGATGCCCGCGTGATCCACCTCCCAGGCGTTAGATTGCCGTGCGGGAAGAATATGCATTCCGGGCACTTCAATCAAGGTCATCACATTTAGGCTTTGCTGCTGGGTAACCGCCTTTTTCAGGCTAAGCTCAAAATCGGGGCTTATCCAGACGAACAGATCAGCGCGCACCAACTGGCGAACAGCGGAAGGTTTGAGGCTATAAGAATGGGGAGATTGCCCACCCGGTATTAGTAGTATCGGTTCGGTTACGCCTTTCATAACCGAACTAAGTAACGAGTGAATGGGCGGGATGCTCACTACGACGTGTGGCGCCGCATTGGCTTGAGGTATTGCTGGAAATAATAGCAGGAGTAAGGCAATTCCGCGTATGCAGATTGACAAACAAGGTCGGGACTTCACAGGCGTATTTATAATCTGGATTATGTTATATTATAACATAACATGTTTTGTTCCACTGGTAGTAAGATGCAGGAAACACACGAGTTTCACAACAGCACACACAATCATGCTCGATGCGTCAACAGCGCTATACAAGCAGCAACCATGCTGTGTGAGCAGCAGGGTTTGCGTTTCACGCCGATTCGTAAGCGCGTACTACAACTGGTATGGGCCAGCCACGCTCCGATGGCTGCGTATGACCTGCTAAAGGCGCTGCGCAAGGAAAAAGGAAATGCCGAAGCACCCACTATCTATCGTGCCCTGGATTTTCTACTGCAACACGGCATGGTGCATAAAATTGAATCCATGAACGCATTTGTGGGTTGCGATCATCCGGGCAATCCGCACGCGGGCCAGTTCCTGATTTGCACTGAGTGCAATCAGGTACTTGAGCAGGAAAGCAATGATTTGAGCCAATTAATCTCCCGACACGCCCTCAGTTATAACTTTACTATTAGCTCTCAAACTGTTGAAATAATGGGAATTTGCGAAAGGTGTCAGGCATGAGCCCTGTTCAACCCGGCCCAGGTCAAACCTTGCTTTCGCTACAGAATGTAAGCGTCATTCGCCGTGGAGAGCGTATTCTGGACCAGGTTTCCCTGACCGTACAACGGGGCGAAATAGTGACGCTGATCGGCCCCAATGGTTCAGGCAAAAGCACGCTGGTTAAAACCGCGCTTGGCTTGATCAAACCGGATAACGGCAAGATTGTCCGCGGCCCACGAGGCAGCATGGCCTACGTACCTCAAAGTATGGGTATTGATGAAACCTTGCCGATCACGGTTCAGCGTTTTTTCCGCTTACACAATCGCGCCGACAGGGCTACGTATGTTGCCGCCCTTGAGCAAACAGGCGCGGCCCATCTGATCGACACCTCAATGCACCACTTATCGGGTGGCGAAATGCGCCGGGTACTACTGGCGCGAGCCATTATCCGTAAACCCGCGCTCCTGATTCTGGACGAACCTACAGCAGGCGTCGATATCGGTGGTCAGGCCGCCTTGTATACGCTGATACAACACCTGCGCGACAAACTACAATGCGGCGTGCTGCTGGTCTCTCATGATCTACATATTGTAATGGCAGCAACCGACCGGGTGGTATGCCTGAATCGTCATTTGTGCTGTTCAGGCTCGCCTGAAAGCGTTAGCCAGAGCCCGGAATTCGCAAACCTGTTTGGTGATTCGCTGGCCAGAGAACTGGCGGTGTATCATCACCACCATGACCATGAGCACGGATTACATGGTGAGATCTGTCACGACAAAACGCACGCACCACATGGATGAGTTCATACTTCGAGCCCTGCTCGGGGGTGCGGGAATAGCTATTATCAGCGGCCCTTTAGGCTGTTTGGTCGTATGGCAACGCATGTCCTATTTCGGCGCCGCCTTATCGCATGCCGCGTTGCTGGGGATTGCGCTGGGATTTTTATTTCAGATTAACCTGAAACTGGCCATACTCGGCGTGACCTTAATCACCTCGTTATTGCTCATGGGATTGCAGCATACCCGGCAATACAGTTCCGACACCATTCTCGGCGTACTCGCGCACCTGACGCTGGCACTTGGGATGATTGTACTGAGTCTGTTGCCTGGTGTACGCATTGACCTGTTGGCATACTTATTTGGTGACATCCTGTCCATCAGCTGGCAGGATATTTTCTGGATAGCTGCCGGAGGTGTAGTGGTTCTCGCTACGCTTGCATTGATCTGGCGCTCCATACTATCGCTCACCCTGCATCGGGAGCTCGCGCTGGTCGACGGTATAAATGAATCAAGAACACGCCTTATATACTTGTTATTGCTAAGTTTTATTATTGCAATTTCAATGCAGCTGGTCGGTGTATTATTAATTGTGTCTTTACTGATCATCCCGGCCGCTACGGCTCGAAAATTCTCTAATTCGCCTGAAATGATGGCGCTGATGGCCATAGTATTTGGCTTGTTCTCGGTCGCATTCGGCCTGTGGGGCTCCTTATATTTTGATACTCCGGCAGGCCCTTCTATAGTGCTGGCTGCCAGCATACTATTTGTCATGTCATTACTTAAGCGCTAGCTCTGGAATGAGATACTCAGACAAATATTTGCATTTTTTGCGTCTGGATCATATTATGTACGTCAGATGATAGGGATCCAGGAAGAATCAAAATGCGGATAAATGTAAAAACCCTGAACCGACGCTATAGTAAAGGTGGGATCAGTAAAATGATGATCGTAAACGTCATTCTTGCGGTATTGATTGTCAGTGCCATTAGCATCTTGCTCATCAACGGTGAGAACAATCAGGTAGCCACTCCGTCTTATTCACCCGCGAATGTCGCAAAAACTAGTCCGAGCGCCTCCCCCGACCCCGTCAATTCTCAATCCGAAATTGATGCGCTCAAAAAACAACTCTCGCTCGAAACGACTAAACTGGGAACCCTGCGCGAAGATAAAAAACGCATTGACGAAATGCGCGAGGCATCGGACGCTAACAGCCTGTAACTCGATACGCTTGAGACTGAACCCGACACGCCGGCAGAAAAATCCACCGATTAAACTGGCGCTGCCCGATTTACACACCACCCACGCATACGTATTTTAATTCCAGGTATTCATCGATACCGTATTTAGAACCTTCCCTCCCCACACCCGATTCTTTGACACCACCAAACGGCGCAACTTCGGTAGAAAATATGCCCGTATTCACGGCAACGATGCCTGTTTCCAGAGCTTCAGAAACGCGCCAGACACGACTAAGATCCCGGGCGTAAAAATACGATGCCAAACCAAATGGCGTATCATTAGCCATTGCGATACCCTCTTCTTCGGTGTCAAATGAAAACAAAGGCGCCAGCGGCCCAAAGGTTTCCTCACCTGCAACTTTCATTTCCGCCGTAACACCGGTTAGTAGAGTAGGTTGATAAAATGTACCACCGAGCTTATGCGGTGCGCCGCCCAGGGCAATACTTGCGCCCTTTTGCTGCGCATCTTCAACGTGCTCTTCAACCTTATGTAGCGCAGCCTTGTTAATCAAAGGCCCCTGAGTACTACTTTCATCAAGACCATTTCCAACGCTAAGGCTTTCCATAGCTTTAGACATTTTCTTTGCAAACTCGTCATATACACCAGCCTGCACCAAAATCCGGTTAGCACAAACACAGGTTTGCCCGGTATTGCGAAATTTTGACATCATAGCGCCTTCTACCGCCGCCTCGACATCAGCGTCATCAAACACCAGAAAAGGTGCGTTACCGCCCAATTCCATTGAGACTTTCTTCACCGTTCCAGCACATTGCTGCATCAGCAATTTACCCACCGCGGTTGACCCCGTGAAGGTTAGTTTGCGCACGATTGGATTCCCGGTCATCTCACCGCCAATTTTCGGGGCATCGCCCGTTAATACGCTGAACACACCAGCAGGTATGCCTGCCCGTTCGGCCAGTTCAGCCAGCGCAAAGGCGGAATAAGGTGTTAATTCGGCTGGTTTTGCGACAAAGGTACACCCTGCTGCGAGAGCTGGTGCGGCCTTGCGCGTAATCATCGCAGCCGGGAAATTCCAGGGCGTAATGGCTGCGACCACTCCAACTGGTTGCTTAAGCACAATAATACGCTTGTCCGGCGCAGTGGCCGGAATAACATCACCGTACACGCGCTTGCCTTCTTCGGCGAACCATTCAATAAAACTCGCCGCATACATAATTTCACCGCGTGATTCTGCCAGCGGCTTACCCTGCTCCAGTGTCATGATCAGGGCCAGATCTTCTTTATGCTCCAGCATTAATTCAAACCAGCGGCGCAGTAATTCAGAACGTTCTTTTGCGGTGGTTTTTTTCCAGCTCGTAAACGCAACAGCGGCCGCCTCGATTGCTTCACGCGTCTCGGAAGCACCCATTTTTGGCGTGGCACCTATGACTTCATCCGTGGCAGGATTCGTAACCGCGATGGTTTCGCCTGAAAGTGCGTCCCGCCACGCACCATTAATATAACACTGCTGGCGAAAAAGCCCGCTGTCCTGGAGTTGTTTGATCATATCGCTGTATCCTGATTCACAAAATGGAGTCGCAAAGTTTACATAAATATTTCGTATGTGTATGCCCCCGCGCTTTAATTAAAGAAAATCATTCCTTTAATATCTGAATATATATCTCAGAGCACTACTGTCCGGTTAAAGCGTCATTCCCGCGTAGGCGGGAATCTATAAGCCTGTTTCTGACGGTATTATGGATCCCCGCATACGCGAGGATGACGATAAAACGGGATTTAGGTTTTAAGTCTCTAAACATAAGTGTCTTCTACAAACAGTGTTGTACTGCCTTTTAACGTGATCCTACGAAAATTAT